>JAYSUK010000045.1:0-6263 GCA_043719085.1 Burkholderiales bacterium | reverse complement strand
CACAACGATGTGCCTGCGAAAAACTTGAAGGACTTCATCGCGCTCGGGAAGAAAGAGGGCAAGATGACCTTCGCCTCCAGCGGCTCGGGCACCAGCATCCATGTGTCCGGCGAACTGTTCAAAACCATGACTGGCATCGACATGGTTCACATTCCGTACAAAGGGCGCGCCACAGCGATTCCTGACGTGCTGGGTGGTCGTGTGACCATGATGTTCGACAACATGCCATCGAGCCTGCAGCTGGTACGCGAAGGCAAGCTGCGCGCGCTTGGAGTAACCAGCAGCACCCGCTCGCCTGCCGCGCCGGAGATCCCTACGATCGCTGAATCGGGCTTACCGGGGTTCGACGCGGTGAGCTGGTTTGCGCTGTTCGCGCCGGCCAACACGCCAAAGCCGATCATCGACAAATGGCAAACTGAGGTGCGTCGCATTTTGAAGTTACCGGATGTCGCCAAGCGCTTGGCAGACGCAGGTCTCGACGTGGTTGGTGGCACGCCCGAAGAACTGGCTGCGTATCAACGAAGCGAAATCACCAAGTGGGCGAAAGTGGTGAAAGACTCGGGCGCGAAGGCTGATTAATGCGTGCAGCGGTTTGCCCGCTCGCTAAACCGCGATGATTCGCTCCACAAGCGGCGATGCGTGGGAGTACGTCAAGAGCGCCTCGTGCGTGGCGCGGGTAACTGCGACGTAGGTCAGGCGCACGTCGTCTTCGAGCGTGCTGTGCTGACCACCAAACCAGCCCAGTCCGCCAATCGCCACGCACGGAAACTCGAGCCCTTTCGCGTTGTGCATGGTCAGCAAACGCACCGCGTTGACATTCGCCTGCACCCGGCTTTGATTTTCTTTGGCCACGTCGATGGCAATGCCGAGCCGCTGCAATGCGCGAGCAAAGCGCGCGCCGATGTCGTGTGTTGGAAACAGCACCGCGAGCTGCCCCCACGCATAGCCCGCGCTGTGACGCGCGGCGATCCATTCGGCGATGGCGTGAGCCTCACCGTCATAGCTTTGGCAGCGGCGCACCTCGGGTTCGATCCCGTCGCGACCGCCATCCTGGGGCACCAGGACCGGATCCTCTTCATCCGCACTCATGCCCGGTGCGGCAATGATGTCGGCGGCGAAGCGCCGTGCAAAGCCAAGTATTTGCGCGGTGTTGCGGTAATTGACCTTGAGCACCGTCGTGCGGCCCTTCGCTTCGATGCCGAGCTGACTCCACACCGGTCGCGTTCGGCCTTTGTAGATTGCCTGCATGTCGTCATAGCAAATCATCATCGCGCGAGTGTCCGGATTGACCATGGTGGAAGCAAGCGCCAGCCATTGCGGCTCAAAGTCATGGGCTTCATCAATCAGCACCGCGTCATACTGGCCCGACGGAATAAAGCCTTTCTGCGCTGCGCTCAGCACGGCGTCGACGTTGGCTGCGAGCCATATGCCCGTGTCACCAAAGGCGCGTCGATCCGGAGCCACGATGTCATAGGTTTTGAGTAAATGGCGACACCATGCGTGAAAGGTCGACACTTTCACGCGGTCTTCAATGCCACGATCCTGCATCGCGTTTTCGAGGCGTCCAGCGATACCGTTGCCGTAGCAGAGGATCAAGACTGGCCGGGTGGCGGCGCGCGCAATGTGCTCGGCACGAAACGCCAGCACCAGCGTTTTGCCTGAACCTGCGACGCCGCGCACGATGCGGTGACCCGCGCCCATGCTGCGGGCGAGGAGTTCCTGCTGCAAATCCATCACGCTCATCATGCGATCAGCCACATGATCGGCCGATGTGAGATCACCCGCGCTCGCGTCCTCAAACGGAAGCGCAAATTGCGTGATACGGATCTCGGGAAACAGCAGCGCCCGAACGCGATCCACCTGGGGCAGTGATAGCGCGGGCCGCTGTGGCATTTGCATCAGGGACCACACCTGCTCGCGAAAACGCTCCGGGTCGGCGCTCTCGGTCATTTCATCGCGAAAAATGCAACGGTGGCCGGGCACGATGTCGCCCAGTTCTGCCTGCTCATACTGGCGGCGTGTGATGTTGGTGAAGACCACACCGAAGCCGAACGATAACGCGGTCCGGTGGGCAAAAACGTGTCCGGCGGGGTGCTGCAGCAGCGTGTCTCGCTCGAGCAACTGTTTCACCGTGAACATGTACGCGCGCGCTTGCTCCATCGGATTGGTCTCACGCACCACCCCGCGCGAGGTAATGAGCTCAACTTCAACCTTTGACCAATTGCTGGTGTTGTCGAGCCGCCAATCCTTGACCTCCAGCACGAGCACACCGCGTGAGGGGTTGAGCAGCACAAAGTCAGGATGTCGTCCGCGAGGTCCAACGGGCAGGTTATGCCACACCCACGTGTTGTCTTCGAGAAAATCTTTCAGCCGCTCGGCGAGTCGAAGCTCGCCTTTGGCGTCGAAGCGTGCTGATCCGAGGGACGGAATTAGCGTGGCCAAGAGGTTGCTCGCGTGGTCAGAAATTGCGTAAACATAACCATGGCGAGCATAGTCGTCACGACGCGAATGAGCGATTGTGTGTAATCAGCTTTTCACTGAAATGCTTTATCAGCTTGCGCTAGCGCTCAATTGAGTCATAAGTTGACTTGGCGGATAAAAGCCCGATAGCCCCTTAATAATAAAGCTCACAGACGAAAGCTGTAACTGCTCGTGCACGCGCGGGCTAGATTACAGGCTCTTTTAGCGCCTCTTTCGTCACCACGCGCTGCACGGCGGGGCGTGCCAGCATGCGATGCATAAACGGGCCGAGATTCGGCCACGCAACAGACGAGCTCGCGGGCTGGGTTGACGACGCATCGCCCCTAAACACCCGTGTCCAGCGCCCGAGCATGAAGGCGTAAATGTCGAGCACGCTGAACCTGTCGCCCATCATCCACGGTCCGCCGGTGCTGGCGAGATGGCCATCTAGCTGCTTAAGCATTCCCCCCACACGCTCCTGCGTTTTCGCCGTGATTTGCGCGACCACCTCCGGGTCGGTCGACGACGTGAATCGATCACTGTAGAAATACATGATCATCGCCGGCTGTAGCGTGTTGGTCATCCACATCAGCCATTTGTAGAACTGCGCACGCTCTTTGCTGCCAACTGCGGGCGCAAAGCCGAACTCGGGGTGCGTGTCCGTGAGGTGCAGGCAGATCGCTGCCGTCTCGTAGAGCACCAGATCGCCGTCCACCAACACGGGAATCAACCCGTTCGGATTGAGCTTCAAATATTCAGCTGATTTTTGCGCGTTTTGCGCACGATCAACCAGTTTCAGCTCGAAGGGCAAGCCCATTTCTTCGAGCAGGATGTGCGGCGTAATAGATGCGTTAGAGGGGAAGTAATGAAGTTGCAACATGGTGATTCCTGATTCTTGTGGAGCGGCTCCGCCGCGACCAACGAATGGCGGTTACAGGGCGGGTCGCGGCAAAGCCGCTCCTAAAGTGACGCTTCGCTTGGCCTAAAACGCGGCTTCTGCCATCGCCATCGTGCCTTCAGCGCCGTTGACAACGGTGTCCGCAGCGGCAATCGCCTCGGGAATCATGGTGTCGGCAAAGAAGCGCATCGTGGCTAGCTTTGCTTCATAAAACGCCGCGTCAGCGTGCCCAGCGTTGATGCGCTTTTCTGCTTCCAGCGCCACGCGCGCCAACTGCCAGCCTCCGCACACGATGCCGAATAGTTTCACCATCGGTACTGAACCCGCAAAACAGGCGCGTACGTTGTCTTTAAAGTTAGCAAGATTGAATTCAACCGTGCGCTCCACCGCATCAATACCCAGCACCAGACGAGCATGCGTCGCCTTCAAATGCGGATGCTGCGACTTCGCCAGTTCAACAGCAAATTCGCGCATGGAAGCGATCAATGCCTTGGCTGTGACGCCGCCTTCTCGTGCCATCTTGCGGCCCACCAAATCGTTGGCTTGAATGGCCGTGGTGCCCTCATAAATCGTGGTGATGCGGGCGTCGCGGTAATACTGTGCAGCGCCGGTTTCTTCGATGAACCCCATGCCGCCGTGAACCTGTATGCCAAGGTAGGTCACCTCTTGCGACATCTCGGTTGCCCAGCCCTTATGGATTGGGATCATGAGGTCAACAAACGATGCGTTGGTCGCGCGGACGGCGGCGTCGGGATGCGCCTCGGCGAGGTCGAACGCGTACGCCGTTGCCATCGCTAACGCTCGCGCCGCCTCAGTTTGCGCGCGCATGCGCATCAGCATACGGCGCACATCGGGGTGGTGAATGATCGACACCGACGGTTCACGCGGCGCGCCGACGTCGCGTGACTGCACGCGATCTCGCGCAAAGGACACGGCGCGCTGATACGAGCGCTCGCCAATGCCCACGCCCTGCAAGCCCACGCCAAAACGCGCAAGATTCATCATGATGAACATGTACTCAAGGCCACGATTAGGCTCGCCCACGATGTAGCCTGTCGCTCCACCAGCATCGCCGAATTGCATGACAGCAGTGGGCGACGCGTGAATGCCCATCTTGTGTTCGATTGAGACGCATTTGGCATCGTTGCGAGCGCCGAGCGTGCCGTCTTTATTCACTAAAAATTTCGGCACCACCAGCAACGAAATGCCCTTGACGCCGGGCGGCGCATCGGGCAGCCGCGCGAGCACCAAATGGATGATGTTGTCAGCCCAGTCGTGCTCACCGTAGGTGATGAAAATCTTGGTGCCAAACACTTTGTAGGTGCCGTCCGGCTGCGGCTCAGCTCGCGTTTTTACCAGCGACAAATCAGAGCCCGCTTGCGGCTCGGTGAGATTCATGGTGCCGGTCCATTCACCGCTGACCATCTTCTCGGCAAAGGTCGCTTTCAGCTCATCAGAACCAGCAAGCAAGATCGCTTCAATCGCGCCCTGCGTGAGCATCGGTAACAAGCCGAAGCCCATATTCGCCGAATGCAACATTTCGTCGGTCAGAGTGACTACCGAGCGGGGCATGCCCATGCCGCCAAAGTCGGCAGGCATCGGCAGGCCCGTGCCACCCATTTCGCGGTAGCCCGCGTAAGCGGCTTTGAAGCCCTTGGGTGTCGTCACCGAGTTGTCTGCGGCGTTGTGTTTCGAGCCTTCCTGATCGCCCGACCAGTTGAGCGGATCGAGCACCCCGGTTGCGAACTTCGCGGACTCTTCGAGGATCGCCGCGACCGTGTCAGGCGTGGCATCCGCGAAATGCGGCAACTGGCAAAGCTCGGAGATAGGCGCGACCGTCTCCAGCAGCAGGTGCATGTCTTTGAGGGGGGCTTGGTAGGTACTCATCGTGAACATCCTGAGTTAGCGTCTTGAATTGGTAGGGTGGGCACCCTGTGCCCACCAAGCTGTGGCACGCGAACAATCTTCGACGGTATCGTAATGGTGGGCACACGGTGCCCACCCTACGGACGTTTGAAGTTCGCGAGAAGAGCGCGGTTAAAGTGCAGCGGCCAACTGCGGCACCACTTCGAACAAGTCGCCGACCAACCCGTAATCGGCCACGCTGAAGATCGGCGCGTCGGGATCCTTGTTGATGGCCACGATGACTTTGCTGTCTTTCATGCCGGCCAAATGCTGAATCGCGCCGCTGATGCCCACTGCAATGTAGAGGTCGGGCGCAACGATCTTGCCGGTTTGACCCACTTGATAGTCGTTGGGGACGAAGCCCGCATCAACCGCGGCGCGTGATGCACCCATCGCCGCGTTCAACTTGTCTGCAAGAGGCGTCAACACCTCGCGATACTTTTCGCCTGAGCCTAAACCGCGACCACCCGAAACGATGATCTTCGCAGCAGTCAATTCAGGGCGCTCATTCTTGGTGATCTCGGCCGACACGAAGCTCGACAGCCCCGAATTGGCAACCACCGCGACGCTTTCAACCGCGCCGGTGCCGCCCGACACGGCGGCTGCGCTAAAGGCCGTGCCGCGTACCGTCAGCACTTTTACGCTGTCGCTAGATTTGACCGTTGCGTACGCATTACCTGCATAGATTGGCCGCTGAAACGTGTCAGCATCCACCACCTTGATGATGTCGCTGATTTGCGCTTTGTCGAGCAGCGCTGCAACACGCGGCGCGACGCTTTTACCGTAAGCCGTGGCGGGTGCCAGGATATGGCTGTAACCCGCCGCGACCGCAACGACTTGCGCCGCTGCATTTTCGGTCAACATTTTGCCGTGTGCGGGGCCGTCAGCAAGCAACACTTTGGAGACGCCTGCAACCTGTGCGGCAGCAGCAGCGGCAGCGCTCGCGTTTTCACCCGCGACCAGCACGTGCACATCGCCGCCAATGGCAACAGCAGCGGAA
>JAYSUK010000044.1:0-19587 GCA_043719085.1 Burkholderiales bacterium | reverse complement strand
CGCTGCCATCGAGCCGTTTGCTCGCCGAATCGCTGAAGCTCTCTCGCACGACCGTTACGCTTGCTTTGCAAACCTTAGCGGACAAAGGTCTGATCGTAGGGCGAGCTCGAAGCGGCTACTTTGTCAGCGAAAAGTTGCAGGCGACCTATTTGGGTGCCCGGCAACGCGCTCGCGGTGAACTCATCCCGAGCCCCGTCTCCTGGGCCTCACGGCTCACGCTGCGACCCAGTGCCCAGCGCAACATAGTCAAGCCCTCCGACTGGCAGCAGCAACCCTATCCGTTCATATACGGTCAGTTTGACGCAACACTTTTCCCCAGCGCCGACTGGCGCGAATGCGTACTCGAATCGCTGCAGGGGCGCGCGCTGAAGCGTTGGGCGCCCGATCACATTGATCGCGACGATGAATCGCTGGTCGATCAAATTCACCGTCGCCTGCTGCCCGCGCGTGGCATTTGGGTGGGGCGCGACGAAATTCTGGTCACCACCGGTGCCCAGCAAGCCACCTTCATGCTCGCCACACTCCTCGTCGGTTCGGCAACGCAGGTTGGCTTCGAAAACCCCGGTTACCCGGATGCGCGCAACAATTTTCTTCTGCGCACCAGGCACGTCAAACCGCTACGCGTAGACGAGCAAGGACTGATTCCCGACGCCGCGCTGCACGGCTGCCAGTATGTCTACGTCACGCCCAGCCACCAGTGTCCAACCACGGTTACCATGCCGCTGCAACGGCGCCTGGAATTGCTTGCTTGTGCTGATCGTGACGATTTCATCGTCATCGAAGACGACCATGAAAGCGAGCTCAATTTCTCCGGGCATCCAACGCCCGCATTGAAAAGTCTCGATACCCAGTCACGGGTAATTTATCTGGGCAGCCTGTCGAAAACACTCGCGCACGGCCTGCGCTTGGGCTACGTGGTCGCGCCCGCCGAATTGATCCGCGAGCTTCGCGCACTGCGCCGTCTTGTCATGCGCCACGTGCCTACGAACAACCAGCAAGTTGCCGCCAGTTTTATCGCTCACGGTCATCACGAAGCTTTCGTTCGTCGACTAAATCTGGCTTATCGAGAGCGTGCACAGGCACTGCTGGCTGCGTTGGCTCGCCACGCGCCCAACCTCCGCGCTGTAGCCGCGCAGGGCGGCTCCGCTCTTTGGCTCAAAGCCGGCACGGGCATTGACTCGCGCGAGTTGGCCGAGCGCCTCTACGCCAAAGGCGTGGTGATCGAGCCCGGCGATGTGTTCTTCGCTGGCGCTCGCATCCCAAAGCAATTCATGCGTATAGGGTATTCGTCAATCCCGGTCGAGCGAATCGATGCCGGTGTTGGCGAAATCACCCGAGCCTTACGCGAGTCTCGTCGCGACGGTGGCTGAGACTACGGCATAGGCCGGCTTCGGCGGCTCGTATCGATATCGGGATAACCCCTTGAGTACAAGGATGCGCCGAGCCTACAATGTTGTCATGCTGTCTGACAACTCTGTTTTTTCTGCGGGACTCGCGCATGCTGCCAATGCGCTCGAAACTTCGCTGAACACGCTTGCGCGTCCGTTGTCGCTCGCGGACGAAGCGCATCGCCAGTTGCTGTTGCAGCTTGAAATGAATGTATGGCGCGCAGGGGATAAATTGCCGCCAGAAATGGCACTCGCTGCGTCGCTCGGTGTGTCACGCCCCGTGATTCGTGAAGCGCTGGCACGTCTCAAAGCCGACGGGCGCGTTGAATCCCGGCAGGGCTCCGGTGCCTACGTAGCGGACCGCAACAAGATCGCAGCGTTTCGCTTCCCCGATTCGCGCACTGTGAATACCACTGGTACGCCAACTGCTTTTGAAGCCGATCAGAGCGACACGGCCGAGCGCGAAATGCTGGAGCTGCGCCAGATCGTGGAATCGGGCGCGGCCGAGCTGGCCGCCGTCCGCCGCAACGAAGCGGACATCGCAAGCATTCGTGCCACCGTGGCCACGATGGATGTGGCGCTCGAAAATCGCCACGATGGTTCCGACGCCGACGATGCCTTTCACAATGCGATTGCGGTGGCAACCCACAACGGCCAGATCAGCAAGTTCGTTGAGTTTCTGGGTGCGCAGTTTTCAGCCTCTCGGAAAGTGACATGGGATCACGCGGGCTACGGCGTCGGCATCACCGAAGTTGGGCACGCCGATCATCGCGCGATACTGCTGGCGATTGCCGATGGCGACGCATTGTTGGCCAAACGCCTCGCGCATTCCCACGTGCAACGCGCGATTAATCGGGTGATTGACCGCATTCAGCAACGCACAGCCGACGTTAGATATACGACCTTGTTTGCACCAAAAGCGAAAGCAGCCTGACCATGCAGTCCGCCAGTTTCTTTGAAGCGCTCGCCGCGTTGCTACCCGCAGAAAGTCTGAAAATCGCCGAAGAGGACATGCGTCCTTACGAATGCGATGGCTTGTCGATGTATCGCGCGCTGCCCAAATGTGTCGCGTTGCCCGCAGACGAGGCGCAGCTCGCCGCCGTGATGAAACTCTGCCACGCGCATCGCGTACCGGTGGTCGCTCGCGGTGCGGGCACCGGCTTGTCGGGCGGCGCGATGCCGAGCCCGGACGCGTTGCTGCTATCTACGGCAAAAATGATGCGCATGCTCGACATTGACGCGCTGGCTTGCACGGCACGTGTGCAACCGGGCGTGCGGAACCTGGCGATCAGCGAAGCCGTGTCGCAGTATGGTTTGTATTACGCACCCGATCCGTCATCGCAAATTGCGTGCTCGATTGGCGGCAACGTCGCTGAAAATTCGGGTGGCGTGCATTGTTTGAAGTACGGCCTCACCGTGCATAACATTCGCAAACTGCGCGTGGTGTTGATGACGGGCGAAATTGTTGAACTGGGCTCGGACGCGCTAGATGCGCCGGGTTATGACCTGCTGGCGTTAATGATCGGCTCCGAAGGCTTGCTCGGCATCGTCACTGAAGTCACAGTCAAACTCACGCCGAAACCGCAGCTCGCGCAGGTGGCGATGGCGTCATTCGCCAGCGTCGAAGCAGCGGGTGCAGCGGTCGGGCACATCATCGCGGCGGGCATCATTCCGGCGGGCCTAGAGATGATGGACAAGATCGCGACCGAAGCCGTGGAAGGCTTCGTGCATGCGGGCTACGACCTCAACGCCGCAGCAATTCTGCTCTGCGAAAGCGACGGCACGCCCGAAGAAGTGGCCGACGAAATGGCACGCGTCTCCGAGGTGCTGCGCAACGCGGGTGCGACCGATATCAAGGTGTCGCAGAACGAAGCAG
The DNA here is from genome assembly GCA_043719085.1 of Burkholderiales bacterium. GTDB lineage: Bacteria > Pseudomonadota > Gammaproteobacteria > Burkholderiales > Casimicrobiaceae > Casimicrobium. The sequence continues at coordinate 16,323 of JAYSUK010000044.1, read as the reverse complement.
AGCGCCTGCGCTACTGGAGTGGCCGCAAAAATGCCTTCCCCGCCACGGGCCGAATTTCGCCGGACTATTACTGCATGGACGGCACCATTCCACGTGCGCAATTACCTCGCGTATTAAATGTAATCGCCGAGCTTTCGATAAAGTACAACCTGCGCTGTGCCAACGTGTTTCACGCGGGCGACGGCAATCTGCATCCGCTCATCATGTTCGACGCCAATATCCCGGGCGAGTTGGAACGCGCCGAAGAATTCGGCGCCGAGATTCTTGAACTCTGCGTTGAAGTTGGCGGCACGATCACAGGCGAACACGGCGTCGGCGTCGAAAAAATCAACCAGATGTGCGTGCAGTTTTCTCCGAAAGAACTGACACGCATGCACGAGATCAAGCACGCATTTGACGAGCACGGATTGCTCAATCCCGGCAAGGCAGTGCCAACGTTGCATCGCTGCGCGGAGTTTGGCAAGATGCGGATTGGGCAAGGCAAGCCGATGCCGTTTGCGGATTTGCCGAGGTTTTAGAGCGCCCTCTCCCGCAAGCGGGAGTGGGCTACAGAATAGGAATGAACATGACCTTAACTTTCGAACGCCCCACAGAGACCGCCGTTGCGGCAACTGTGGATTCCCTGCGCGCCTCCTACGGCGAACGCACGGTCACAACTCACGCAGTTCGTGAGCAGCACAGCCACGGCGAAGGCATGCAGGACGCAGGATTGCCTGATGTAGTCGTTTTTCCCGAAACCAATGAGGAGATCAGCAGCATCCTGAAGCTGTGCAATCAGGCGCGTATCCCGGTCATTGCCTACGGCACCGGCACCTCGCTCGAAGGTCATTTGAAAGCGCTTTACGGTGGCGTGTGTCTCGATCTGTCGCGCATGGCGAAAGTGTTGGAGATCAACGCCGAAGACCTGGACTGTCGCGTGCAGGCGGGCGTTACACGCGAGCAGTTGAATGCGGACATTCGCCACACCGGACTGTTCTTCCCGATTGATCCCGGTGCCAACGCAAGCCTTGGTGGCATGACCGCCACACGCGCCAGTGGAACCAATGCGGTGCGCTACGGCACGATGCGTGAAAACATTCTTGGCTTGACAGTGGTGACGCCTGATGGGCGCATCATTAAAACCGGCACCCGCGCCAGAAAGTCGAGCGCAGGCTATGACCTCACGCGACTCTACATCGGCTCTGAAGGCACGCTCGGCATCGTCACCGAAATTCAACTCAAACTGTATGGTGTACCCGAGCGTATCAGCGCTGCGGTTTGCCAGTTCGCCGATTTGCGTGAAGCAGTCAATGCCGTGATCACTGCAATGCAGCTCGGAATCCCGATGGCGCGCATCGAGTTACTTGACGACGTGCAGATGAAAGCGAGCATCCAGTACAGCAAACTCGAAGGCTTTGAGTCAAGACCCACGTTGTTTATGGAGTTCCACGGCACCGACGCTTATGTCGCTGAACAGATCGAGCAGATGAAATCGATCACTGCTGATTTCGGCGGTAGCGATTACCGGTTTGCTGACAAACAGGAAGACCGCACCAAACTGTGGAAAGCGCGGCACGACGCATACTGGGCGGGCATGAATTACATCCCTGGAAAACAGGCGTTTTCCACCGACAGCTGTGTGCCGATTTCGCGGCTAGCTGATAGCGTCATGGCAGCAAAGGCGGAGGTTGCGAAAAGCAATCTCGTGTGCATGATCGTAGGCCATGTGGGTGACGGCAATTTTCACGTACTCATCACATTTGATCCGAACAGCGCCGACGAACGTAATCGCGCAGAACTCGCCGCCGACCGAATTGCCCACATTGCGATCGGCATGGGCGGCACCTGCACTGGCGAGCACGGCATCGGCATTCACAAGCTGGAAGCGCTCAAGGCTGAGCACGGTGAGGGCGTCGACGTCATGCGCACCATCAAGCAGGCGCTCGATCCGAACAACATCATGAATCCGGGAAAGACGATTCCGATGAAGTAATGGTTGTCGCATGGGGGGCGCAGCGAGCTGCTCGGCTGAGGGCTACCAAGCGCGTTGTAGGCGCGGACTTGGCCGCGCTCACAGGCTCTGGGCGACACCAAATCGTCTGCCAAACTACAGCGCCGTGGGCTTTCGGCGCGATGACGACAGGCTACCCAGTAAATTTTTCAGTCATCAACAACGTAGTGCCGCTACATTCAAACCCTGAACAATTGGAACGATACTGCCATGTCATACACCCTGTTAATCGGCAACAAAAATTACTCCTCCTGGTCACTGCGTCCGTGGCTGCTGCTGCACGCATTCGGCGTTCCTTTCACCGAACAACGTCACGCGTTCGAGACGCCAGAATTTGCGGCGGAAATTACTTCGCGCAGACAATCGCCCAACGCACGTGTGCCGGTGCTCTTGGATGGAGACGTCACCGTCTGGGATTCGCTGGCGATCACCGAGTATCTTGCCGAACGTCACGCGGGGATGTGGCCCGCAGGAGCAGTTGCGCGAGCGCACGCACGCTGCGCCTGTGCAGAAATGCATTCAGGATTTCAGGCGGTTCGTAACTGGATGCCGATGAATGTGCGGCGTAGCTATCCGGTCGCGACGCCTCGCGATGATGTGCAGAAGGATATTGATCGCGTTCAGGCATTGTGGACTGAAGCACGCGGCAAATTCGGCGACACTGACTCGTTTCTGTACGGCAAATTCAGCGCGGCGGACGCATACTTCGCCCCCGTCGTCTTCCGCTTCAATACATACGACGTGAAGCAGAGCCCGGTAGTCGCCGAGTACGTGAAAGCAATGCTTGCGCACCCTTCAATGCAGCAGTGGATTGCCGATTCAAAAGCAGAGAAAGAAGTCGTTGATCACGAAGAGCCAGAGCATATTTATGCTGCGAAGTGATGGGCTATACCGCCATGATTGAGCAGTGGTCGTCGCAGATCAAGGCTGCTGCAGCGAAAGGTGCGAAGCTGGTCATTCGCGGTAGCGGCAGCAAGGCGTTCTGCTCTCCGTTCAACAACGGCGACCCCATGGACACGCGTGAGCACGCCGGGATCGTTGAGTACGAGCCGAATGAACTTGTCATCGTTGTTCGCTGTGGCACACGTATCGCTGACGTGGAAAAAGCGATGGCAGCAGCGGGTCAGATGCTGGCGTTCGAGCCGCCGCACTTTGGTGAGAGTGCCACGATCGGCGGCATGGTGGCTAGCGGCTTGTCCGGCCCCCGGCGTCCCTATGCAGGGGCTCTGCGCGACTATGTGCTCGGTTGCAAAGTGCTTGATGGCAAAGGCGATCACTTAAGCTTTGGCGGGAAGGTGATGAAGAACGTTGCTGGGTTTGATGTGTCGCGCCTGCTAACGGGATCGCAGGGCACGCTGGGCGTCATCACTGAAGCTGCGTTCAAATGCCTCCCACTACCCAAGGCGCAAGCGACACGCGTATTTGAACTTGACGCGCAAACCGCCATTGAACGAATGAATCGCTGGTACGCTGATGCCAATCCGATCACCGCCACTACCTGGGTCGGCGGCAAGTTGTACGTTCGGCTGGCTGGTGCCGAACCAGCAGTGAAGACAGCCGCAATCACGCTGGGTGGTGAGCTGCTCGCCGACGATACATCATGGTGGCGCGAATGGCGCGAACACAAGCATGCGTTCTTCGCTGGCGAGTTGCCGGTGATCCGTGTGGCGTGCAGGTCTACCGCTCCGTGGGGCGATCTTGCTAACGGTACCTACTCACAGGCATTCGACTGGGGTGGCGCGCAACGCTGGGTTCGTGGCTCATCGATTGCATTGCCTGCGATTCGTCAGTGGGCGACGGCGCAAGGTGGCCACGCGAGCGTGTTTCGCGGTGCAGCGTCCGACGCAGAGCGCTCCGAGGCGCTGCAGCCTGCGCTCGCTGATGTTCAAGCGAAGATTAAGGCGAGCTTCGATCCGTACAATATTTTCTCGTCTTTGTAGGAGCGGCTGTGCCGCGATCCCGTCCGATTTAGCAACCCGTTGGTCGCGGTAGAACCGCTCCTACAAAAAAGCGCGCTCATGCAAACCAACCTTGCCGATTTCATCAAAGATACGCCCGAAGGCATTGAGGCGGACGCCATCTTGCGCGCTTGCGTGCATTGCGGATTTTGTACGGCGACCTGCCCGACCTATCAAATCCTGGGTGATGAGCTCGATGGTCCGCGCGGACGAATTTATCTGATCAAGCAGGTGCTCGAAGGCGTTGAACCAACGGCAAAGACACAACAGCATCTTGATCGTTGCCTGACCTGCCGCAGCTGTGAAAGCACCTGTCCGAGTGGTGTTGAATATGGTCGCCTCGTTGACATTGGTCGCTCGGTTGTCGAGAAAAAAGTCGGGCGAACAGCCAGCGAATCATTCAAGCGACTGGCGTTGCGAAAGGGGTTGCTCAGCAAGAAAACGTTCGCTGCGGCGCTTGCGCTCGGACGCGCAGCGCGACCGTTGTTGCCTGCTTCTCTCAAGGCAAAAATTCAACCACGACGCGCGCCAGGCGAATGGCCGACCGCGCAGCGAGCACGTTCCATGTTGCTGCTCGACAACTGCGTGCAGGATGCGCTCGCGCCGTCGATTGATGCGGCGGCTGCGCGAGTGCTTGACGCTGCGGGCATCACGCTCAAACGTGTTTCAGCAGGTGGCTGTTGCGGAGCGTTGAGTCATCACTTGAACGCGCACGATGAAGCGGTTGAGAAAGTGCGCGCGAACATTCATGCCTGGTGGCCCCATATTGAATCGGGAGCAGAAGCCATTGTCGTGACAGCATCTGGATGCTCGGTGATGGTCAAAGACTACGGACACTTCATGAAGCACGACGCGGTCTATGCGGCCAAAGCCGAAAGAATCGCGGCACTTGCAAAGGACGTCTCCGAGGTCATCGCTGCCGAATGGCAGACGCTCAAAGCCAAAGTCAAGGCGTCAACTGAAAAAATTTCCTATCATCCGCCGTGCACACTGCAACATGGCATGAAGCTCAAGGGAGGGGTCGAACTGCTGCTAAAGGATATGGGTTTCCTACTCGCACCTGTGGCAGACAGTCACCTCTGTTGCGGCTCGGCTGGCACGTATTCAGTGTTGCAACCGCAGATCAGCAATGAACTGAAATCGCGCAAACTCAAGTGCCTCACCGCAGGCGCGCCGACGCAAATCGCAACCGCCAATATCGGTTGCATGACGCATCTGCAAAGCGGCACGACATTGCAGGTGAAGCACTGGATTGAGCTGCTCGACGAGCGGCTCGGGCGGTAGGCGCGGCTCTGCCGCGACTAGTGTCCTCTTGCAGCCACACCACAGTCGCGGCAGAGCCGCTTCTAAAATTCGCACATGACTCGCACCGACTTCAAACACTTTCTCACTATCCCCACTCGCTGGATGGACAACGACTTGTATGGTCACGTCAACAACGTCGTTTATTACAGCTGGTTTGACACCGTCATCAACGAATACCTGATCCGCGTGGGAGGGCTCGATATTCACGGCGCACCCGTGGTCGGTTTTTGTGTTGAATCCGGCTGCACCTATGTAAGGAGCTTTGCTTTCCCTGAGCCTGTGCAAGCAGGGCTTCGCGTTACCAAACTGGGTAACAGCTCGGTGCGCTACGAGGTGGGGTTGTTTGGGGAAGATGACGCAGAGCTTCGCGCACTGGGATTTTTCGTGCACGTGTTCGTGGATCGAGCGGCGAACAAGAGCGTGCAGATTCCACCTTCTATTCGTGGAGCGCTCCGTGCAATTTCTGTCGTCACAACCGAATCTACAGGGCAATGAATCCTTTGCACCTTGATCCCGCATCCATCGTCCAGCGGCAGCTGGATGCCTACAACGCTCACGATCTCGACGCGTTGATGGCAACCTATGCCGATGACGTTCTGCACTTTGAGTTTCCCTCCATTCTGGTGGCTACCGGTGCCGCACAGGTGCGTGAGCGACTCGCTGCGCGTTTGCAAGAACTCAACCTGCACGCCCGTTTGCTCGGTCGTACTGCGATGGGCAATCTCGTGATTGATCACGAGATGGTGACGCGGGACTTTCCCGAAGGCCCTGGTACGGTTGAGCTAATCGCGATGTATGAAGTGCAGGGTGAAAAAATTGCTCGCGCGTGGTTCAAGTTTGGTGAGAAACGCATGGGGCACGTGTCGCTGCCATAGCGTCGATGCAGAAAAACGGAATCGAGGGACTTCTCGCGTCACCAAGCCCTAGCTTCCGCTGTCTTTCATTTCTGGCGACAAAACACTCATTAACGATCAAGTTCCGCGACCATTCGCGCCACGCGCTGCTCAATCTGCTCGGTCGACAACTTCTCACGCAGGCGCTCAACCATCAGCGGAAACGAAAACGGCGTCGGTCGATCACACTTCATCATGAGCGCCTTGCTGCCTCGCAAACGCAGCAGCGCCGACGCCAGCCGCGACGCTTCAAGCTGCCGCTCCATCACTTCGCGTACAGCCTGTTTAAGTAGCAGGTTCTCGCTGTCGTAGCTAGTGAACACCTCAAACAGCAGGCTGCTTGATGCCTGTAGCTGCCTGCTCGATTTGTTCTGACCGGGATAGCCCTGATCGATCAGTCCCGCGACACGTGCAATCTCTCGGAATTGACGCTTGCCCAGTTCGGCGGCGTTGAGTCCAGCAAGAATGTCTGCTTCGACATGGCGCGCATCCAGCAATTCACGTAACTGTTTTGCCGAGAGCGCTACCTCGGTGCGTGATAGCAATTCAAAGCCGTAGTCGCTGATCGCAATGGAAAACGTTTTGCCGAGTTGCGGGTGCGCTTTCGCGAGGCGATAGCTGAACAGCGTGGCCAGCCCGAGATGCACCAACCGCCCTTCGAACGGATAAAAAAACAGGTGCCAGCCTTCGCTCGTTTTAAGTGACTCAACCAGCCATTCCTTTTGATCGGGCAGCGCCGAGAGTCGGGACTGCAGCGCGAAGAGCGGCTCGCATAACCGCATCTCAGGCGTTGAGTACAGGCCGTGCTTTGTTTCAGCAATCAGGTCGCGCGTTGCTCCGGCGAGTTGCGTCGAAAGCGGCATCTTGCCACCAGCCCATCGCGGCACCAAATTCTTGCGTTTCGCGGCGCGACGCACGTAGGCCGTCATTTCGCGCACCCGAATGAACTCCACCACCCGCCCGGCAAAAATGAACGCATCACCCGGATTCAGTCGCGCGATGAAGTCTTCCTCAACGTGCCCCAGTCTTGCGCCACCGAGAAACTGCACGGTGATCGAAGCCTCCGAAACGATGGTGCCGATGTTGGTGCGGTGGCGTGTGGCGATGCGGCGATCAGTTACAACGTAGAGGCCGGTCTCAGCATCAACCACCACTTTGTGAAAATCCGGATAAGCTTGCAACGAAGCTCCGCCCCGCGTGACGAAATCAAGGCACCATTGCCACTCCGCGTTGGTGAGCTGCATGTAGGTGAAACAGCTGGCAACCTCCGCGCGCAGCTCTTCGGGATTGAATCCACCGCCGAGCGCCGCGCTCACCATGTGCTGTGTCAGCACGTCAAGTGGTCGCCAATTGTTTTTGCCAGATGCACCGCCCAGCGGCATGCGGGACTCGATGTGTTTGGCCTGTGCGGCCTGCCGCGCTGCGGCTGCTTCCACGAGTTCAAGTGCGTGTGTCGGAACCACTGTCACGCGGCTCGTTGCTCCCGGCTGATGGCCGCTGCGACCTGCACGTTGCAGCAGGCGCGCAACACCCTTCGGCGAGCCAATCTGTAACACCTGTTCCACCGGGCGAAAGTCCACGCCCAGATCGAGCGAACTGGTACACACCACCGCAAGCAGCAGGCCGCTGCGAATGCCTTCTTCGACGTATTCGCGTGTCGCCTTGTCAAGCGAGCCATGGTGCAGCGCAATCACGCCCGCCCATTCAGGCTTTGCATTGAGCAGCGCCTGATACCAAAGCTCGGTTTGCGAACGGGTATTGGTGAAGACAAGCGTGCTTTTGCATTGCTCAATCTTCGCGATGACTTCGGGCAACAGCTTCAAGCCCAGGTGTCCGCCCCACGGAAAGCGCTCGATGGTTGCCGGCATCAGCGAATCAATCACGATGTCTTTCTCGATGCTGCTGCTGACGAGTACCCCGTCGCCCGCAAGCGCTGCATCCGGGCCAATCAGCACCCGCATCGCTTCATCAAGATTGCCCAGCGTTGCGCTCATGCCCCAGGTTTGCAGCTTCCTCACGCTGCGACCCGACGCGCCACGCAGGCGTGTGAGCGTAAGCTCCAGTAGCGTGCCACGCTTTGATGACATGAGCTCGTGCCACTCATCGACTACCACGCAGCGCAGGCTCGACAGGCGCTCGCGCCAATCGGCTTTGGTCAGCATCAAGGCAATCGATTCCGGTGTGGTGACCAGCACGGTAGGCAAGCGGCGATCTTGTCTTGCACGCTCACTGCTGGATACATCACCGGTGCGCAGACCGACCGTCCACGTGGGCTGCATTGCCGCTCCGGCGTCTTTCAGGCTGAGCGTGGTGTCCGCGGCTAGCGCTTTGAGCGGCGTGATCCACAGGACGGTAATCGGTGGCGCGAGCTTTTCAGTACCTGACGGCCCCGACGCACACGGCCCGCAAAACGCAGCATAAGTTTTGCCGAATCCCGTGGGTGCGTTAATCAGTCCGCTCTTGCCCGCAGCATAGGCAGACCAAGTGTCTCGTTGAAACTGAAACGCCGTCCAGCCTCGTTCATCAAAGAATCGCTCGATAATCGCCAGTGACAATTTATCCGCCTGCTTTATTGCACACTCGTTGCTAAAGTATATACGGTGTATACAATACGGTATTGCTGACAAAAGTCGACGACACACCATGCAAACCAAAGCCTTCAAAAGCGGCAACTCGCTCGCTGTGCGCATCCCCAAAGACCTCGCTATTTTCGAGCCGTCGCAGGACGTGATTATTGAGCGCAAAGGGGACACGTTGGTGCTGCGTGCGGCCGAGCGCAAATCATTGGCAGATGTGATGGATATTTTTGCGCAATTCAGTCCGGATTTCATGGCGGATGGGCGTGGGCCCGAGGGCTGGCAAGATCAAAAGGAGCGTGACTGGAGCGCGTGGGATGACAACACCGTGCATCAGGACAGGCTGCCTTATCCAGCAGCATCTCGTTCACCGACAGCGTCGGCGGCCGATGCGGTGGCTGTTGCCCCAAAGCGCAAGCGCAAATAGCGATGCGCTACATGCTCGACACCAACATCTGCATCTATCTCGCCAAACATCACCCTCCAGAGGTGCGCGCCAAGTTCGCAGCGCTTTCGTTGGGTGACGCTGTGATGAGCGCACTGACTCTCGGCGAGATGCTGCATGGAATCGAGCGCAGGCCAACGACGTATGCGACGAATATGCGGGTACTTGACGCGTTGCGCGAGCGGGTGCGCGTGGTCGAATTTGGCGAAGAGGCAGCTAGCGCGTACGCGCGGGTAGCTGCAAAGCTCCCGCGCAGCGAACGCAACGCGGTGGACTGTCTAATTGCCTCGCACGCGCTCTCGCTTGATGTCGCATTGGTGACCAATAACGAGCGCGATTTCGCGGCGTATGCAGAGGCGGGTGGCTTGCGGGTGGAGAACTGGGTGGCGGGAACATGATAGGCGCCTTGGGGCCCGAGTTGCGCCGACCGCTACACCGAATGCAACGGTAAAGACTCCGTCAGACCGTCTCCGATACAGCAACCCACTGCATGTTCGCGATGAGTGTGTCAGGCGCGATGTCCTGCCCATGCGGCCACGCGACCGCGCCAAACTCCACGCTCACTTGCTCAAAATATCCAGGCTCACGCAATTGCTTAAACGCCCCGAAGTCAAGGTAAGGTTTCATATCAAATTGACCGACACGACCGTCGCACAACTCAACGCTGAGTAAAAAATTTTCCCGCGCACGAACCGATTTCACATCCCAATTCATCAGGTGCTCACAACGGCGCGATTTTGTAAGGCAGCTCACCGCTGCGTGCGAGTTCCCAGTCGGCCATCAACTCATCACGATGCAGCTCAATCCAAGCTTGCACGAGTCGTAGTTGCTTGCGCGGCAATTCACCCGCCAACACATCGCCGTCGGAGAGATCGATCGACGCTTCGAATTCGGCGTACTTCGCGTGAATGTGGGGCGAATTGTGATGCTGCTGATCCAGCAAATACATGCGGATGATTACACCGTAAAACATGGAGATGATCGGCACAGGCTTCCTCAACATCGAAGATGTACGAGGCCGCATTGTAGGCAACCTCTCGTGCCTTCGCTCGCGTGCGCCGTTGCGCCGTCGCGTAAACTCATTCACATCAAAAAAATCTGAGGCTTGGCTCTTTCCGGCTGAGCCTATTCTCTCCGTGCAACAGCTAAACATTGGCCAACTTCGTTCCCGCCGAGCCGAGGCATTGGTTCCTTACGAGCGCTCGCGCGCCCTCGTTGTAGAGTATCAGGCAGGTGATGATGTGGGCAAACAGTTAGCGCTCTCGACAGCCGAAAGCGTGTTCCTGCAACTGCTGCAATTTCACGCCGTCGACACCGTAGAAATGGTTTTTTACGAAACGACCCCCAGTCGCGATTTCACGCAAATTAAGCGCTTGCTCGCGCTGACTAAAGGTCGCTACGGGCGGCAGATGTTTCAAAGCGCTGAATTCGTACGCCACTTGGCTGGTTTGAACGAGCTCATCCACCGCCGCTTTGCACTGTTCGCGGCAGCGGGCGTGTCAAATCTCATCGAGTACAACGCAACCGTTGCACGGCCAGAAAAGTGGCAGTACTTACTGATGGTGGGTGATGGCTCGTTCGGCGGCACCTTTGCGCACGATGACGGCCCCTTGAGTTTGCTCGCCACACTGAGTCGCCAAGGCCCTGCTGCCGGAATCGTCGTCATGTTTGTGCACGAAATCGACGCGACTACGCTCGCTCGCTTGCCCGAGACGCGGCGGGCGGCGTTGCTTGAGTTTTGGAAAGACATCACCGCACACGCATTCGGCTTCAAGGTGGGTAAATCGCTGGTGCCGATCAATCAATCTGCAGAATTGTGGCGCGTGTTCGCAAGCCTTGGCTTCACTCCCGGTTGCCCCGAGTCGGCACGCACGCAACTGACTGACGCGCTCGTTGAGCGCGCAGCACAATCCGACGCGAAAAATCCTAACACCAACTTTCTTGATATCCCCGTTGGCTGGGCGGGTGCGGTGCGGGCGCATTTCACCCTCGGCGAGCTTAGCAATTGCTTTCACGCCATGGTCGCAGGCACCACGCGAACCGGAAAAACCCGGATGATTCACAACGTGCTTGTGAGTGCTTGCGAATTCGCTGACCCCGATCAATTGCAGATCGCACTATTCGATTTCAAGTCTGGTGCTGAGTTCGGTCGCTACCGTGGGCTGGCGCACGTGCAGGCTTATGGCGATAACGATCCTGACGAAGACCCAGGTGCTAAAAATCTGCTCGTATCGCTCGAATATGTCGAGCAGGAATGTGCGCGACGCACGACGTTGTTTAAAGCCGTCGGCGCAAGCACGGTTACGGCATACAACGCAAAGGCAGCCACGCCGATGCCGCGCATGCTGGTTGTGGTTGATGAAATGCATCAGATGTATGACACAAAGACCGCCGCCACGCTCCGCGCTGCGTTTGCCCGCATGCTGAAAACGGTGGCCACACAAGGTGCCGCGTATGGGGTGCATTTGGTGATGTCTACCCAAACGTTCACTTTTGATGTCCCGGATTCGGTGGTCAAACAGCAAGCGCAGCTCCGCATCGGGTTCAAGCTCGCCTCAGACGGCGCGGTCGGCAACCTCATGAGTGGTCGCAACAACCCCGCGCTGTTGACGCTATCGGCGCGTACCGCAGTGATCAATGCCAATTTTGGCGAACTGACCGAAAATCAAACGGTGGCGCTCGACACGTTCACAGACGACGATTTTGAATCTCGCTTGCAAGCATTGAAACGCCGCTACCCCGTTGCGTTTGCACAGCGAGAGCTGACAGAAAGCAACAAAAATCCCAGCGAGGCCGCAACCCCACGGGTGCCAACAAAATTCGCCGACGGTGACGTGACGAAAGACTGGGGCTGAGCCCGTGCATAATCGTAGTTAGCCGTGCGCCCAGCGATACATCTCATTCGACCGAACTATGACCGACCAAAGCCCTGCTGACTATCTGAGAGAACTGCAATCGATTGAGGCGGAGCGTGGCTTGGGTCAGTTGCGTACGCTGGCGTTGGAGTTCGCCGCCACGCTCGACGAGTTGCCCGGTCTCAAGGCCGAATTGGATAGTTTTCTGGTTGAACGACCGGGAGTGGATTACGACGCATTGGCGCTTCGCGTCGAGGCGGCTTTAGTTAAAGCCGCCGAACTGTTGCTTGATTTTGATCACTTACCCAAAGCCATCAAAGCCGACGAGCGCATGCAGCACCTCATCAAAACTGCGGCAAAAAGCATGGGTTCGCGCACCGTTGCGGGCACGCTGACCAAGCTTGCTGCCGTTCGCGATGAGGTGAAAGCTGATCTGGCGGCATCTGCCAAAAAAGCGGCCGAGCCGCCGCCGCCCGCCCCTCCGCCCGCCAAACCCAAGGTGCCGACTCCCGAATTGATCGCCATTCCCGCCGGGCGCTACACGATGGGTTTTGTCAAAGCGCGCGACGAGGGCACGATGGGGGGCGTTGTCTGGGCTGATCCTGCGCACGAGGTGCAGGTAGCCGCTTTTCATCTCGGAAAAACCTTGGTGACCTTCGACCAATACGATGCTTTTTGTGCTGCTACAAAACGCGGACTGCCTTCAGACTCGGGCTGGGGGCGCGGCAAGCGGCCCGTCATCAACGTCAAATGGCAGGATGCTGGTGCCTACGTTGACTGGCTGAGTGAGATCACAGAGAAACACTGGCGCTTGCCGAACGAAGCCGAGTGGGAATACGCCGCACGAGCGGCCAGCACGACGGCCTTTCCCTGGGGCATGGAGGCCGATTCGCGCTACGCTAACTTTGGCGGCGCGGTCGGCAAAACCACGCCGGTCGGTCAATATCCGGCCAACGGTTGGGGTTTGTTTGACATGCATGGCAACGTGTGGGAATGGCTGCAAGACCCATGGCACGATTCGTACGTTGGTGCGCCCAGTGTGGCGTCCGTGTGGGGCGGGGGCACAGCAGCCGTCGGGCTGTTCGTGGTGGCTCGTGGAACCTCGACGCCTCGTGGCTGCGTTCTGCGTTCCGCTACTACAACCCCACTGACTACGACGGCTGCTCCGTTGGTTTCCGCGTCGCGTGCTCGTCCCCATCCTCCGACCTCTGAAACTCTGGCCACCGGCTAGAAGGTTGTTTTGCGCCGGCGATAGCGCTCCCCGAAGGGGTCGAATTTTTTTTGTAGATAGACTGCGGCTACGAGCAGAGTTTTTGCTCGTCGGGTGCCTCGGTTTGCAGCCGTCGGGCTGTTCGTGGTGGCTCGTGGAACAACGACGCAACGTGGCTGCGTTCTGCGAACCGCAACTACAACACCACTGACAACGACAACAACAACGTTGGTTTCCGCGTCGCGTGCTCGTCCACATTAACCCGCGCCCTCAGGCTGACAGGCGCCGCCGACCACGGTTGGCGGCGTGCAGCGAGGGCTCGAAAAATGGCGCGAGTGCATCCGGTCTGCACGGCGTTGTGCCGTCAGGCGCATATTGAGCCTCGGGGCATTCGCAAGCTGTGTTGTTTATGGCCCCGAATGCCCCTTTTTTTCTTGCGCGAGCTGTGTATTGGTTTGATTGATCCAACCGCCCAGCAACCGCCCAATCTCAGCCACGATGCGGCTAACGTGCTCATATTGCCCGTCGTTAAACCAAAGCCACGCATGGGCGAGCCGAAGATAGACGCGCAGCACATCGAGCTTGCCGCTGGCCACGAGCAGGTGGCGTGCCCGTCGCTCGCCGCGCGCGGACTGCGCAACTGACAAATGCTCCTGAAGGTCAAGCGCTGCATCGTTTATGCGTTGCGTTAACGTGTGACGGTAAATGCGGGGAAATCGCTCCGATTTTGGCAACAGCCAGGCGAGCAAATCAAAAGTGCGACTAAAAATTAGCAGGGGTTCATTCATGAGCGACGTTGATGATTGAGATGAGTGAATTGTGCGCGTGGGACAACTTGATGCGCGCATGGCAGAAGGCCGCACGCGGCAAGCGAAGCAGCGCGGCGGTGGCGCAATTTGAATACCGCCTTGCGGACAATCTGCTCACGCTACAAGCGCGGTTGCGCGACGGCAGCTATCGCCCTGGCCCGTATGTGACCTTCAGCATCCACGAGCCGAAAAAACGCGTCATCGGCGCGGCCCCATTCGTTGACCGAGTGGTGCATCACGCTCTATGCAACCTGATGGAACCGCTGCTGGAGCGGCAATTTTTTGCCGAAAGTTTTGCTAATCGTGTGGGAAAAGGTACCCATCGCGCGATTGATCGATTTCAGGCGCTAGCGAGCCAGCATCGATTTGTTTTGCGGTTGGACATCGTTAAGCACTTTGCCAATATCGATCATCAAATTCTCGTGCAGCAGCTCAAGCCGTTGCTGCATGACGGCGATGTTGCCGCGCTCGTATCGCTGATTCTCGCGGGCGGCGAGACAGCCAGTGAGCAGGTCGCAGCTTCGTATTTTGCGGGCGACGACCTGCTTGCGGCCCTGCGTCCCCGAGGCCTGCCTATTGGCAATTTAACGTCGCAGCTCTGGTCGAATCGATACCTGCATTCGCTCGACGCATTGGTGCGCCGTGACCTGCGTTGCCGCGCCTACTTGCGCTACGCCGATGATTTCGCACTTTTTTCTGACAACAAAGATGAGTTACACGACTGGAATGTGCGCGTGGAAATGCACTTGATGGGGCTGCGTTTGAAGTGCCACGGACAAAGCGCGCAGTTACAACGCGTGGTGGACGGAGCTCCCTGGCTGGGTTTCGTGGTTTTCCCGCAGCATCGATTGTTGAAATCCCGGTGCGTAGTGCGGTCAACCCGCTCGTTGAACGGCGCGTACTATCAATGGAAATCGGGAGCCGAAGGATTCTCGTTTTTCAACACACGGGTGCAGGGCTGGATCAATCATGCCACGGTCGGCGACACATGGGGCTTGCGCCGCTACATGCTCGCACCGTACGATTTGCGAAATTCGCAAAGTTAGGCGAGACTTGCCGCATGAACAACGATGATTTTGCAAAAGGCAATGCGCTGGGACGCGGCGACGGCAAGGCAGGCGAAAATCGTTTGCCGTCCCGCGCCGCTGAGCGCTTGCTGAACATCGGCTCCTACTTGCCCGGCGCGGAAAATCGCGATGATGAATTTCGGCGTGGCTACGTTGACGGATTTGACGATGAAGTTCGGTTGCGCCGTGTGTCGGTGGCAGCATCAAACGAAGGAGGCAGCATGTCTGACACATTAGGTCGCGGATCGTTGTCGGACGAGTCGCGCATAGAACGAAACGCATCGCGCGGCGCGGAGAACGCGGGAGCATCAAATCAAAACACTGCGGCTGCGCTTTCGGGTTTGCGCGCAGATGTATCCAAACAGGTTTATTCAACTACGTCAGGGGCAGGAACGATGGCCACGTCACACGCACAGCAAATTGAAATGCTGCAAAACTTGAAGCAGTATTTGGACGAGTTTCAGGATCGCTTGGAGGGCGTGTCCGCCAGCTATCAGCGCAAGGTAGAAGGGCTGCACGCCGAGGGATTGGTCGACGATTACTACCGCAAACTCGCCGAGGGGCCGTTAGCAGAAACTCAAGCGACAGTACGACAACTGATTTCGCAAATTGATCAATACGATAAACCTGTGATTGATCAGATCGTTCGCTATTTGGGCGAATTTGCTTGATGGGGTGACGCTTTGAAGTCCTACACCGCCACCGGCGCCTTGATAGCCGCATGACTCTGATAATTCGCAATCTCAAAATCCTCGAACTCATATTCGAAGATTGACGCAGGTTTGCGTTTGATGATGAGGCGGGGCGGGGGCAGCGGCGTGCGTGATAGTTGCGTCGCGACCTGTTCGGTGTGGTTGTCGTAGATGTGGCAGTCGCCGCCGGTCCAGATGAAGTCGCCCACGTCCAGGTTGCACTGCTGCGCCAGCATGTGGGTCAGCAGTGCGTAGCTGGCGATGTTGAAGGGCACGCCCAGGAAGATATCGGCGCTGCGTTGGTAAAGCTGGCAGCTGAGCTTGCCGCGCCCGCCCGCCTGGGTTGCCGGCGCCACGTAAAACTGGAACAAAGCGTGGCAGGGCATCAGCGCCATCTTCGACAAGTCGGCCACATTCCAGGCGCTGACGATGATGCGGCGGCTGTCGGGGTTGGTCTTGAGCTGCTGCACGACCTGGGCGATCTGGTCGATGTGGCCACCACCTGGGGTGGGCCAACTGCGCC
>JAYSUK010000043.1:0-19610 GCA_043719085.1 Burkholderiales bacterium | reverse complement strand
TCCCGGCGACGCAATTGTGTTGCAGCGTCAGGCACGTGCTGCTTAGGTGCTGAATGCTCTTGAACAAGCTCCAGCCCATGATCAGCACGAACGCGTTCAGTTGCAGTTGCCCGGCCTCGAATGCCATGGTCACCGTGATGTCGTTACCGATTTCGCCTAAAAAATCGAGTTCGACGCGGTGGGTGGATGACATGTTGCCTCAATCGGAAAGACTACGATGTCATGGACTGTACGGCTTGACGCTTGCCAATGCCAATGCCGATTCTGCGAGGAGAAATGTGCCGCACCCCGGTCGGCTTAGTAAACCAGCGCCGCAGCATTCAGCATGCCCACTGAGATAGACACTGCGGCGAGAAAGGTCGCACCGGCGACGTGGCCGCCTTCGATATCGGTTGTCAAATTCGGCATGAGCATGCGCACGAACACAAACGCAACCAATTGCACCACCGTCGCCAACACCGCGAAGAGCAACAGATCCAGAAGATTAACGGCGTTGGCTACGGTGCTTGCCAACGGCAGGGCGAAGCCAAGCATCGCGCCGGACAGCGAGATGGCGGCTGCTTTATTGCCAGCACGAATCAACACCAGTTCTTTGTACGGTGTGACCTTGATGTACACCACGGTGAATGCGAAAAGCAACACCAACGCCACCCCAAAGTAGATCAAAAAGTCGTCGAAGTAGCGGATTGATTCGCTGACGGTGTAGCTCATAGCAGTCCTTTCGGCATGACGCCGCTAATCAAAATAATGCGGCACGAACCGTGACGTGTTCATGGTGATTTCCGTGGCGTCCTCACGCAGGCCAATACCTGCCGGTGTATCGCCGACGATCCAGCTTCCAATGGTGACGAAGTTTCCCTCAAAACTCGGAATGGGGGTGTATTGCTGATACACGTAGCCTTCTTCGCCGTAAGTGCCGTCAGCGCGAATGACCTCACCGCCTTTGTAGATTTCGACGTTCGCGCCCTCGCGAGACAGTAACGGTTTTTTCACGTAGTCACCGAGTACTTTGTGTCGTTGGAAAGACGCATTCAGCAGCAGTGGGTGGTCGGGATACAGCTCCCACAAAATAGGCAGCAGACCCTTGTTGGCGAGCACCATTTTCCACGCGGGTTCGACCACACGCATCCGCGTTTTACGCAAGTTATTGCCAGATTCGTCAGCCAGCAACCATTCCCACGGGTAGAGTTTGAATAACGTTTCGATGCGCCGATTGTCCATATCAACAAATGCCAGATCAGCGTCGGACCAACCAATTTCTTCCACCGCTATCCATGGCGCCTGCAAACCCGCCTGCATCGCCGTGTCACGCAAGTAATCGAGGTTGCCACCGTCCTCTTCATGGTCACCCACGCAAGTGAAATGCACGTGCCCGTAACCGTGCTCTGCCTTGAGCCATTTCCACTGCTCGATCAACGCCTCGTGCAGGCTGTTGAACTGATCGGCATGAGGTTTAACGTCCTCTGCCCAGTGCCATTGGGCCACACTCGACTCCACCAAACCGGTAGGCGTATCGGCATTAAATTCGAGCAATTTCGGCGAGCCCGTGCCGTCCCACGCCAGATCAAAGCGACCAAACAGCGACGGGTGATCGTTATCCCAGCTTTCGCGAATCAGCGACCATGCTGACTCGGGAATAGCGAGTTCCGTGAAGCGCTCTTTTTCTATGATGTGCGCAGCTGCTGCCATGCACATGTCGTAGAGCTCTTTGGTTGCGTTTTCGAGCGTGTCAATTTCCTGCCGACTGAAGTGATAGCAGGTGCCTTCCTCCCAGTACAAACCGTCGAGGGAATGGAATGAAAATCCAGCGTCTTCGCAGCGCTTTTGCCAGTGGTCCCGTTTGGGTACATGCTCTCGCCTCACCGCTCAGCTACCTGATGAGTGGGACGAGCCGCCGCTGTGGTGCGCGCTGGACGCGCCAAAGCCGCCCCGCGACGTCGCTCCCGACACCGTTCCCACCGCATTGGAGCCAGGGCGAGGGGCTGAATTAAAGCCCGAGTTACCGGACGTGCCCGAGCGCGAGTAGTAACGCGGGCCGTAAAAGCCGTGCGTGCTGCCGCCGGTGCCGGGCTTGACCGTTTCGCAATCTCCCGCCGCGCCCCAATCAGCCTTGCATGCTTCAAGGTTCGCATAAGCGTCTCGGCTCATATTCTTGTCGCCCTCAAGCCCGCCGCAGGCCGTGAGCGCAGCAGCGCTGACTAGCACGAGTGTCAGGTGCATGCTGCGTTTTCGGGCCAAAGGGGATCGCGGGGGCGACGTACTAAAAATACCGGACGAATGCACGTCCAGACCCTGCTGCGCAGCGCCTACTGAGCGTTCAATCACCGAATCGATGCCATCATCCACCGCGCTACCCCGCCTCGCTGTCAACCATGTAGACGGGTTTTACGCGGGCCGCGTGTTTAAGTCAACGCATGCGCATTTGGCTGGAACGTTAATGAACCGCTGCGGGCCGCAAAAAGCGAATCAACGTGCCGTCGCGCAGGCATATCTCGCCGTCGCCGGTGAGCTTGGCACCTTCAAAATCGCGTTGAATCAACAGTAATTCCTGATCTTCGCGGGTACCTTCCACGAGCACGTCGTCCGGGCGGGTGTACTCGTCAGGCGCATGCAGGTAATCGGCCGTAAACACAGTGTCGCCGACTTGTACAAATGCGGCCTCGCTCATCGCCACCGTCAGAGTGTCGAACATCGGCGTCGCGGTGGGGCTCAAGAGGGGGGCGGTCATTGTGTGCATCATGGTCTCCAAGGTGGGGCGGGACGCAGGCATTTCAAGCAATTAACGCGCCCACGCTCGTTTTGGCTGACAACGAGGGTGAGTGATTCCGCAAGCGCAACTCCGCGTTTACTTGAGCACGACCGGGCCCGCCTCATCCGCCGAGGCCTTCGTGCCGAATTTGTCGGACAAAAACCGGGAATGGTCCAGGAACGCTTGCGCGTCGTGCGCCGCCAGCGCATCGTTGAGTTGGCGCACTTTCTGCCCCAATTCGTCAACCGTCCTGCCCAATGTGGCGTCGGCGGTCAGGCCGTTTTCGAGAAGCCGGGTGGTTGCGAACTGCGCGGGAATCGACCAGAAGCGCTTCAGCGCGTCGGGCAAATAGCGCAGCGCGATGTAGCGCGCGTGAAATGAATCTTCAATGGAGAGTTGGCCTTTCGAGCGCTCCCACTGCGCGAGCATCGCGTCAATTTCATCGCATAGCTTGAGCAATTTGGCACCTGTCATGGCGGACAGGCGACGCCCCGGATTGCCGCTCACCAAGCGCTTGATGCCCGCCAGAGCAAGCGCTGGCGCTTCGCGCGAGGTGTCGCTCTCAGCAAAGGTCAGTTCGTCCCACGCCGGGCCGAAAAGCTGTGGCCAACCCAACCATAATCCGCCCGTGATGAAGCCAATACCGTAGGCGAGTGCTGCGATACCAAGCCAGCGGGCGCTTACAAACCCTGCCAAAATCAATCCGACTGCACTCAGGCTAAACGCCAAGCCGATCCAGTTGGCAGGCGAGTAAAGAAATCGCGTCAGTGTTTGAGCAATTCCCGACAATCTCATTGATAGGCCCGGATTTCCTTAAACACGGCACTGAGGGGCGTTTTTCGAGCATCAAAGCTTTTTCCGCCTGAGGCTTTTGAAATATCACTGAGCGCTGCGCCGTTGGCTTCACCAAACGCGACCGTAAACACGGGAATGGCACGGGCGTCCTCTGGCAACGCGGCATACGCCTCTTTGAACTGCACCAAAGTACGGCCCTGATTGCTCTCGCCGTCAGTAAAAGCGATCACCGAATACTGATACTGGCGATTCTTCGCCTGCTCGCGACTCATGAGTACTACAGCGTCGTAAACGGCATCGTAAAGGGCCGTGCCGCCTTTCATTTCAAGGCCCGTCGCGTAATCACGCACTGCACCGAGCGCTTCAGCCTTTTTTTGGGTGTCAGCCGCACTCGCAACCGGGATGTCAAAGTACGTTGGTGCGCCCACCTTGTCTGAGAACGGCAGCATCCAGATGCGTTCGCGACTGGACAAACGCGCCAACCGACCCGTCAGAGAATTGTCGGCGCCGGCCACGCTGTGCAGAGCATTGATCAGGTCAATGCGACGCGATCCACCATTCATGCTACCGCTGACGTCGAGCACAAAGGTAGACGCAATCGGTTTCCGGAATTCGTTGAGATATGCGTCGATCAGGCCGTCAGCCAACCCCCTGTCCGGCGAAAATGGTAACTCAACCAGTGTGCCGCTTGGAAAGGTGGTCGCGCCAGCAGCGGCTGGGTTCACTGGACGACGCAACGTCGTGCGCGCGAGCCAGGTTTGCGCCTCGTCACCCTTCAAGTAATCCACAACTTTTTGATATTCACCGCGCTTGGCATCGTTCAACAGCATGAATGGGTAGTCGGCGGTCGCGATACCCTCGCGCGGGTAAAAAAGTCGCAACGGTTCTCGGAGTTTGCCCGATTGGTTCATCGACAAAAGCCAGCTCTCATAGTTGATGAACGAGTTGACGTAAATGCCCTGTTGCTCGATGAATTTTTCGCTGAGGTACGTTGAGTTGTCGCCGACCAGCTTGTAGCCCTTGAGAAAGTCCGCCACCGCTTTGCGATCAATGTCGGCAGCGGTCAACGCCTCTGCCTTTTGCGACACCGCAGCCACCACGCCGACCAGCGCCATGTAGCCCTGATTGGACGTGGCAGGATTGGACAATGCATACTTCAATTTCCCTGAGCGCGCACCTTCCATTACTGTTTTCCAGGTTACTTTGCTGGCGTCGGTCCAGCCGAGTCGCGCCACCTCTGATTCGCTTACGCCAACCACGATGGGCGACAGCATGATCTTTTCTTGCAACTTGACCCTGGCCTGACCTTGCGGGTCGGACAACAAATATTTGGCGTTGGCAAACCACGCGACATCCGCCTTCGCCTTGCCGTTGAGCACTTGCTCGGTGCTCTCCATGGTGCCACCAAATGCAAACTTGAGCGTCACGCCGGTGGCCTTGAGCACCATCGCTTCCAGCGGCGCAATGTCACGCAGATCGCTGGTGGCGAGGATAGAAAGCGTGGTGTCAGTGCCAGCCTTTTCCGCGACGGCGACTTTGGGCGTGGGTATCGGGATCGGGGTGGGGTCGGGGGACTTCCCACAGGCGGCGAGGAGCGTGACACAGATCGCAACGAACGTAAAACGCCAACGCCGAGCAGCTACAAGCCGTGCCAAAGACGAAGGTCTCGGCATAGCCGCTCCGACCGATTCTCGCGGTTGGGTAACTAATTTCACTGCGACATCTCCCTCGTGACAACATCAATCATCAACGACATGGTTTCAAACGAAGGCGGATCAATCAGGTTGTTCAACTTCTCATCCACGCCCAATTTCGCGGTCTGCACCTTTTGCAAAAAAGCCGCGCTGTCGCTGGAACGGAATCCGTATTCGAGGCCAATACCCAGTAAGGTGGCGTGGGTGGTCAGCAATTCGCCGAGGCGCTTCGACCGCTCATTCATCGCGACAAAAACGACTTTGTTGACGATGGTTGGATTGGGATACAGCAGCGTCATATCCGGCGCGACGGGCTTTGACAAGGCATACGCGATCATCTGGTTTTCATAGATGAAGGCCATTGGCGTTTTGCCGATACCGATGGCGACGTAGTCGTCGAAATTGCCGTTGACGTAGTTCTCCTGATAACCCTGTCGCTTAAACAATTCCGCCGCCTTCTTTGCGACCAGTTCGGCCGTTGCTCGATCAACGGGCAACTCGTTGTTGTTTAGCGCGTACGCTGCGAGCGCCAGATACATTGCGCCTGAATTGCTTTTACGCACGTCGGTGGTCGATACCAGCACCGACTTATTGACCTCAAACGCGGTGCTCGCCTTCATGTCCTTCCAACGTGTTTTCGCTTGCATCAGGGCGACGAGTTTGGTGAGATCAACGCTATATGCGCCGCCCGTCAGCGGAGTCGCCAGCCCATTCGCCTGCAATATTCCGGCGATAGGTTTCCATGAAGCGATCACCATGGGTGTGTAGAACGGCGTGTATTGCGTACCCGTCTGGTTGACACGTTTTGCTGCGTCAAGAATCTGATTGGCCGCCACGATTCCTGACGGAAACATGAAATCTGGGCCGCCTGATTGTGCAACGCGCTGCGCCATGTCGCGCGAGCCTATTCGCGTCACGTTGAGCTTGAAGCCGTTGTCAGCCAGCGCTTTGATCACGCGCTGGTCTTTGAAATACGGCTCAACATCGAGTGCGATCACGCCAGTCAACTCAACGGTCTGCAAACCACGCAGACCGGGCAGGCTAAGCGTCGGATTTTGGCCGCTGGCGAGCTGCTCCTGCTGAGTGCCGCGCAGTGCAAGAAACACCGCACCGCCCAATGCGGCGAGAAGGACGACGGTGACAAGTGCTTTCGCGGTGCGATTCATGTCGGAAGTGGCTGCTCAAAAGTGAGTTCGGCGCATTATGTATCGGATTGGCAGCGCAAACATTCTTCGCTGTTCCGCTCCCTCTCCCTCGGGGAGAGGGAATCTATAACTCCTGCGAACAACTACAAATACACTGAGCGACTTGTCGTGAAAATTACTTGGGAGAACTTCATGTCTGACGCCCCTGCCGCCCCTACTGCTGTCGCCGCCGGTTTTCAACTCACGCCGCCCGAGCTCATCACGCCCGTCGTGCCGGAGGCATCGAAAAGCGCGGTACCGTTGCCAGACGCGACTAAAGCCGCAGTCGACGAGCAGGTCAGTCGTTTTGTTACAGCGTTGTTGGCTGAGGATGTGGAAAGCGCCGCGTTTAAGGGAAAGCTTGACAGCGCTTTTGCGTTGGGTCGCGAAGAGATTTCGATTGCGTCCTCGATGATGCAGGGGCGGTTCATGCAGCAGAACTTTGTCGGTGTGGAAAGCAGCCCGGCGTACAAGGCGATCTCGGAAATTCGCGGGCAGTTGGACGACCTAAATCCGGGCAAAGAGGGCGATTTGTTCGCGCCGAACAAGCTTCTCGGCATCATTCCGTACGGCAACAAATTGCAGGCGTATTTCCGAAAATATCAGAGCGCAGGCTCCCAGCTGCAGACCAGCATGCAGCAGCTCTATGCCGCACGTGACGACATGCAAAAGGACGTGATCGAGATTGAATCGGTGCGTGGCAAATTGTGGGAAGCCATGCAGAAGCTTGCGGCGGCGATTCATTTTTCAGAAAAGCTCGACGGCGCGCTCGCTGAACGCGTGAGTACGTTGCAGGCGACCGACCCGCGCCGTGCGCATGCCTTGCAGCAGGAAGTGCTGTTTTACGCGCGGCAGAATTTGCAGGACATGCTGACGCAGCAAGCGGTGTGCATCAATGGTTATCTCGCGCTCGATGTGCTCAAAAAAACCGGGCGCGAAATGATCAACGGCTGTTCGCGCGTGGCGACAACTGGCATGAGCGCACTAGCGGTGGCGCAAACGGTGGCGCGCGCGACCGGCAATCAGTTGCAGGTGATGGACATGCTGAAGGGCGTGAACACCACCATCGAGGGCCTGATCGCCGAGACCGGTAAGCAACTCAACACGCACGTCGACAAGACCACCGAGTTCGCGCAAAACCCCGGCATCGGCATCGATAAATTGAAAGAAATGTTTGATCAAACTTTCAAGGCTATGGACGCGATGGACAGCTTCCGCACCAAGGCCATTGACGTGATGGGCAAGAACAACGCCATGCTGCACGACCAGATCGCTCGCGCTGAGCAATATGTGGATCGCGTGCGGCAGCAGCAAGCGCGCGAGGCCACGGCGGTGGTTGTGGATACCGGGCCAGTCAAGCTTTAAGCCTTATGGTCGCGATGCCTGCGCGCTGATTGACAAACAGAGTTTCGCCGCGATATGACAGTCAATTGAATGATGAAAACCCAAAATCATGAATGAATCCAGCGCCCCCCTGAACATCGACATCGACATCGTCTCCGACGTAGTGTGTCCGTGGTGCTACATCGGCAAACGGCATGTTGAGCTAGCCATCTCGCAGTGGCGGGAGAGGCATCCTGATGCTCAGGTCAAGGTGCGCTGGCACCCATTTCAGTTGAACCCCGATCTGCCGCTTGAAGGCACGGATCGCAAGGGCTATCTTGAAGCCAAATTCGGTGGGCCGCAGCGAGCAAAAGAAATTTATGCGCGCGTTTCAGCGGCGGGTCGCAACGCGGGGCTTGAGCTAAATTTCGATGGAATTTTGAAGCAACCTAATACGCTTGCGGCACACGCGCTAATCGCGTATGCACAATCAGTTAACGACGGTGCGCATGCCGATGCTGTGGCGGAGCGATTGTTCAAGGCGTACTTTGTGGATGGCAAATTTATCGGCGATGTGGAGGTGTTGGTCGCCATCGCGGCGGAGTGTGGCCTTGATGCAGACGCGGCGCGCGTCGTTTTGACCGGACGCGCAACGCTCGAACAGATTGCGGCGCAGGATGCAAACGTGCGGCAACAGGGCGTTACCGGCGTGCCGTTCTTCGTCTTCAACCAAAAGGTTGCGCTCTCAGGCGCGCAGCCGCCTAAGGTGTTGCTGGATGCCATGGAGAAGAGTGCGGCGTAGCGCTTTGCTAGCGCAAATACCCACCACTAGCCGCATCCACGCACGTCCCGTTCACATATTCCGGCGAGTCAAGCGCCAGCCACTCAATCACTTTGGCGATTTCGTCGGGCTCAGCAAATCGCCCGGCAAACACGATGCGATTGAACTCGTCGATGCGCGATTGCGGCAGCTGATCGAACATGCTGGTTTTTGTTGGCCCCGGCGCCACTGCATTGACCATGATTCCCTGCGGGCCGTAGAGCTTGGCGAGGCTCTTGGTGATATTCAAAATCGCGCCCTTGCTCGCGCCATACCAAACGTCGGGATGGCCACCGAAGCCCGCGACTGATGCGATGTTGATCACCCGCCCTTTGATCGCGTCCGCCGATTCTGCGGCAATCATCCTCGGCACCAAACAACGAATTAACTCCGCAGGCGCTTCGATATTGGTCGCGATCACATCGCGTCGATCTTTCGGCAAGTAATTCTCAAAAGGCGCCGCAGTAAGCATCGCCGCGTTGTTCACCAGCACATCCACCGACGGCAGTAATGCGCAAAGCGGAGCGATGTCGTCAGTCTGGCGCAGATCGAACACCACGCGCTCGCAGCAAGGGTGTGGTCGTGGAGAGTCAAGATCAAAATCTGAAAAATTTCGGCCTAATGCGAGCACGCGATGTCCTCGCGCCAACAGCCGTTTCGCAGTCGCATAGCCAATGCCGCGCGTCGCGCCGGTCACAAGAATGGTTTTCATAACGGTAGTCTAGCGGTGACCTTCTTACAATATCAGCATGTTTCCTGTACTAGAACTCACCGGCTCCGCATTCACGCGCGGCAAGATGGTCGGCCAACTGGCTCGCGCTCAGGTTAGCAGCTCGGTGCGCTGCTATGCCGCGCTGTTTGCCGCGTGCGGCATTGATTGGTCAGAGGCGCAACAGCGGGCGGCGCAATTTCACGACATCGTTGCCGGGTGTGGCGGCGGCATCATGGAGGAGATTGAGGGCATCGCGCTCGGCAGCGGTTTCAGCGTGAACGAAATTCTTGCCCTGAATTGCCGAACTGAAATATTACCGCCCTCATTTCTCGGCATGGAGACCGTTAACAGCGACGCTGCGCGACGTCAGAACGCAGCGATCGGGTTGTTTGATATCGGCGAATGCACGAGCGTGGCGGTCACAGGAGGCCGCTGCGCTGATGGTCACACCCGCGTGGCGCAGAACTGGGACTGGATTGGTTATCAGCGGCAAAACGTACTGGCGTTACGTGTGCTGCGCGATGATTTGTGGCCCTCTTTTCTGACGCTGACTGAAGCCGGGATTCTCGCCAAAATTGGCGTGAACGAGCGGGGCGTTGCGGTCGGTCTCAACATTTTGCGCGCCACCAATGATCGCCAAAACGTGGGCATTCCTGTGCATATTTTCCAGCGTCTGGCGCTCGATTGCGGCGATGTGGCCACCGTGGTCTCGTTGGCCCAGTCGCTCGTGTTCGCCGCGTCGTCGAACGCGATTTTGGGCGATGCCAGCGGCCGCGTCTGTTCGCTGGAATACGGCCCCAACGGTGCTGCGGCGTTGCCGCCGGATCACGGCGTGGTGGCTCACACCAATCACTTTTGCGACGCAGCACTCATGCCGTTTCAGGCCCCGCTGACGCAAATGCTCACCACCGAGCCCCGCCTTGAGTGCGCCAACCATCACATCACGCGCTGGCCAGATTACATTGAAGATGCTCATTTACAGGCGCTGCTGCGCGATGAGTCAGGGTTCGGTGTGGCTCCAGCAGAGGCAAAATTTGGCGCGATCTGCCGCTCGCCCGACCCGAGTTTGCCTGCCGAATTGCAGGTTGAAAGCGTGTTCGGCGTCATCATCGATTGCAACGCGCGTGAGATGTGGGTGGCACCCGATGTGCCGTCGAAAGTAGCGTTCGAGCGAATCGCCTTGTAAACAGGCCTTTTAACAAAGCGGCTCTGCCGCGACCAGCGGTCAGCCAGAAGAGTCATCATGCCCTCACGCTATTACGCGTTCATTGCCGCAGTCATCGCCTTTCTTGCAAGCGTCGTGCTTGAATTCACCACCATCGCGCAGTATGTAACCTGGCCACTAATCGCGATTTTCGGATTTCTTTCGCTGGTCGGTTTGGTCGACATCACACAGACCAAGCAGGCGATCAGGCGCAACTATCCGATCCTCGCGCACTTTCGATTTTTTTTCGAATACATTCGCCCCGAGATGCGCCAGTATTTCATCGAGAGCGACCACGAGGCAGCTCCGTTTTCACGCGCTGCGCGTTCACTGGTTTATCAGCGCGCAAAACGTGATTCGGACAAGCGACCGTTTGGCACCTCACTCGATGTGTACGAACCCGGTTACGAATGGATCAATCATTCGATCTCGCCCGCTGCGGTTCCGGCCACCGATTTCAGGCTGATCATTGGAGGGGATTTGCCGAAGGCCTATTCCGCATCGATCTTCAATATCTCCGCAATGAGTTTTGGTGCCCTGTCGGCCAACGCCATCCGCGCTTTGAACCTTGGCGCAAAGACTGGCAATTTTGCGCACGACACCGGCGAGGGCTCCATTTCGCGCTATCACCGCGAACACGGTGGCGACCTGATCTGGGAGCTGGGCAGTGGCTACTTTGGTTGTCGCACGGCGGACGGCAAATTTGACCCGGTACGCTTCGCCGAACAGGCGCAGGATCCGCAGGTCAAGATGGTGGAGTTGAAGCTTTCGCAAGGTGCCAAACCCGGTCACGGTGGCGTGTTGCCCGGGCCCAAAGTAACCGCGGAGATTGCAGCAGCACGCGGCGTGGCGGTGGGCGTTGATTGTGTTTCTCCGGCCAAACACAGCGTGTTTTCCACGCCCATCGAGATGTTGGAATTCATCGCCAAAATGCGCGAGCTTTCCGGCGGAAAACCGGCCGGCATCAAGCTCGCCATTGGCCATCCATGGGAGTTTTTTGCATTGGCCAAAGCCATGGTCAAAACGGGCATCGTCCCTGACTTTATCGTGGTCGATGGCTCAGAGGGCGGCACCGGTGCGGCACCGGTTGAGTTCACCGATCACGTGGGTGTTCCGATGCGCGAGGCGCTGCTGCTGGTTCACAACACATTGGTTGGCATCGGCATGCGTGAGCGCATCAAGGTGGGTGCAAGCGGCAAAATCGTGTCGGCATTTGACATCGCCAGCACCATGGCAATGGGCGCGGATTGGTGCAACTCGGCGCGTGGCTTTATGTTCGCGCTAGGCTGCATTCAAGCGCAAAGTTGCCACACCGGCACCTGCCCCACCGGCGTGACCACGCAGGATGCACTGCGTCAGCGCGCGCTGGTTGTGCCAAGCAAAGCTGACCGCGTGCATGAATTCCACAAGAGCACGCTGCACGCGCTGTCCGAACTGGTGGCTGCAGCCGGTCTCACCCATCCTGGTCAGTTGAAGCCGGAGCACATCATTCGCCGCATCAGTTCGACCGAAGTGACCTCGTTGGCGACGCTATACAAGTTCCTGAAACCGGGTGAGTTGCTGAGTGATTCGTCGAGCCATAAGGTATTTGCGTACTACTGGCAACGGGCGCGCGCCGAAAGCTTTGCGCTGGCGACGTAGCGATTTCTAGTGCTTCAACTTTTGGCTGAGTGCGTTTATTTATATGGGGTAAGCGCGCAAAAATCGTAAAGTCGACTTCGGCGATTTTGTGGATTAAGCCCTTGTAAAACAAGCGGTTTCGCTTAAAGCCAATGGCCGACTGATTTTCCAGCTTACGCTACATCGGTTCTAAGTCATTGAAATCATTGTGTTTATCTGACATTATTCATCAGAAAAATTCACACGCTTCGTCGTTCCTGCGCAGGCAGGAACCCAGTGACTTTGGGTGTTTCTTGGCAATTTTGGGCTGCTCGAAAGACGCTGGACCCCTGCCCCTTCGGCAGGCTCAGGACATGCTTCGCTGGGGCGACGTCGAAAAAAAGCCAAATGAAACATCACGGTTTAACTTCATACGTTGCACGATGTGCAAAGTTGGCCTGACCCATTTGGTACTTTCCTAGAGCATTTTTTCTAGCGAAAACGCTAGGCCACATCCAGCTTTCATGCAAAATCGAACAATTGTTTGAATCGTTCGATTGAAGGAGGAATGTCCGATGGGTTTTGACATGCAGCTCAGCAGTAGTTTTCCGGCGCTGAAAATTCGCGAGCGCGAGCCGAGGAATGTTGGTCGCGTCGCCACCAAAACGCGCATCCTTGCCGCTACCGAAAAGCTCTTCGTGCTCCACGGTTTCGACGCCACCAGTCTGCGCGCCATCACAACCGAAGCGGGCGTGAATCTGGCGGCGGTGAACTATCACTTTGGCAGCAAAGAAGAGCTGTTTGCGTTGGTGCTGACCAATCGTCTCGATTCGCTGAATCTGGAGCGCGTGCGCCTGCTCGACGCGCTCGAAGCGAAGGGTTTTGACGCAGAACACATCGTCGAACAACTCATCGCCACCATGTTCCTGCCCGCATTGCAACTCGCTCGCAACCCGGAGCGCGGTGGCGATGACTTCCTGAAATTTCTCGGTCGCGCCTACGCCGATCCGTCGCCATTCGTGCGTGAGCTGCTCGCTGATCGTTACGCCGCGCAGGACACACGCTTCGTGCAGGCATTCGCCAGGGCGTTGCCCGACCTCGCCGCGCAGGATTTGTCGATGCGCCTGCATTTCATGCTCGACGCCATCTCGTCTACGCTCGCCAGCGAGGACGCAAGAAAGCTCATGTCCGCACTCGCCGCGACTAGTCAGGACGCGGTCGAAGAAGACGCCGCCGTGCTCGCGCACCTCGGCCCGTTCCTCGCGGGCAGCTTGCGCGCCAAGGTCAATCTTTCGTCGCAGCAGCGCGCTATCCGCGCCGTGCTCGCGTTCGTTTAATCAGTTTGTAAAGGTCTCGCCATGGCATCCGCCCTCCGTGAACCCATCTTTGTTGTCGACGGCGCACGCACGCCGTTTCTGAAAGCGCGCAACGCGCCAGGTCCGTTCTCTGCGTCCGATCTGTCGGTCGCTGCGGGCCGCGCGCTGCTGTCGCGTTTGCCGATTGAGCCGACCGAAATTGACGAAGTCATTCTCGGGTGCGCCAACCCGTCACCTGACGAAGTGAACATCGGCCGCTACGTGGCCATGCGCCTAGGTTGCGGCGACAAAGTCACCGGCTGGACGGTGATGAGAAATTGCGCCAGCGGCATGCAGGCGCTCGATTCCGCGATCAACAACATGCTCGCCGGACGCTCTGAACTCGTGCTCGCAGGTGGTGTCGATGCGCTGTCGCGCGCGCCGCTGCTCTACAACGAAAAAATGGTGCTGTGGTTTGCGGCGCTCGCCAGTGCAAAGACGATCGGCCAGCGCGTCGGTGTGTTCGCGAAGCTTTCGCCGTCTGCGATGGTTTCGCCCGTGATTGCGCTGATGAAGGGCCTGACCGATCCGAAAGTCGGTCTGCTCATGGGACAAACCGCCGAGAACGTCGCCTATCGTTTCGGCATCACGCGCACCGAGATGGATGCGTTTGCCGCCGAGAGCCACAAGCGTGTGCTCGCCGCGCAAGCGGCTGGGATGTTCAAGGGTGAAGTGATTCCACTGATCGACGGCAAAGGCAAGGTCTACAACGAAGACGACGGCGCACGCGCTGATTCCACGCCCGATAAGCTCGCGAAATTGAAGCCCTTCTTCGACAAGAAATACGGCAACGTCACCGCAGGTAACAGCTCGCAAATCACCGACGGTGGCGTGTGGCTCATGCTCGCGACCAAGGCCGCCGTCGACAAACACCATCTGCCCGTGCTCGGAAAAATCGTCGACACCCAATGGGCCGGCTGCGACCCTGCGCAGATGGGCCTCGGCCCGGTGTACGCATCGACCCCCATTCTCAAACGCAACGGCCTCACCCTCAACGATCTCGACAGCATCGAAATCAACGAAGCCTTCGCCGCGCAAGTGCTCGGCTGCAAGCGCGCGTGGGAGGATGAGAAATTCTGCAAGGAAGAGTTGGGCCTTGATGGTGCGATGGGTTCGATTGACATGAACAAATTGAACGTTGACGGTGGCGCAGTGGCGCTTGGCCATCCGGTCGGTGCATCGGGTGCGCGCATTGTTTTGCATGCGTTGAATGTGCTCAAACGCACGGGCGGTAAACGCGCGCTGGCGACGATTTGCATTGGTGGTGGGCAAGGTGGGGCCATGTTGCTAGAGGCCGCGTAGCAGTTAAGTCCCCTCTCCCGCAGCGCGGGTGAGGGCTAGGGTGAGGGCGGACAAAGTTTCGCTTCACTCGAATAGGAGAGGCAGCTACGGCCCTCACCCGCCCTGTTGGGCACCCTCTCCCGCGCTGCGGGAGAGGGATTTAAAAATGCGAGCTTGGCGAGTTATGAACTACGAAAACTTCAAACTAAAAACCGACGAAAACGGCATCACCTGGGTCGGCATCGACGTTGCAGGCAGCAACGTCAACACATTGGGCACGCCAGTGCTCGCCGAACTCGCCGCATTGCTGGATCAATTCGACAAGGAGCCGCCGAAAGCGGTGGTCTTCCATTCGCTGAAAGCCTCCGGCTTCATCGCGGGCGCGAACATTCAGGAATTCGAGGCCATTGGCAAAACCGATGATGTCGTCGCTGCCGAAAAACTCATCATGACGGGCTATGACCTCTACGAACGTCTCGCCGCGGTGAAATACCCGACGCTCGCTTTGATCAAGGGCTTCTGCATGGGCGGCGGGCTGGAGTTGGCGATGGCTTGCCGCTACCGTGTTGCGGTGGACGATCCGGCAACGCGCATGGGCCTGCCCGAAGTCATGCTCGGCATCTTGCCGGCATGGGGCGGCGTTAAGCGTCTACCGCAATTGCTCGGTGCGCCTGCTGCGTTCGACTTGATGCTCTCAGGCAAAACGGTTGATGCGAAAAAGGCCAGGAAGCTCGGTCTCGTCGATGAAGCCGTGCCGCCGCGCATCATGTGGAACACGGTGATTGGCGTGCTGAAAGCGCTGCCCGAGCCGCGCAAATTGTCGTTCGTGCAGAACCTCGTGACCAACGGTTTCCTGCGCGGCTATGTCGCGTCGCAAGCAAGAAAGCAGGTTGCAAAACGCGCCCGTCCCGAGCACTACCCAGCCCCGTACGCGATCATTGATCTCTGGCAAAAATACAACGGCGATGTGCACAAACCGAGCGCCACCGAATCGTGCTCAATGCAGGCGCTGTTGTCGCATTCAACGGCCAAAAACCTCATCCGCGTATTCAGTCTTCGCGAGAAGTTGAAAGCACAAGCCAAGGGCATCGACTTCAAGGCGAAGCACGTTCACGTCGTTGGCGCAGGCGTGATGGGGGGCGACATTGCGGCCTGGTGTGCGTTGCGCGGCATCACGGTCACGTTGCAAGACCTCGACGCAGCGAAGATCGCACCGGCGATCAAGCGCGCGGCGGACATGTACAAGAAGCGTTTGCGCGACGAACGCCGCATTCGCGACGCGATGGATCGTCTGCAACCAGACATCACTGGCGACGGCGCAAAGACGGCAGACGTGATCATCGAGGCTATCGTCGAAAACCTCGCGGTCAAGCAACAGGTGTTCGCCGAACTCGAAGCAAAGGCAAAGCCCGGTGCCGTGCTCGCCACCAACACGTCGAGCATTCCACTTGAACAAATCGCCACCGCGTTGAAAGACCCGTCGCGACTGGTCGGTATTCATTTCTTCAATCCGGTCGCACAGATGATGCTCGTTGAGATCATCAGCGGCGCACAAACCGATGCCGAAATCGCACGCAACGCCACCGCCTTCGTCGATCAGATCGACAAGCTGCCGCTCGCCTGCAAAAGCGCGCCGGGCTTCTGGGTCAACCGCATTCTTGCGCCGTACTTGACGGAAGCGATGCGTTGCCTGGATGAAGGCATCACACCAGAAACACTTGATGAAGCCGCGCTGCAATTCGGCATGCCGATGGGGCCGGTTGAACTGGCTGACGTGGTCGGGCTAGACGTCTGCGCTGCCGTAGGCCAGGTCGTCGGCGGTGAAGCAGCGCTCAAGAACGCACCGAAGAAACTCGCGGCCAAACTGGACGCCAAAGAACTCGGCAAGAAAACCGGCAAAGGCTTTTACGTCTGGGTCAACGGCAAGGCACAAAAAGGCACGGCAGGCACTGTCCCCCAAGGACTCACCGAGCGGCTCATCACGCCGATGCTCAATGAGGCCAACAAAGCGCTGGCGGAGGGCGTGGTGACCGACAGCGATCTCGCCGATGCGGGCGCGATTTTCGGTTGCGGTTTTGCGCCATTTACAGGCGGGCCGTTCAACTATCAACGGTCAAAAACAGCGTGATTTTGTAGGGTGGGCACCCCGTGCCCACCAAGCCTCGGCAAGACAACAGGCTCCGCAAAGCAACATCACGGTGGGCAGCGGCTGCCCACCCTACGCAACTTGCAGCGACGCCAAGTCGTCGCCTACCGGTCAGGCGTTGCACATTAAGCTGCGATCCGGTGCTCGGAAATATAGTAGAGCACCTGATTCGGCCCGATTACTTTGCCTGCTGGCGCATTTAACGTCAGTCCGTTCCCCTGCGCATCGTCGGCCACGGCAACAATCGTTGCGTCGTATTTCAGTTTGTACGCAGCCAGCAGCTCGCCGTAAGTGGTGCTGACCGCCGTTGCTGGCATTTTCACGCTCAACAACGTGTTACCGGTCATGATCGAAAGCAAGTCGTGATGCACACGCGAACTTCCAGGATCCTGTGCGGCGCGCACCAGCATGGTCGTGTCGCTGCTGACCATGGCTTCGGCATGCGGGCAGTGTGCCGTCAGCAAATCGGCAAATGCCTGCTGCTGAAAGTGTGCAA
Source organism: Burkholderiales bacterium (assembly GCA_043719085.1). Classification (GTDB taxonomy): domain Bacteria; phylum Pseudomonadota; class Gammaproteobacteria; order Burkholderiales; family Casimicrobiaceae; genus Casimicrobium. The sequence continues at coordinate 2,252 of JAYSUK010000043.1, read as the reverse complement.
CCAGATGGCCCTTCGCGTTATGTGAGGCGGCTGCCAGCGCTGCGGCCAGCGTGTCGTTGTCATCATGACCGAGCGCGATGAGGGTTGCAGCGCCCGCCGTTCCCGCGCGCTGATGCAGCCCGCGCTCCGAAAGCGCTGTGTCGCGTACAAACTTCACCGCCGTCGGCATTGGATTGTCAATCTGCTTGGTCGTACACACCACGATTTCACGCCGCGTCGTTTCGACGTCATGGGTGATTTCTTCAACCATTCTCTGCGTGCGTAACCCCTGCCATCCGAGAATAATGATGTGCCCTTCGAGGTATGAATAATCGGCTTCCCCACACATGCGGCGCCTCCAGACGATTGACAGATAGTGAACGAATTTGGTGATGCTGGTGGTGAAAAGGATGATGCCGCCCGGCATGATCCACAGCGAGGCGAGCAACCGGCCTTCGGCAGTCTTTGGTGAAATGTCGCCGTAACCCACTGTGGTCACCGTTGTCACGTAGTAGTAGAAAAACGCAATGATCTCTGTGATCTCCCCACTCTCAACCAGCCACAAGGCTTTGGCTGAAATGGCGTAGTGCACGCCAAACGCAGCCAGCAGCGACCACCACGACAGCCGCGTAAGCTGCGAATAGAGCGTTTTCAAAAATTGCGAGAGGCTTAGCGGAACCATAATTGCCTGAGATTCTTGCACCGAGCGCGCCGTCTGACAATAGGATGGCGAAAGAGCGTAGGCATCGAGCATGGTGTGCGCTGCGAGCGAATTCACCTCGGCGCCACCCCGTCGAGGGGGCCGTCGACTGAGTCATGGGTGCGCCGATGAGGGCGACAACTGGAATCAGACCAGCGAGGACTCCAGCTCCATGACGCTTGGGGTGGTTGCGCCACGCTCACTTCGCAGCCAGCCGTCAATGAGGGTCGGATCATTGATCGTGCGCAGCGCGTCGTACGCCGCGCCTGCTTCAGGGTAGCGACGGCGCAAAAAGTTAAGCCACTGCTTGAGCCGCCCCGCTCGGTGTTTGCGCTCAACTCGGGTGGCCACCAGCGCCCAGAAATCGTTAAGCAGCGGGCGTAGCTCGCGCCACGACACTTGCCCATGGCGTCGAGCGTCAGCGGCACCACGTACCGCCCACGCAAGCCCCGGATCGGTGACCATGCCTCGACCGAGCATGATGTCTTTGCAACCGGAAACTTCGCGGCAGCGGAGCGCATCGGCGACCGTCCAGATTTCACCGTTGGCGACTACCGGAATGTTGACCGCAGCACGCACATCGGCCACGCGCTCCCAGTAGGCGGGCGGACGGTAGCCGTGCGCCTTGGTGCGGGCATGCACCACAATCTCACTGGCGCCCGCGTCGGCGATGGCCTGTGCGCATTCTTCAGCGCGGGTATCGTCGTTGAAGCCGAGACGCATCTTCGCTGACACCGGCAAATGCGCGGGCACGGCGCGGCGCACGGCAGAGACGATGCGCGCCACAGATTCGGGGTCTTGCAGCAACATCGCGCCGCCGCCGTGCCGATTGACGATCTTTGCCGGGCAGCCGAAATTTAGATCAACCCCGGTCGGGCCGAGTGAGGCGAGACGCGCTGCGTTTTCGGCGAGGCAGGTCGCGTCCGAGCCGAGCAATTGGCCGCGCACCGGCACGCCAGCAAATGTTTTGCCGCCATTCAAAAGCTCGGGCATCACGCGGATAAACGCACGGTTCGGCAACAGTGTTCCGCTGACGCGAATGAACTCCGACACGCAGCGATCCACGCCTCCGACACGAGTGAGGATATCGCGCAGCACGAAGTCAACAAGACCTTCCATCGGCGCAAGCAGAATTTTTCCGCTCACGTCTTCCGTCGCAACGTTCATGGTGCTACACGACCCGCCATTGCGCCTCGGGCACGTCCACACCCATGGTGATTTCGCCGCGTCGCAGGCGCGTGATCGTGGCGCGCAAGCCGAGTGTGTCACACAGCGCGGTGAGCTGACCTTTGACCAGCGACGACGTGGTTAGCGCGATCAAACTCGCTTCGACGTTGGTGAGCTTTGCGGTCTGGTTAATCGTTGCAAATTCAGCGACGATTTGGTCTGCGATTTCCGCCTGCTGCGGAGACGAAAAATCTATGCGCCATGATTCATCAACGTCAGGCGCGGCGAGTCGTCGTGCAAGTGCAGTGTCGGTAGTGAAGACGACCAACCCAGCTTCAAGCACCGACAGTCGCCCCGCCACACGCAGGCCAAAGGTTGAGAAACTTGGCGGTTGGCCAAGCCCGCA
>JAYSUK010000419.1:0-21848 GCA_043719085.1 Burkholderiales bacterium | reverse complement strand
GGGGGTGTGCGTTTCGGTGAACAGCAGGTTGCCGCCACTGGCTGCGTCATAAATGCGCACGGTGAGCGTTTGCGGCGTGTTTACGGGTGCGCCGCTGGGTGTGGTCAGGTAGCCCTGATAGTTGAGCTTGCGCGGGATTTGCGCTTCTGCGATGCCGCAGCAAAGCGCGGTGAAAATCAGCAGAACCGACAGAACGCGTGATTTCATGAATCCCCCAGATTTTTCTTGCTATTCGGACGCATCACAACGATACACCTTGATCGGCTGTATAGCGAGCAAGATTTCGCAAGGTGGGTGGTTGGCGACACACCGCCCTCGGATGGATCAGCTTTATGTTGAAACGCTTTCTAAATATGGGAAAAAGCCTCGCTTTATGCGTAAAGTCGACTAGCCGCACAAATCGGCATAGAGCCCCGGTAAAATGGGACTTGCGGCGTTAAGCTGTGGCAGTTTTGTAGGGTGGGCACCCGTGCCCACCAAGCCGTTGCAGACGAAAACAATTTGTTTCCCGCAGTGACGGTGGGCGCGGGTGCCCGCGCCACTTCTACGTCGCGACTACGGCAAGAAATTGCCGCCGCACTGGGTGTTGAGGTAGGTGCGAATGTCAGTCCAGGTTTTGCCGTTGGTGGCGATGCCGTTGGTGACCGCCGTGCCGGTTAGGCCGAACATGGCGCGCAGCAGCAGCACGCCGTCGGTGGCGGCGTTGGCGTTGCCGGTGCCGTCGAGATTGAGCGCGGCCAGGTGCACGTACGGCGCGATTTGCGCCCAGGTGGTGCGCGGTGCGCCGGGCACCGTTGCGCCTTGAGTGACGGCGGTTTCGGTGAGGCCGAGCATGGCGCGCAGCAGCATCAGGCCGTCGCTGGTGGCCGAGATGGTTTGGTTGCCATCAATGTCAATCACGCAGCCCTGCGTGACGCCGATCACGCTGTGCCAAAAACCGGGGCTCAACACAAAGCCGGTGCTGGTTTGGCGCGCGGTGAAGGTGGTGTCGCCCACCGAGGATGACAGTTTGAAATTGGCGGAGGCCATGTCACCCACGCCGTTGTTGATGGCGCTTGCGGCCATCACGAAGTTGGTGCTGGAGGGCGGAGCGGCTGACGCCTGCATGCATCCGAGCGCGGCCACAGCCAGCGCCGCAATCAGCCGTGCCGAGCAAAGGTGTTTCATGTCGCGCCCCTCGTGTCTTTTCAAGTTGAAGACGAACTATACGACCATTGCGCGGCGCTTGGGGACAAGTTTGCCGCGAAATTATGTGCGTATTTGCAGGTTCGTTCTAGTTGCGTTCGGCATAAGAAAACGCCAATCGGGCGGGGTGATTGGAAGGCGCACAAATTAAAATTGCAGCAATTCAATCTCTTGTAAAAAGCACTGCTGTGGACATGACCGCTATCCCGACTATCCCCGCCAATCCCGCTATCCCCGACGCTGTCACCCATGCAGGCAGCGCAATCGACGCTGACGCTGTAATCATTGGCGCAGGACCCGTCGGCTTGTTTCAAGTGTTTGAGCTGGGCCTGCTTGAGATCAAGGCGCATGTGATCGACTCGCTTTCGCAGGCGGGCGGGCAGCCGATTGAGCTGTATCCCGACAAGCCGATTTACGACATTCCGGCGATTCCGGTGTGCACCGGGCAAGAGTTGACCAGCGGCTTGCTCAAGCAATGCGAGCCGTTCAAGCCCACATTTCACTTGGGGCAAGAGGTGAGCCTGGTGGCCAAACGCGAAGATGGTCGCTTTGATGTGGCCACCGCTGCAGGCACTCACTTCGTCACCAAAACGATCTTCATCGCCGGCGGCGTCGGCGCGTTTCAGCCGCGCAAACCCAAGGTTGAGGGCATCACGCAATTCGAAGCCAACGGCCAGCTCGCCTACCGCGTGCGTGACCCACAGCAGTACGCAGGCAAACATGTGATCGTGCTCGGCGGCGGCGATTCTGCGCTCGATTGGGCGCTGGCGTTGCAGCCTATTGCTGCTAGCGTTTCACTGATTCACCGTCGCGACGAGTTTCGCGCCGCGCCGGCCAACGTGGCCAAGATGAAGGCCTTGTGCGACGAGCACAAAATGATGCATCTGACCGGGCAGGTGGTGGGCTTTGAGGCCGATGACGGCGTGTTGCAAGCGGTGAACGTCACAAGCGTTGAAGGCGTAACGCATCGTTTGCCGCTCGACAATTTGCTCGCGTTTTTCGGCCTGTCACCGCGCCTCGGGCCGATTGCCGAATGGGGTTTGGAGATCGAGCGTCGTCAGGTCAAGGTCGACACCGAAAAGTTTGAGACCAGCATCCCCGGCATCTTCGCGGTGGGCGACATCAACACCTATCCGGGCAAAAAGAAGCTGATTCTTTCCGGCTTTCACGAAGCTGCACTCGCAGCATTCGGTGCCGCGAAATACATCTTCCCGGACAAAAAAGTAACGCTGCAATACACCACCACCAGCACCAAGCTACACGCTGTGCTCGGCGTTGAATCGCCGGTGTTTAATTAGGCGTTCAATTCGAAGGCTGGTAGGCTGGGTCACGACCCAGCACGATCCTTGCCGTGGTGGCTGCCGGGTTTTCAACCCAGCCTACGGACAGGTTGATGGTGGAAAATACGGTGATGCAAATAGCCCTCGAATCCGCCGACCAGCCCGATGTCCGCTCCCTCATCGACGCGTTAGACGCCTATCAAGGCGCGCTCTATCCCGCAGCGAGCAACTATCACCTGAGCGTTGACGCGCTCGTGCAGCCGAATGTGCTGTTTGCTGTGGCGCGCGATGCAGACGGCGTAGCGCTCGGCTGCGGCGCCGTGGTGTTGCTGGACGGTTACGGCGAACTGAAGCGCATGTTCGTGCCCGCCGAGCAACGCGGGCGCGGCATCGCCACGGCAATCATCACGTTTCTTGAAGCACACGCAGTGCAGCGCAACGGCCTGTTGCTGCGCCTGGAAACCGGCATTCATCAACCCGAAGCGCACGGTCTCTATGCCCGTGCGGGTTACGAGCGACGTGGGCCGTATGGTGACTATCCCGATGATCCACTGAGCGTTTTTATGGAAAAGAAACTCGGCGAAATGTCGTAGCCCTTCGGTGCTAAAACACCTGATGAGCGTTGTCGACGCATCAAAAAATCAGGGAGGCTTCATGAAAATTTTCCGCACGCTGGCAGTCACCAGCGCCATTGGTCTGTGCGCGTTCGGCGCGTTGTCCACGCACGCGCAAGCGCCCGCCACACCTGCACCCGCAGCGATGATGACCGAGAAAAAAGTGTTCTCGATGCCGAGCTACACCACGTTCGGCGGCAAGACGATCAAGAACGTCAAGGTTGGCTACGAAACGTACGGCACGTTGAACGCGAAGGGCGACAACGCCATTTTCATCGCGCACTTTTACTCCGGCAATTCGCATGCGGCGGGCAAGTACAAAACCAGCGACGCGGCGGCGGGCTATTGGGATTCGATCATCGGTGCGGGCAAACCGATTGATACCGACAAGTTCTTCGTGATCAGCGCCGACACGCTATCGAACCTCAACACCAAAGACCCGAACGTCACCACCACCGGCCCATCGTCAATCAACGCCGACACCGGCAAGCCATACGGCATGAGCTTTCCGGTGGTCGCGATGCGCGATTCGGTGGTCGTACACAAGGCGCTGGTCGATTCGCTCGGCGTGAAAAAACTCTACGCCGTTGCCGGTGCATCCGGCGGCAGCGTGCAGGCCGTGGAGTGGACCGTGCTGTATCCCGATTTTGTGGATCGCGCGATTCCGGTGATCTCGCCGGGGCTGTCGATTTCGCCGTGGGCGGTCGCACTGCTCGACATCTGGGTCGCGCCGATCAAGGCGGACCCGAAGTGGAACAACGGCGACTACTACGCCACCGGTGAACCGCTCGAAGGCATCGCGCTAGCGCTGAAACTCGTGACCATCACGACGCGCCACTGGAACTGGGTTGAACGCACCTTCGGCTACAAGCCCGCCGACGCCACCAAGCCGCCAGCAGATGCCATCGCTAACCGCTTCGCGAGCGAAGACGCGTTCACCAAAGCAGGCATCACCCGCGCCGTCACCACCGACGCCAACAACAAGATTTACATGGCGAAAGCAAACCAGCTCTTCAACGTCGAAGACGACGCCGCAAAGATGAAAGCAAAATTCCTGTTCATCCCGGCGCAAAGCGACCTCGTCTTCCCACCAGAAATGTCACAAAAGGCCGCAGCGAAATTGCGCAGCCTCGGCAAATCAGCAGATGTGTTTGTGATCGAAGGCGACGGCGGGCATTTGGATGGTGTGCTCGCGGTCAACAAAGCGGCTGATGTGATTCGGGCGTTTTTGGCGAAGTAGGGAAGACGCAGGGTGCGTAGGGCGGGCAACTTGTTGCCCACGCGGCTAGATCAAACGGAATCGTCAACTTCAAATGGCATCGCTCAAACATCACAGCTACTTTCCGAAAGCACGTGCGGCACAGTTGTTTCTATTTCCACATGTTTGCTTCAATTGTCGAAAGTCATTCAAGAAGCCAGCAAGTGACTACGTCCGAGTTTGTCCGCAGTGCGCATCGCCGCTGGTTAGATTGAGTCGAAAGTTCAAAACACCGCCGTCCAAGGATCGAACGCAGTGGATCAAAGTGAAATTTTTGACCGATAATGGATTCTTGTTTTATGCGGCCTTCGAACAGACAGAGCGCGGCAGTTATAGAGTTGTCCCGTATCCGAAAACACTGGATGAGGCTCGCTCCTTCGTCGAGTCGCAAAAACTCGCCGTTAGGCGGATGGGTTGAAAACGCAGTAGCAAGGTAGGGTGGATACACGAAGCGTCATCCGCCATTGGGTTGCACGCGTAAATGGTGGATAGCTCACGTAGGTCGGAACGCTTGCGGTTCCGACGGATGACGCCACGTTTGCCATCGCTGTTGTCGGAACCGCAAGCGTTCCAACCTACGCAACTAATCGAGGCGACGGGTCAGGGTTTCGTCCAATCAACAATACGCAAGCCCGCCACGCGACGGAATTCCTTGGTGTTATTGGTGACGAGTGTGACGTCGAGCTCGCGTAGGTTGGAACGCTTGCGGTTCCGACGGCTGACAACGTGAGTTAGCGAATCAACTTACCGTAATCGGCATGTGATCGAGGTAGGGTGCGCATCAAAATGCGCACCAACGCTGGCAATTATCACGCGTGGTGCGCGCTCTGGCGCACACCCTACGGCGAAGCCGCTTCTTTCGTCCAATCAACAATGCGCAAGCACGCGTAGGTCGGAACGCTTGCGGTTCCGACGGATGACGTGTCCTCTGCCGCCGCGTTCGGCAGAACCGCAAGCGTTCTGCCCTACGTCTGCCGCGCGTCACAGCAACTTTGTTGTTCCCGCTTTGTGCTCCGCCAGCGACTCGGCAGTAAGCGAATCCAACGCACCCGAATCCGAATCGGCTGCAATTTGGCGATCCCAGCGCAGGTGCTCGTACTCGAAAAACCAGGCGCGCAGCGCCGCAAACGACGAATTGTCGAGATGCTGAATCTGGTTTTCGATGGCTTCAACGTTTGTCATGATGATGAAATTGTTGCGAGGCTTAAGCGGACTTTAACGAGGTAGCGCGGTAGGGTGCGGTTCACCTCACCATCCGCCTTTGGTTCGTATCAATTTGGGTGCGATGAATCGCACCCTACGTCCAAAAGACCCGCGTTTAAACGCTAGTCATAGCCACCGTCTTGGTATTGAGGTAAGCCTCCAGCGCTTCCGGGCCGCCTTCGGAGCCGTAGCCCGAATCCTTGATGCCGCCGAAGGGCAGTTCGGCCCAGGGCATGGCGGGTTGGTTGATCCAGAGCATGCCGGTTTGTACTTGGGCGCTGAGCTGATGCGCGTTTTTGATGCTGCTGGTGAAGGCGTACGCGGACAAGCCGAATGGCAGGCGGTTGGCTTCAGCGATGGCCTCGTCGAGACTTTTCACCGTGCGCACGGCGGCCATCGGGCCAAACGGTTCGTTGTTGAACACCGAGCTGTCGAGCGGTGGGTCGAGCAGCACTGTCGGCTGGAAGAAGTTGCCGGTGGTGCCGATGCGCTCGCCGCCGGTGGCTACAGTCGCGCCACGTTTGATCGCGTCGGCGGTAATTTCTTCCATCGCGGTCACGCGGCGCGGATTGGCGAGTGGGCCCATGTTGATGCCCTTTTCGAGGCCAGAGCCGACTTTGAGCCCCTGGGTGTACGCAACCAGGCCCGCGACGAATTCTTCGCGCGCGGACTCTTCAACGAGGAAGCGCGTTGGCGAAATGCACACCTGACCGGCGTTGCGGAATTTTGCTCCAGCAATAATTTTGATTGCATTTGGGATGTTGGCGTCGCCCGCGACGATCACCGGCGCGTGACCGCCCAGCTCCATCGTCAATCGCTTCATGTGCTTGCCCGCGAGCGAGGCCAGCATCTTGCCGACCGGCGTCGAGCCGGTGAAGGTGATTTTGCGAATCGTCGGGTGCGGGATGAGGTAGTTGCTGATCTCGGCCGGATCGCCGTACACGAGGCCCACAACGCCCGGCGGCAGGCCAGCGTCGACGAAGGCGCGGATCAGTTCGGCGGGCGAGGCGGGTGTTTCTTCTGCCGCCTTGACGATCATCGAGCAGCCGGTGGCGAGCGCGGCGGAGAGTTTGCGCACCACCTGATTGATCGGGAAGTTCCACGGCGTGAACGCGGCGACTGGGCCGACTGGCTCCTTGAGCACCATTTGCTGCTGGTTCATCGAGCGCGGCGACACGATGCGGCCGTAAACGCGGCGGCTTTCTTCGGCGAACCATTCGATGATGTCGCAGGACATGCCGATTTCGACCTTGGCTTCGCCGAGTGGTTTGCCTTGTTCCAGCGTCATCAGGTTCGCAATTGCGTCGGTGCGTTCGCGCAGGATGGCGGCGGCAGCACGCATGACCTTGGCGCGCTCCACGGCGGGTGTGTTTTTCCAGATATCGAAGCCTTTGGCGGCGGCGGTGAGCGCGTCGTCAAGATCGGCGATGCTGGCCTTGGCGACCGAGCCGACGACCGAGCCGTCAGCGGGGTTGTACACGGGCAGCGTCGCGCCGCCACGGGCTTCGCGCCATTCGTTGTTGATGAGGAGCTGGACGTTGGGGTAGGTCATGATTTTTTCGGGATTTGAGCGAGTTCGACGGGATGCGCAGGTAGCTGTAGATTCCGATCGCCCTGAGCGCAGCGAAGGGTTTGATGAAGTCAGACCCTTCGCTGCGCTCAGGGCGATCGGCCCTAGTTTGCACGGTTACATGCGTATTTTCGCGCAAGTGGCGGTGCAGCCGGGTGACAGAGTCCGCAATCGCGGACAATTAAGCTTCGTTCCGCTACTTGTGCGTCACCGACGCCGCTTTCAATGGTTACTTTGCAATACGTATTGCCGAAAAAACGACTCACCCAGCTCGCGGGCGCATTTGCGCGCTCGCAATCGGGCGCGCTCACGCAGTTTGCGATTCGCAATTTTGTGGCGAAATATGGCGTGAATATGGCTGAGGCCGCGAATCCGGACGTCACGTCGTTCGTTAGTTTCAATGATTTTTTCACCCGTGCGCTGAAGCCCGATGCGCGTCCGCTGGCGAAGGCGGCGTACGTTTGCCCGGTGGATGGTGCGATCAGCCAATTTGGCCCTATCAACAGCGATCAGATATTTCAGGCAAAGGGCCATAGCTACTCGACGCGGGCTTTGGTCGGCGGCGACGCAGCGCTGGCAACGCAATTCGACGGTGGTCAGTTCGCGACGATTTACCTCAGCCCCAAGGACTATCACCGCATTCACATGCCGTGTGACGGGATGCTCACGCGCATGTTTTACGTGCCTGGTGATTTGTTCTCGGTGAATCCAGCGACAGCGCAGGCGGTGCCGGGATTGTTTGCGCGCAATGAACGCGTGGTGTGCGTGTTCGACACGGCGCACGGCCCGTTCGTGCTGACGCTGGTAGGCGCGACGATTGTCGGCAGCATGGCGACATCGTGGCACGGCGTGGTGAATCCGCCACGAACGGCCTTGATTCGTGAGTGGACTTACGCTCCGGGCGAAGTGGAACTCAAGCAGGGTGACGAGATGGGGCGCTTTCTGCTCGGCTCGACAGTAGTGATGCTGTGGCCGCGTGAAACGTTGCGATTTAACGAGGCGTGGAAACCAGCGTTGGGGGTTCGGATGGGTGAAATTATGGGCAGAAACTTTTTTGCTTAAGCCTTATTTTATATGGGCGTAAATACATATTTTTGCTAAAGTCGATTTGTGGCAAATATGGCAGATATGCCCATATGAAATGGGGCATTGAGCATAAAGCTGTAGTAGATTTGCCGACTTGTAGGAGGGGTTCCACCCCGACCAACAGCATGCGAACCATCACGTTCGGGGTGGAACCCCTCCCACATAGCCCAGCGCCAGATCGCGCCTCAACCGCCGATGTAACTCATCTCCACCTTGTGCAATTTCGCCGTTTCCGCGGTGCGAACTTCGCTGTAACGATCGGTCCGCACTTGCCACAGACCCGCCAGTAGCGCCGCGATCTCGTCATCGCTCGAACCGTCGCGCAACAACGTCCGAAAATCGACGCCGTGGTCAGCGAACAGGCAGGTGTAAATCTTGCCGTCAGTGGACAGCCGCGCGCGGGAGCAGGTGGAGCAAAACGCCTGCGTGACGCTGGAAATCACACCGATCTCGCCGTTGCCATCCACATAACGCCAACGTTGCGCCACTTCGCCCTCGTAATGTGGGTCAACGGCCACCAGCGGTGTGGCGGCATGAATCGCGGCCACCACGTCGCGGCTTGGCATCACATCGGTCATGCGCCAGCCGTTGGTTGCGCCGACGTCCATAAATTCGATGAAGCGCACCACCACGCCAGTGCCCTTGAAATGATTCGCCATTTCGACCACTGTGTGATCGTTCACGCCGCGCTTGACCACCATGTTCACCTTAACCGGTGCCAACCCCGCAGCGAGCGCAGCGTCGATGCCGCGCAGCACGTCGGCCACCGGAAAATCGACATCGTTCATCGCACGAAACACCGCGTCATCCATCGAGTCAAGCGACACGGTGATGCGCTGCAAGCCGGCGTCCTTCAACGCTTTAGCCTGCTTCACCAGTGTCGAGCCGTTGGTGGTGAGCGTCAAATCAAGCGGCTCGCCGGACGGCGTGCGCAATGCCGCAAGCATGCTGATCAGCGTGGGCAAATTGCGTCGCAATGTGGGCTCACCACCGGTTAGTCGAAGCTTTTCAACGCCCAATTCGGCAGAGATTTTGGCAAAGCGAGTGATCTCTTCAAACGACAGCAACGCGTCATGCGGCAAAAATTTGTAGCCAGGACCGAATACGTCTTTCGGCATGCAATAGGTGCAGCGAAAATTGCACTTGTCGGTGACCGAAATCCGCAGGTCGTGTAGACGACGCTGACGCGGATCGAGCACTGTTGCTGCCGCGCGAACCGAGTTGAGGCCGCCTGTAGACAGCGGTTGCGGCGCGGCAGCGGCTCGGGCCGCGACCAGCGGAATGACCCTACCCAGAACCTGTGATTGCTCACCCATGGAAAACACTTATCGTTGAAGCTCTCCTATTCTGCTAGATTCGTCAGTTGAGTGCGTTGATGAGTGCGAATGTGGTTGTAGTAGAAACGTTGGTTAAGCTGGCGGCGGTGGTGCCGTCGTGGTCGGCGAGTGTTGCCTTTCGCAAGCGTCCGGTCAATAGCCGCTGGGCTGATTTTGAATGGGATACCGCGAGTATTTCGGTCTCCGATGACCTGCGGGTGGCGCAGGCTGGCCCACTCGAATTCACCGTCAACAACGAGCAGCAATGGCGCTGGGACGGTGAACGCATTGAGCTGCACCATTCCGAAGGTGAAGGCTACTGGCTCAATCTCAACTCGCCGCAACCGTGCATTTTTGTAATGTGGCGACTGGAAGAGGGCGACGCCGTGCCGCGCCCGGTCGTCGTGACGGTGTCGTACAACGAAGCGGGACGCATGCTGGACGCCGGGGACCACGTTGACAACGCGCCGATGCCGGATGCGATGCGTGCCGCGCTGACCGCCTATACAGCCGCGAACTACAAACCCGAACCGAGAAAAAAGGTGCGACGCAACGACCCATTCGTTGAGGGCGCGTTTCGACGCGATACGAGATCGGGGGCGGGTCGTGGCTGAGCTGAAACCGCTTCATCAGGCGGAGGCAATCTCGCTTTCGCGTTGGTCGCGGCTGAAGCGGGCGGCTGCAGAGGAGCAGGCCGCTGCATCTACCGTTCGGGCTGAGCCCACTGAAGCGTTGGTGGTGTCGGAGAAAGGCAGCGACTGCTTCGGTCCGACTGCAAAAAACGACACCGCAGCAAATGCTGAATACGCCCAATTACCGCCCATGTCCGCCATTTCATTGACCGAAGATTTCACGCCATTCATGCAAGCTAAAGTGCCGCAAGCACTGAAGCAGCAAGCGCTGAAAGCATTATTCAAAGAACCGCATTTCAACGTCATGGATGGGCTTGATATCTACATTGACGACTACACCGTCTTCGAGCCGATTTCCCCCGAAGTGATGGCCACGCTTTCGTCATGGAAGACCATCATGAATCCGTCGCAGCAAGTAGTGACTCCGGGTGGTTATGCGGTGGATGTGGAGAGCGAAGAGGGCAAGGCGGTGCTGGCGGCGCGAGACGCGGACTTAGCCAATGCAGGGCGCACGCCGCCAGAAGCTGCAGCAATGCAGGTCCCCTCTCCCGCAGCGCGCGGCGACAGGCATGTCGCCTCTGGCTCCGGGGCGGAGGGGGAGGGCGGTGAATCGGCAGAGCCAACGTCGCAAATAGTCAACCCCGCGTCTATAAACGAGGGTTTTCAGTTGAGTGAAATGACTCCTACAACCGCCCTCACCCCAACCCTCTCCCGCGCTGCGGGAGAGGGGGCAAAACCACATGGCAGGTACGGTACAAGAGTCGGCGACTTTTCAGCATCGAATTATGCGGTTGCAGAGCAGCTATCGCTTGATTCAGCAGTCGCCGACCTCGGCCAAACAGCCAGCACCGCACCCCAAAGCATTACTCCATGACCCGCCAAGTAAATCTCTGCTCGTGCAATCGTACGATGCCTTTCGACGCCGACGCGTTTGCCATGGCCGCTGCCAGCGCAGGTGCCGCGAGCGTGCAAACGTTTGACGCCATGTGCCAGTTTGAACTCGCGCGTTTCGGCGATGCGGTTGACGGCGACACGCTGGTCGCCTGCACGCAGGAGGCGCGATTGTTGGGGGAGGCGGCCAGCGATTCGCCCAAAGTGTCAACGATGCGCTTTTTCAACATTCGCGAGAAGGCGGGATGGTCAAAAGAGGCATCGTTCGCAACGCCAAAAATTGCGGCGCTCATCGCGCAGGCGATGCTGCCCGATCCGTCGCCGACCACGCAGGTTTCATACAAGAGCTCGGGGCAAACGCTTGTCATCGGGTCAATGGCCGACGCGCTCGCCGTGGCCGATGTGCTGAAGGGTTCGGTTAGTGTCAGCGTGTTGGCGACAGATGCGGCGGGCGAGCTTCCGGGCACACGCGATTACTCCGTTATCAGCGGTGCGAAGATTGGCATGAAAGGTTGGCTCGGCGCGTTTAGCGTTGACTGGCAACAAGCCAATCCGATTGATCTCGATGCCTGCACGCGCTGCAATGCCTGCGTTCGCGCCTGCCCGGAAAACGCCATTGATTTGTCGTATCAAGTGAATCTGGACAAATGCAAATCGCATCGCAGTTGCGTCGCGGCATGTGGAGATGTTCAGGCCATTGATTTCGCGCGCGCTAACGTCAAGCGCAGCGCTAACTTTGACGTGGTGCTCAACCTCACCAGTGAGATATTCTTCGCGCAGCATCAGCCGCCGCAAGGCTATTTCGCGCCGGGTGCTGATCCGCTGGCGCGAATCAAGGCGATTGCCGAAATTGCAACCCTAAAGGGTGAATTCGAAAAGCCCAAATTCTTCAACTACCGCCCCAATATTTGTGCGCACAGCCGCAACAAAAAAACCGGCTGCACGCAATGCATCGACATCTGTTCGACAAAAGCCATCGCACCGAAGGGCGACCATATTGAAGTGACGGCACAGCTCTGCATGGGCTGCGGCGCTTGTACGACCGTGTGTCCATCTGGTGCGCTTGCCTACGTGGTGCCACGCGTGGCCGATCTTGGCACGCAGATCAAGATCTTATTGCGCACTTATCACGCATCAGGCGGTAGAGATGCCGCGTTGTTGTTGCATGATGCAAACGCAGGCATGGCTGCTATAGCGGAATTGGCGCGCAAGGGCGATGGTCTTCCGGCGCGCTATTTGCCGTTAACGCTCGAGCATCCTGCGGCGGCGGGACTTGATGTATGGCTCGGCGCATTTGCGTACGGCGCGACCGCGGTCACTGTGCTGCTGACTGAGGACATCGCGCCGCAGTACGCGACGGCACTCAAGGCGCAGGCGGATATTGCGAACATGATTCTTGCTGCGTTGGGCTATCAGGATGCGGTGGTGCGCATCGTCTCCCCCTCCCCCCGGATGGGAGGGGCTAGGGGAGAAGGTGTGTTCGCCCCCGCCATACATGATTCTCGCGCACCGTCGCTCTCCCCAGCCCTCCCCCTCGGCGGGAGAGAGCAAGACCCGTTAGCAACGTTGTGGACGTCGCCGCGCGGTCTGGCTGTCCGTATCGCCGCCACCTTCAACCTGAGCAACGACAAGCGCGGCACGCTTGATGCGGTGTTCGCGCACCTGCTCGAACACGCGCCCACACCAACGCCGGTGATCGCGTTGAAGCAAGGCTCACCGTTTGGTGAAATCGTCGTCAACGCCGACAAGTGCACCATGTGTCTTGCGTGTGTGGGAAGTTGTCCGGAAGGCGCGCTAGCTGACAATCCTGAAGCACCGCAACTGCGTTTCATCGAGACCAAATGTGTGCAGTGCGGGCTGTGCGAGAGGACCTGTCCTGAGCAGGCGATCACGCTGCTGCCACGTCTTAATTTAATGGCGGACGCGAAGAAGCCGCGTGTGCTCAACACTGCCGAAATTTTGGGATGTTCGCGTTGCGGCAAACCACTCGGCGCCAAGAAAATGATCGAGAACATGTTCAACAAATTGTCGGCGCACAGTATGTTTCCGGACGATGCGTCGCGCGCCCGCATCAAGATGTGCGCAGACTGCCGCGTGGTCGATCTATACACCGACGAGAACCCGCTTGACATCAGGAACCTGACGAAATGAGTGACGCCGTAGCCCTGCGCACCATTGGCGCCTACGTGTCGCCAGAGGATCATGGACGCGCAAATTTTTACGCGCTGATTTCGCGTTTGTTCGCCGCTGCGCCTGATCAGGCGTTGCTCACGGCGATTGCCGGTTCGCCGCCGCTTGCAACCGATGACCACGGTGCAGCGCTGCCGTTGGCCTGGTCTAAATTGATCGCAGCGAGCACTGCGATGGACGAGGTCGCGGCAAACGAGGAGTACGAAAAGCTCTTCATAGGTGTCGGCAAGGCACCCGTAAATTTGCATGCATCGCACCACCTCACGGGCTTCATGATGGAGCAGCCGTTGGCTGATGTGCGTGGCGCGCTTACCACACTAGGGTTTGCCCGAGTCGAGTCGCAAACGATGGTGGAAGATCATCTCGCAGCGCTCGCCGAGGTGATGCGACTACTGATTGTCGGGGGAGGAGATGTGCAACCGTCATCGGTGTCAGCACAGCGTCAGTTTTTCGCCGCACACATCGAGCCGTGGTTCGAACTTTGTTGCAGTGCGATAGCGAAATCTTCGCTTGCTAATTACTACATCATCGTTGCACAATTCACAGGAAGCTTTTTGCAGGTGGAACGTGATGCGTTCGCAATTGATGCCTGAGTGAAGCTAATCTAATTCCAAGTTGTACCAAGGAGTGCGAATAATGAATAACGAGAAATCAGGCGCAAATCTCAAGCGTCGCGGCTTTTTGTTGGCCGGAAGCGTGGGCGCTGCGGGCGCCGTAGCCACGGTAGTGGTCCCCAACTTGCAATCCGTCGCACCCGTTGCCGCCGCGTTGCCAAAAACGGGCGATGTTGGCTACCGTGAGAGCGATCACGTTCGAACCTACTACGACCTGGCTCGCGTTTAACGCGGCCGTCCATAGATTTCCCGGGAGAGAAAACATGCTGGTTAGAAAGTCTCACGATGTGGACGGCAAAAGCTTGTCCGAACATTCAACGTTGCGTCGCTTTGGTGGTTTTAGTGGCGCAAAAGCGGCAGGAACACTGGATCGCCGTGCATTCTTGAAGCGCTCCGGCGTTGGCTTGGGGGCAGGCGCATTCGCCAGCCAGTTGCCACTAGGTTTTGTCACCAAAGCAGAGGCTGCGGCACCTGCTGACGGTAGCGGCAAGGCCGAAGTCAAGCGCACTGTCTGCACCCACTGCTCGGTGGGTTGCGCCATTGATGCGATTGTCGAAAACGGTGTGTGGACGCGGCAAGAGCCGGTGTTTGACTCGCCGATTAACCTCGGTGCGCACTGTGCCAAGGGAGCCGCGATTCGTGAGCATGGTCACGGCGAGCATCGTTTGAAATATCCGATGAAACTGGTGAATGGCAAGTACGTGCGCATCAGTTGGGAAACGGCGATGAACGAGGTGGGCGACAAGCTGCTGCAGCTGCGCAAAGACGCCGGGCCGGACAGCGTATTCTGGGTCGGCTCATCCAAGCACAACAATGAGCAGGCGTACATGTTCCGCAAGTTCGTGAGCATGTTTGGGTCCAACAACTGCGACCATCAAGCGCGTATTTGCCACTCGACGACCGTTGCCGGTGTAGCCAATACCTGGGGCTACGGCGCGATGACCAATTCGTACAACGATATGCAGAACACCAAGTGTGCGCTGTATATCGGGTCAAACGCGGCTGAGGCACACCCTGTTTCGATGCTGCACATGTTGCACGCCAAAGAAACGGGTGCAAAACTCATCGTCGTCGACCCGCGCTACACCCGGACCGCCGCCAAGGCAGACGAGTTCGTGCGTATCCGTTCGGGCTCGGACATACCGTTTTTGTTTGGCTTGCTGCACCACGTTTTCAAGAACGGCTGGGAAGACACCAAGTACATCAATGATCGCGTCTACGGCATGGACAAGATCAAAGCCGAGGTCATGGCGAAATGGACGCCAGACAAAGTTGAAGAAGCCTGCGGTGTCCCTGAAGCGCAGATGGCCAAAGTGGCCAAAATGTTTGCCGAAAACAGGCCATCGACAATCGTCTGGTGCATGGGGCAAACGCAGCACACTATTGGCAACGCGATGGTGCGTGCCAGCTGCATCCTGCAGCTCGCATTGGGCAACATTGGTGTGTCAGGCGGCGGTGCGAACATCTTCCGCGGTCACGACAACGTGCAGGGTGCAACCGACGTCGGCCCGAACCCGGACTCACTGCCCGGTTACTACGGAATTGCCACCGGTGCATGGAAGCACTGGTCGACCGTGTGGGGCGTGGATTACGAATGGTTGAAGAAGCAGTTTGCTTCGCAGACCATGATGGAAAAGCCGGGCATGACGGTGTCGCGCTGGATTGACGGTGTGCTCGACCCTAACGACACCATCGATCAGGATTCCAACCTCAAGGGCATCGTGTTTTGGGGCCATGCGCCGAACTCGCAAACGCGCGGGCCGGAAATGAAAAAGGCGATGGAAAAGGTCGAGATCATGGTGATCATCGACCCTTACCCAACCGCATCAGCGGCCATGCCGGATCGCAAGGACGGTGTGTATTTGTTGCCTGCGTGTACACAGTTTGAAACCGTAGGATCGGCGACTGCGTCGAACCGTTCGCTGCAATGGCGCGAGCGGGTTATCGCTCCGTTGTTTGAATCGCAAACCGATCACGCGATCATGTACGCATTCGCCAAAAAATTTGGCTTTGAGAAAGAGTTCGCCAAAAACTGCAAAATTGTTAAACCGGATGGTGCCAAGAAGTGGGAAGAGCCAGAGGTCGAAGACATACTGCGCGAAATCAACAAGGGCACCTGGACCATTGGCTACACCGGTCAATCGCCTGAGCGCTTGAAGCTTCACATGAAGCACATGAATACGTTTGATCCGAAGACGCTCAAGGCCAATGGTGGGCCGTGCAACGGCGACTATTTCGGCTTGCCTTGGCCTTGTTACGGCACCCCGGAGATGAAGCATCCAGGTTCGCCGAACCTTTACGACACGTCGAAGCACGTGATGGATGGCGGCGGGAATTTCCGAGCCAACTTTGGCGTCGAGCGCGAAGGCATTTCGCTGCTTGCCGAAGACGGTTCGCACTCCAAGGGCGCTGATCTCACGACCGGGTACCCGGAGCTTGACCATGTGCTGCTGAAAAAACTCGGTTGGTGGGATGAGTTAACCGATGCCGAGAAAAAGGGCGCGGAAGGCAAGAACTGGAAGACCGATTTGACCGGCGGCCAGATTCGTGTATTCATGAAAAACCATGGCTGTCATCCGTTTGGCAACGCCAAGGCGCGTGCGGTGGTGTGGAACTTTCCGGATGCCATCCCGCAGCATCGTGAACCGTTGTACGGCACCAGCGCTGCACTGACCGCTAAGTACCCGACCCATGCGGACAAGGGCGGCGCATTCTGGCGCGTAAAAACGCTGTACAAATCGGTGCAGGACAAAGCGATCGCCGATAAGGTTTATGAGAAATTCCCACTGGTGCTGACGTCCGGTCGACTGGTCGAATACGAAGGCGGTGGCGAAGAAACCCGATCCAATCCATGGCTCGCTGAATTGCAGCAAGAAAACTTCATCGAGATCAACACCAAAGACGCCAACGATCGCGGCATTCGTAATAACGAATATGTCTGGGTCAAGTCAGCGACTGGCGCGCAGATAAAAGTCAAGTCCATGATCACCGAGCGCGTGGGGCCCGGCACCACCTTCATTCCGTTTCACTTCTCGGGCTGGTGGCAGGGCAAGGATCTGCTCGAAAAATACCCGGACGGCGCAGCACCCATCGTGCGCGGAGAGTCAGTGAACGTCGCGACCACTTACGGTTACGACGCGGTAACGATGATGCAAGAAACCAAGACCACCGTTTGCCAAGTCGAGCGAGCATAAGGAGCACACCATGGCACGAATGAAGTTTATTTGTGACGCCGAGCGCTGCATCGAATGCAACGGCTGCGTCACCGCGTGTAAAAACGAGCATGATGTTCCGTGGGGCGTCAATCGCCGCCGCGTCGTCACGTTGAACGACGGCATCGTCGGCGCTGAGCGTTCAATCTCGGTGGCGTGCATGCACTGCTCGGACGCACCGTGCATGGCAGTGTGCCCCGTCAACTGCTTCTACAAAACCGAAGACGGTGTGGTGTTACATGACAAAGACTTGTGCATCGGCTGCGGCTACTGTTTCTACGCCTGCCCATTCGGCGCGCCTCAGTTTCCGCAGGCGGGCGCTTTCGGTGTGCGCGGCAAGATGGACAAATGCACCTTCTGTGCAGGCGGCCCGGAAAAAGACAATTCAAAAGCTGAACACGAAAAGTACGGTCGCAATCGTTTGTCCGAAGGCAAGCTGCCAGCCTGCGCTGAAATGTGTTCGACCAAAGCGCTGCTTGCCGGTGACGGCGATGTGCTCTCTGACATCTATCGTGAACGCGTGATGCGCCGCGGCCGTGGTGGTGACTTGTGGGGGCACGCAACGGCGTACGGTCGTCCTGACACCAAGGCAGCAGTGCCCGCGGTTCAATCCATCCCGCAAAAATCATGATGAAGCTGCTCTTCTCTCTCATAGCGTTGGCGGTGCTTGCTGGCTGCGGTGAGCAGCCGCAAACCATCGCGGCGAAGCCGGGTACCTCGGCTGCAAAGGCCGACGACTTACCGTATGGCGTCGGCAAGCCATTCGCTGATCGCAACGCGTGGCAGCTTCAGCTCCGCGCCCGTGCTGATCACCAGAACGAATACAAGCGTGTCAACTAATCGCGGCTTGACCAGCGATAGGAGCAAAGTATGAAACGCCTATTTGGATTATTTGCGACGTTGGTTACGATAACGATTGCAACGCTTGCGCTGGCTCAATCGAGCAGCGGGCCGGTCGCCTCGCCCGCTGATCTTGCCAAGCTTGAACAGCAGCGATCAGTTACCCAACCGTACAACAACACTCCCATCTGGCAAAACGCACGCGGTGCGGTTGAGGGCTACACCAGCATTCCGGGGCCTGAAGCGGGCGTACTGATTCAGGACGGTGGCCAAAACTGGCGCGCGTTGCGCAACGGTTGGTTCTCGGTGATCGGCGGTTGGGCGCTGGTGGTGATGATGCTCGCCATCGGCGGCTTCTATGCGTGGAAGGGCACCGTCCAACTACACGATTCACCCACGGGCCGCATGATTGAACGTTTCACATTGCTTGAGCGCATGGCGCATTGGGGCACGGCGATTTCGTTTTCGGTGTTGGCCATTTCAGGGTTGATTCTGGCATTCGGCAAGACGCTGCTGATCCCTGTAATAGGTTTCACGCTGTTTTCGTGGCTTGCGATTCTTGCAAAAAATTTACACAATTTTCTCGGCCCGTTGTTTATCGTCAGTTGCATTATTACGTTTGTGATTTTTGTACGTGACAACTTTCCGAAGGCTGTTGATTTCAAATGGATCACGAATTTCGGCGGCTTGATCAACGGTAAACACATCCCCAGCGAGAAATTCAACGCCGGCGAAAAAATCTGGTTCTGGGGCGGACTCATGGTGCTCGGGCTTGTTGTTGGCGCATCGGGACTAGTGCTGAACTTTCCAAATTTCGGCCAAACTCGCGCCACCATGCAGCTTGCGAATTTGGTGCATTTGACCGGCTCGACGTTGTTCATGCTCGGCGCGATGGGCCATATTTATATGGGAACACTGGGCATGGCCGGTGCGCTTGATGCCATGAAAACCGGCGTGGTCGATGAGTCATGGGCCAAAGAGCATCATGAGATTTGGTACGACGAACAACTAAAGGCGGGCAACGTTGGCAAGACAGGCAATGCGGTTGCATCCAGTGCAACCGCCCCGCAACCAGCAGCCATTGGAGGGCATGATTGATGAAACTAAATGCATGGGTAGTGCTTGTCGTTGGCAGCGTGATCACAACATTGGCGATTGCAAAACTCCCGGCGGCACCGCCTCCCACCGACGAGCAAAAAGCAAAGGCCGCTGAGGCCAAAGAGAAAGCCGCTGAGGGTGCCAAGAAAGACGCGGCTGATCTTGGCCGCTACCAGGACAAAAGTGCTGAGCGTTACTATCGGGAAATGAAAGCGGCTGGAAAGACGGTGGCAGTAGCCACCTGGGTGCCTCCCGCGCCGGTGATTGCACCCGCTGCCGCGCAGCCATCGTCGTCTGAGTCGCACGGTCAGAAGCAGTCGACCGCGCCAAAATCACAAAACACCGCCAACCCTGCGGCCGCCAAGGGCAGCACCGGTGCCAAGCCGACGCCGGCCAAAGGTTAACGCGTAGGGCATCGCATATCCACCGCTGCGCTAGAATTCAAAAGTCGGAGAGGTGGCAGAGTGGTTGAATGTACCTGACTCGAAATCAGGCGTACCGCAAGGTATCCGGGGTTCGAATCCCCGCCTCTCCGCCATCAGACAAGCCACCTTCGAGGTGGCTTTTTTGTGGCTCGCACGTACGCGCATGTCGCTTGGTGGCCGTGCCTCGCCTGATTTTTAGAAGTTGAATTTGCCATGATCGAATCCATCGAAGCGTTGCGGCGAATTTACGGCGAAGCCAAGATCAGGTCAGTGAAAAAGCAGATGGACCACATTGATGGGCACTGTGCACGCTTCATCGAGCTGTCGCCGTTTGTGGTGGTCGCCAGCGCTGATGCGCATGGCGCGTTGGATGCGTCGCCGCGTGGCGGTGCACCGGGGTTTGTGCGGCTGACCGATTCACGTACTCTGCTGATCCCCGATTCGCCGGGTAATAATCGACTGGACACGCTGACCAACGTCATCGCCACCGGCAGCGTGGGGCTGCTGTTCATGATTCCCGGGGTGAATGAGACGGTTCGGGTTAACGGACGGGCGCGGTTGAATGACGACGCTTCGATTCTCGCCACGTTTGCTGACGAAAAGCGTACGCCCAGTTTGCTCATAGAGGTCACCGTTGTTGACGCCTATCTGCACTGCGCCAAGGCGTTTATGCGCTCGAAATTGTGGAACGCTGCAAGCGTGGTGGATCGTGCCGTGCTGCCGACCATGGGCGAAATGTTGAGCGATCAAATCGGCACGCCCGGCCCGCCGGAAACGCAGCAGCAGATGGAGGCGCGCTACGCGTGCGATCTGTAGCGAGACTTACTGGGGCGAGTTCGTTTGCGAGCTGAGCATGCGACGATCTAGATTGGAGCCGTCACAGCGCCGTAGCCACTGGCACGAGCGCCTTCAGCCACCGCTCGAACGGCAATTTGTGCTCGGTTTGCAGCGCTCGGGCCCGCGCTTGAATTGCTCTGCTGTCTAATGCGGGCAGCGGTGATTTGGTTGCGATCACCGTCACGTTTTCAGTCGCAATCGCTTGCAATAACAGGATATTGTCGTGCCCGAAGACGGCGCGCAGTCGGCGCAGCCCGGCGCGATAACGGGTGACGCTGCTCCACATATTGGCTACAAAAACGCCTTTGGTTTTTAGTGCTGCATGAGCGGCCGCATAGAACTCCGCTGACTCTAGCGCGCCCACGCGGCCACGCCCGTCGTAGCAATCCACCCACATCCAGTCGATGCTGGCCGCGGGTCGCTCGGTGATGACTTTGGCTGCGTCGCCCAGCGTCAAAACCACATGCGGATCGTCCGTCGGCAGCGGAAAAGCGCTGCGCGTCAGGGCCAGCACGTCGGACCGCAACTCGACGATTTCCATGCGTTTCAAGCTCGTTTCCCAGTTAGCCAGCGCCCACCTTGGCAGCGAGCCGACGCCCAGTCCGGCCACGTATACCTGCTTTGGCGCGGGCACCAGTAAGAGCGCGGCACACATATCCTGCGCGTAACCGAGTATCAGCTCAGCGGGGCGGCTGATGCGCATGCGGCCTTGCACCCATTCCGATCCGAAGTGCAGGGTGCGCAGGCCGTTTTGTTCAGAAATCAGGAGTTCGGACATGTCGAGCGGAAGAGCGGTGCGGTAACAATCAAGCCTGTTATTTTCGCCCGGTTTGGCCGCAGTCACCGTACGCCTTCGCGTTAGCCACTAAAATGAAGCCTTCTCTAACCGAGAGTCGTTCTTTTTATGCCAGTTTCTAAGCCCGCTCTTGTTGCCGTTCCCGGCACCGCCGCACCAGCATCCTCTCTCGCCCCGATTCCTGAAATCATCGCTGAGCTTAAAGCCGGTCGCATGGTCATCCTGATCGATGAAGAAGACCGCGAGAACGAGGGCGATCTGGTGCTTGCTGCCGAATTCGTTACGCCCGACGCGATCAATTTCATGGCCAAATATGGTCGCGGCCTGATCTGCCTGACGTTGACTCAAGAGCGCTGTGCGCAGCTAAATTTGCCACTCATGACGTCGAGCAATCGCTCCGGCTTTGGCACCAACTTTACGATGTCGATTGAGGCGGCTGAGGGTGTGACCAGCGGCATCTCTGCTGCGGATCGCTCACGCACGGTGCAGGTGGCGACCGCGTTCAACGCCAAGCCGGGAGATATTGTGCAGCCGGGCCACATCTTTCCGATCATGGCGCAACCCGGTGGCGTGCTGATGCGTGCCGGCCACACCGAAGCGGGCTGCGATTTACCGCGCATGGCGGGCTTGACTCCAGCGTCCGTGATCTGCGAAATCATGAAGGACGACGGCACGATGGCGCGCCTGCCAGACCTGCTCGTTTTCGCCAAACAGCATGGCCTGAAGATCGGCGCG
Organism: Burkholderiales bacterium; assembly: GCA_043719085.1. Taxonomy (GTDB): domain Bacteria; phylum Pseudomonadota; class Gammaproteobacteria; order Burkholderiales; family Casimicrobiaceae; genus Casimicrobium. Next base: position 66 of record JAYSUK010000419.1, on the reverse strand, counting down.
ATCACCGATCTGATTCAGTATCGCGCGGCGCAAGAAAATCTCATTGAGTGCGTAGGCGAGCGGCCA
>JAYSUK010000418.1:0-2530 GCA_043719085.1 Burkholderiales bacterium | reverse complement strand
AGGTTGGTGATTGTGCCGCGAACGGTGTCTGCGATTGACGTAAACCCAAAGCCGTGTTCAGGTGTGTAGGCCACTGATACTTCAGCACCCGTGAGCCGTGCATCAACGTTTTTGAACTCCCGTTTCAGCAGCTCCGCGCCCGGCGCTATTTCGCCTGCTTCGTTTACGTGATCCGGGGCTCCGTCATGGTTTTCATCAACGCTGGCGCCGTAAATGAAGTTTTTAATGGTGTTCCGATAAACCGAAGCACGCACGCTCCAGGCGGTGCTTTGCAGCTTGTATGACAGGTCAAAGTTCTGCGAACGTTCTTTCGCCAATAGTGCATTGCCCACGTCATAGGTAAGCGTCGCAATGTGCGCGCCTTGGGAATACAACTCTTCAATGGCGGGAGCGCGCTCGGCGTGACTGATTGACGCCGTGATGGCGCTGTTTGGCGTCACCACATATTGATAAGCGACAGAGCCGTTGCCGAGCGAAAAATTGCGTCCTGGCCGCCCGGCTTCCGCAACCGGTGTGTGTTTCACATTTTCGATGCGCACACCCAACTCAACGCGACCGGGGCCAACCGCGCGCTCAGTCACGGCGAACAGCGCATGGCTTTTGGTGTTGGTTTGCGGCACGATGGTTTCTTCGCCTACCGCTGAGAACTTGCCGTGCTCAAAGTCCGCACCAATCACGGTGCGCCAGTCAGCAATAGGACGCGTTTGCAGGTCAAAGCGAGCGCTCATCGACTGGTTGCGGAACACGGTGCCGATCTCGCCCGATGCCTCGATTTCAGCATGTTGATAGCGGCTGTTTACGGCGCTAAACCGAATGCGCTCCAGGCCTGCCGTGCGATTGAGCTCACCGGTCAGCTCGACGCGATTTCGCTTCAGATCAATGATTGGCGCATCGGGGGATGGGATGCCATACACGCTCTCGAACCGATTCACGCCAAGGCCGACGAAACCGTTGTCCAGAATGTAGGACGCACCGACACTGGCGTTGCGCGTGTGAACGGCCGAGTTGGCGAGTCTGCCGTCACGTGCTGTTTCGTAATGGCCAGAATTTCGATCCGAAAATTCGCTGGTAAACGCCAGTGGCCCGGCGCTTGCGCGCAGTTGCGCGCCCAAATCACGGGATCGTTCGGCGCTTGACAGCCGCGCGTCGGTGAGCAATTGCAGGGCGTCCGTATGCGACTGTGGAATGCGATCGGTGACTACATTCACCAAGCCGCCAATCGCGCCGGACCCGTACAGCAATGTAGCGGGGCCACGCAAAATCTCGATCTGCCGTGCGCCGAGTACTTCCGCGGTCACCGCGTGGTCGGGGCTGATGGTGCCTACGTCCATCGTACCGACGCCGTTTTCGGCCGTCTTGATACGCGGACCGTCAAGGCCCCGAATCACCGGTCGCGACGCACCGGGACCGAACGATGAGGATTGCACTCCCGCCTGTGTGGTGAGCGTGTCGCCCAGGCTTGCGGCGCGGTCGCGAAGCAGCGCCTCTTTGCCGATAACGACGCTCGGCTGCACTGCCTGCAGCTCATCCTGATTGGCGAATGGCGACGCGGTAACTATGATTTTGTCGACGGTTCGCGGCACTTGTTGACCCTGCACGTTGGATGCTGCTAGTGCCGCCGCGACCGCGACGGAAAGTAGGTGCAAGTGAGCGGGGCGGGCTAGGAAGTGATTCATGATCTGAGTGTTAATGAAACTAGATTGCATTTTATGTGAAAAACGACGTTCACGCATCTTAGTTGCATTAATATGCGACTAACATCGCTATCAACTTAAAACAAAAAATGCTGCTGCATAAGGGAAAAACGCTGTTTTGATAAATAGTCGACTTACTAAAAAATCGGCTGAAGTCCCATAATTTACGGGGACTAATTGAAAAAGTTATAACTTCGCCGCGCCGCGCTTGCGTTTTCCACTGCGATTAAAACGCCCCCGGGTTGCGGTGCCGCAACAGGCGCGTGTCAGGCATATCCGAGCCAACGGTTTTATGCACCAAAAGACAATGCTTCCATGCCACAATCACTGTTAACAAACGTCGATCGGGTGTCTTTCGTGTCACTGGTCAGGCGGTCTGAATTACAGCGACATCACGTTACTTAAGGAGGCCTCATGAAACGCAACCCACTTTTTGCCCGATCCGCCGCAACGCTCGCAGCCATCCCGCTAGCTTTGGCTATGGGGCAGGCGCAGGCACAAACTGCAAACGTCACCCTCTACGGCATCGTGGACGTCGGTGTGCAGCACGTCAGCGGCGTCAAGGGCGGCAGCATTACTCAGGTGGCTAGTGGCATCATGGAGGGCTCACGGTGGGGCTTGCGCGGCACCGAGGACCTTGGCGGCGGCTACAGAACCATGTTCGTTCTGGAAAATCGTTTCGAGGCAGACACTGGTGGCCTGAGCAACCGCCCGCTTTCCGGCGCGCAGTTGCCGGATCGTTTCACCGCAGGGTTGCTGCCGGCGGTTCAAGCCGCGCTCAATGGCGCCGTTGGCCCGTCGCTTGGCGTAAATATTCCTGGTCGACTGTTCGACCG
>JAYSUK010000417.1:0-7009 GCA_043719085.1 Burkholderiales bacterium | reverse complement strand
CGTTTTTCGAGAAGCGCCACGTCGGTGATTTGCTCTCCCGCTTCGCTTCGATGGACGCGATTCAGCGCACGCTCACCGGCAGCTCGCTTGAGGTGCTTATTGACGGCGTGCTCGCCATCAGCATGTTCGCCGTCATGGCCGTCTACAGTGTCAAGCTCACGCTGGTGGTGCTTGCCGTCGCGTTGGTCTACGCGCTGCTACGCTGGGCACTGTTCCGTCCGATGCGCGAGGCCGTGAACGAGCAGCTCATATTCGCAGCGCTTCAGCAAACCCACTTCATCGAAAGCCTGCGCGGCATTCAAGCGATCAAGTTAAACGTGGGCGAGGCGGATCGCCTGTCGCGCTGGCAAAACGCGGTGGTGGATACGGTGAACGCCAGCATCCGTGCTCAGTCGCTCACCCTGACCTACAAAACAGCAAGCTTTGCGTTGTTCGGTTTGGAGAACATTTTGATCGTCTGGCTGGGCGCGCGAGAGGTCATTTCCGGTGGTTTCAGCGTCGGCATGCTGCTCGCGTTTTTTGCCTACAAACTGGTGTTCGTGACCCGTTTGTCCAACCTGATCGACAAATTCACCGAGTTCAAATTGCTTGATCTGCATGCCGAACGGGTTGCCGACGTGGCGCTAGCTTCCAGCGAAACGCGCGGTCAGGCGCCGGCTCCCGACCTGTTCAAAGCCACCTGGGTGGTCGAAAACCTCGGGTTTCGGTACGGCCCGCACGACCCGTTTATCTTCCGAAACGTGAACTTCACCGTCGATCCGGGTGACAGCGTGGCGCTGACGGGCCGCTCCGGCGCGGGAAAGACCACGCTGGCCAAGGTCGTTGTCGGGCTTCTGCCAGCAACCGAAGGCCGCGTGCTGATTGACGGGCTGGATATTGCGGACATCGATCCGACCAGCCTGCGGGCGCAGCTCTCAGCCGTGATGCAGGACGACTATGTGTTTGCCGGATCGATCAGCGACAACGTCAGCCTGTTCGACCCCGAGATGAACGCGGAGCGCGTGACGGAATCGCTGAAGTCGGCAGCGCTTTGGGAAGAAGTGAGCCGCATGCCGATGGCGGCAGAAACGCTCGTCGGCAACACCGGCAGCGCCCTCTCAGGCGGGCAGCGCCAGCGGCTATTGCTCGCTCGGGCGCTCTATCGCCAACCGAAGTTCCTGCTGCTCGACGAGGCCACCAGTGCGCTCGACAATGAGCGCGAACAGGCCATCAATCAGGTAGTCAAAAACCTCGGCATCACCACGCTACTCATCGCGCACCGTGACTCAACGGTGGCCATGGCCGGGAAGCGCGTGACACTTACCAGTTAAATACCGAGCAGAGCGAGTTCGCCGCCGCCGATCAGGACGATTTCGGAATCGAGCAGATCACGCAGGATGGCTTGCTCTTGGGTCAGAACGGAGGTGTCGAGTTGCTTGTCCATGATTTATTCCAGATGAATTAGGTTGACTAGATACCGAGCAGAGCGAGTTCGCCGCCGCCGATCAGGACGATTTCGGAATCGAGCAGATCACGCAGGGTGGCCTGCTCTTGGGTCAGAACGGAGGTGTCGAGTTGCTTATCCATAATTTGACGTCCTTGGTATTGGTGTGTGAAACATGAGAAGATGTCGGCTGAGCTCATTATGATGACGTCATTCAGAGGTTGCAAATGGAAGTAAGCGCACTGGCCGGTCTGCTGGATGCATGCGTGTCCGATTTCGAAAGTGATGGAATTTCGGATCTCATCGTGGAGTTGCACGGCGAGTTGCCGTCGCTTCTGCGCTCGAGAGATGGGAGCGACTTTGAGGTGCTCGTGCGTTGCGCAAGGCTGATTGCGTTTAGTCAAAAGCCGGAGCCGTTGCCGCTGGCAATCTCCGTCTTGCTAGATATCGGTTTTGCCCACGTTTCGCGTGGCGCAACACTTGCCGCGATCCCGCTGGTTGAGCGGGCGCTGGATCTCGCGACGGATCACGGTTTGAAGTCGGAGTTGCGGCGCGCCTGCAGTGTCTACGCTGCGATGAGCGCTGACGTCGGTATTCCCGCGCGTGGCGTTGAGTATTCCCTGAGAGCGGCGGTATTGGCTCAGGAGCTGAATTTTTCTCTTGGGGTCGCAGTCGCATTCAGCAACATGACTGCATCGCTGTACGCGATGGGCCTCTACCGCGAAACGGTTTCGGTTGCGCTGCGGATATCAAAGCGCTTCAAGAATGACCCGCAATGCGCTGTGGCCGTAGCTGCCTCGCGTACCAATATGGCTAGCGCAGCGCTCGCACTGCAACACTATGCGCTGAGCGCCGAAGCAGCGAAGGAATCATGTGATTCGATGGGGCTACCCAAGGATGGTCAGGGCATTCTCAATCGTGTCGCGACTGAGAATACGTGGCTGCGCAGCGCTATCGGATTGCGTGATGACGTGACGGTTGAGGCTCGTCTGAAAATGATTCGCAGTCTTGCCGATTCGTTCTCATCGCCTCGCCTGGAACTAAATCGGCAACTTGCGGAAGCCGCGTACGAGATATTCGCTGGCGACTTGACGGTTGCGGTCGCAAAACTGCTTGATTTGCTGAAGCGATCTAAGGCGGTTCCAGCGCTGTATCGAGACAACCTCGTGTTGCTCGTCAAAGCCTACGAAAAGGGACATGATCATTCGGGCGCGTTGCTGTATCTCGGCGAGTTGGTCGAGTTTCTTGGCAAGTCGCAGGTGGCCGCAGTGCGTGGCAAGTTGGAGTCAATTCGCGAGCGCGTACAAACGCCAATGCCGGGTAAGGATGATGTTCGTGCTGTCATCACGGCGATCCAGAAAATTCCGGGCGCCCAGAAAGAAGAAGTTGAGGTGCCTGAATCCCTTTATCGAGATGCACTGGAACGGCTCGCTATCTCCGCCGAGCTGCGCGAAGACTCTCTTGGCCGCCACGCCTACCGCGTCGGCAAACTCACCGGCCTGCTCGCCAACGCAATCGGTTACGGCCATAAATTTACGGAAGACATCGAGCTCGCCGCACGCCTTCATGACATCGGTAAATTGGGCATTCCAGATGGCGTGCTGATGAAACCGGGCAAGCTCACTGATGCTGAGTTCGCGGTGATGCAACGGCACACGACGATTGGTGCGCAGATCCTTCAGCAGTGTTCGCATCCGGCGTTTCGGCTGGCTGAACAAGTCTCGTTGCATCATCATGAAAAGTGGGACGGTACGGGCTATCCAAAAGGGCTTCGTGGCGACAATATTCCCGAGGTGGCACGCATCGCAGCACTTGCTGACGTCTACGACGCGCTCACTCACGCGAGGGCCTACAAACATGCGTGGACGCATGCCGAAGCAGTGCTTGAAATTGAGCGCACGTCGGGCACGCATTTCGAGCCGCGCATGGTGACGGCCTTCATCAAGCTCGTGGATCATCTGCGCCGTTCACACGGCGAGCGGTTCGACGACTATTTGGCAGAGGCGGGAAATCACTCCACGTTTATTCAAGCGCGCGACAAAATGCATGAGATGTTGAACGAAATGGAACCGCTGACTCCGGGCGAACTTTTGTAGCGTTTTGATGAAAAATTTCGCTATCAGCTTTCTGTCTGCAAGCCTTGTTGCACAAGGGGTTAAGTACCTATTTTTAACAAGCTGACATTAGCTAATTTGAGCGTCTAGCCCGCAAGTGAATGCGCTTTTTGCAACAAAGCTGATTAAAATCTGTTGCGTTTTAGAGACAGTTTTTTGACGTTTTTGGGCACTTTTAGAATTTTTGGCTGACTAATTTCGTCACAGTGCCAATGTCGTGATCGCACCGGAACCGCAAAATAGGCACTCAAAAATGCGGGTGAGCGACTAATCACGGACAAACGTAAACTTCTGGTTGTTTTTGATCAGTCGCTACTTTTGTCGAGGCTATGTTCATGTTTGAGCTAGACACACTTTCCGTCCACGCCGGTGCACGACCTGACCCAACGACCGGCGCGCGGGCCACGCCGATCTATCAAACGACATCGTTCGTTTTCGAGGACTCCGACCACGCCGCGGCGCTTTTCAACATGGAGCGCGCGGGGCACGTGTATTCGCGGCTCTCGAACCCGACCAACGCGGTGCTGGAGGAGCGCATCGCCGCGCTTGAAGGCGGCATCGGCGCGATCTCGGTCGCGTCCGGACAAGCCGCATTGCATCTGGCCATCGTCACCCTCATGGGCGCGGGCAGCCACATCGTCGCCAGTCGTGCGCTGTACGGCGGCTCGCACAATCTGCTCGATTACACGCTGCCGCGTTTCGGTATCGAAACGACGTTCGTGGATCCGGGCGATCTCGACGCGTGGCGCGCGGCGGTGCGCCCAAACACTCGGCTGTTTTTCGGCGAGACGCTCGGTAATCCCGGCAATCTGCTTATCGACATTGAGAAAGTCGCTGACATTGCACACACGAATGGTGTGCCGTTGATGCTCGACTCGACGCTGACAACGCCCTACTTGATTCGTCCGTTCGAGCACGGCGCGGACATCGTGTTTCACTCCGCCACCAAATTTTTGCAGGGCCATGGCGTGGTGATCGGCGGGCTGCTCGTCGACAGCGGGCGTTTTGACTGGCTCTCTGATTCGTCACGCGAAAAATTCGCCACACTTTCCGCACCGTATCACGGCTTTCACGACATGGTGTTCGCAGAGGAATCATCCACAGCTGCTTTCCTGCTGCGCTGCCGTCGCGAAGGCCTGCGCGACTTCGGCGCGTGCATGGCTGCGGCAACCGCTTGGCAAATTTTGCAGGGTATCGAGACGCTTCCCGTGCGCATGGAGCGGCACATTGCCAACACGCGCAAAGTGCTGGATTTTTTGCGCTCGCACGCGTTCGTTGGTGTGATTCATCATCCCGAATTGCCCGAACATCGCGACTACGAACTTGCGAAAAAGTATTTCCCGAAGGGTGCGAGTGCTGTGTTTTCGTTCGACCTCAAGGGCACGCGTGCCCAAGGCAGAGCGTTCATCGACAACCTGCGGCTGTTCTCACATCTGGCCAACGTCGGCGACGCCAGATCGCTGGTAATCCATCCTGCAAGCACTACGCATTCGCGCATGAGTGCTCAAGCTTTGGTCGCTGCGGGCATTACGGAAGGCACGATCCGGCTGTCGATTGGCCTGGAGGATGCGAAGGACTTGATCGAGGATTTGGCGCGGGCGCTGAAAGCGGCGGAGCGGGTGAAATGAAAGCCGAGTTCTACCCTGGCGTCATTCTCGCGAAGCGGGAATCCAGCGTCGTAGTCCGTGCACAGCACAAAAATGACGCTTCGCGTTGGCTCACGAACTGGATTCCCGCTGTCGCGAGAATGACGGCAGTCAGTGATGGAGGCGCGACATGAAAATCACCGTCAACAACAAATCTGCTTACGCCCGGGCCTACGCATATAGCGGCACTCGCGCATTCAACCCGGCGCAGCGCACGGCAGTCTTCATCCACGGCGCGGCGAATGACCACAGCGTCTGGGCGTTGCAGTCGCGCTACTTTGCGTGGCATGAGTGGAACGTGCTCGCGGTTGATTTGCCCGGACATGGCCAGAGCGAAGGGCCGCTTTGCAAAAGTATCGAGGCGCTCGCCGATTGGGTCGCCGCGTTCCTCGACGCAGCGCAGGTGAAAGCGTCGGTAGTAATTGGTCACAGCATGGGTTCGTTGACCGCACTCGAACTCACCGCGCGTCGCCCCGATCTCGTGAGCAAACTAGCGCTCGTTGGCAGTGCGGTGCCGATGGCGGTGGGGGATGCGTTGCTCGATGCCGCGCGCGACGACGAAGAAAAGGCGCGACGCATGATCGTAGACTGGTCGTTCGCGCCGAATTCACAGCTCGGCAACAATCACAAAGTGCCCGGCACGTGGTTGCCCGGTAACTCGATGGCATTGATGCGACGCATGGCTAAGGGCTTGCTGCATAATGATTTGGCGGCGTGCAAGGCGTACGTTAACGGCCTGACCGCTGCGTCGGATGTGCACTGTCCTGCGCTCGTGTTGATGGGTGAACGCGACATGATGACCGCACCTAAAGCGGCCCAAGGCGTAATTGCGGCGTTGCGCTCTGTGCGCACGGAAACCCTTGCGGAGGCTGGGCACGCCATGATGTCTGAGGCACCGGATATGACGCTGGCTGCGCTTTGGCGGTTTGCGAATGATTAGGCAATTGCAAAGTGCCTTTCTGGCACTGTCCCCCTCCCCCTGGGGGGGAGGGGTTAGGGGAGAGGGTGCGTCGGTTTCATGCAAACTTGGATCGCACGCAACGTCCCTCACCCCAACCCTCTCCCCCGGGGAGAGGGGGCAAGACGCAGCGCGGAGTCGGTGACCTATGCCTCGCTTCTTTTGCACCGAATCCGTTCAAGCCAACGCAACCTTCGCTCTCGACGCACGCATCGCACAGCACGTGCGCGTGCTGCGTTTGCGTGACGGCGAAGCGATCACGCTGTTCGACGGCACAGGCGGCGAAGTGCCCGCGACACTTACGCAAATCGGTAAACGTGACGTGCTGGCAACGACATCGGCTCACGTCCCAATCGAGCGCGAGATGCAGCGCAACGTCACGCTCTATCCGTCGCTCATCAACAATGATCGCCTCGATTGGCTGGTGCAAAAAGCCACAGAGCTAGGCGTGACCGCCATTCAACCCACCTACACCGAGCGCTCGCAACGCATCCCCGGTGACGTTGAAAAGCGCGCCGAACATTGGCGCGGCGTAGCAATCGCTGCGTGCGAGCAGTGCGGCAGAAATCAGATCCCAAAAATTCACCCGCCTATCAAGTTAAGCGATGCGCTTGCCGCAATGGGCGATCAATCAATGATCTTGCTTGACCCAGACGGTTCGACTGATAAATCATCGTCAACCACAACGGCGGCAAGCGCGGTGTTCATCGGCCCCGAAGGTGGCTTTTCGCCGTCCGAGCTAGACGCACTGCGAAAGCGCTGCGACCACAGATTGCGCCTCGGGCCGACCGTTCTGCGCGCAGAAACCGCAGCGATTGCGTCGCTCGTGTGGTTAGGCTCGTTGCAGTAAATGCACATTTACAGAACC
>JAYSUK010000416.1:0-7045 GCA_043719085.1 Burkholderiales bacterium | reverse complement strand
GCAGTTCGAGTCTTCGACGTAATCGAGATCGAGCACCGGCATGCCTTGATAAATGCCCACCGACACCGCGGCGACTGAATCCGTCAACGGCGTCGCCGCGAGTGTGCCCGCTTTCACCAGTTTGTTGAGCGCAATGGACAGCGCGACGTAGGCGCCGGTGATCGACGCGCAACGCGTGCCGCCGTCAGCCTGCAATACATCGCAGTCGAGCGTAATTTGACGCTCGCCCAGCTTTTTCAAATCAACCACTGCGCGAAGGCTGCGCCCTATCAAACGCTGAATTTCTTGCGTGCGACCGCTCTGCTTGCCGCTCGCAGCTTCGCGGCGCGAACGCGTGTGCGTGGAGCGCGGCAGCATGCCGTACTCAGCCGTCACCCAGCCTTCGCCCGAACCCTTTTTGTGGCCCGGCACGCCGTTCTCGACGCTGGCGTTGCACAGCACGCGGGTGTGGCCGCATTCAACCAGCACCGAGCCTTCGGCATGCACCGTAAAGTGCGGCGTGATTTTGACGGGACGAAGCTGATTGGCGGTACGGTTGGATGGACGCATGAAGATTTGCTGAATTGAGGAACAACACTTCGAATTGTAAATACCGCGCTGAACATCAACGCAAACGAGGGTGGGTAGGCCACGACTTGGCGTCGCTCGGTGCACCGGAGCGCGGCCAAGTCCGCGCCTACGCACTGCGGCCCGCTCAACGCCAATGCCAGCCGTGGGTGTTGAAAAAGCGCAGCGCGCTGCGTAAAAAGAGCCTCAGATGTGCGGCCCCCTTCTTCGCCGCATTGCCACCGTGATGAATCAGCGTGACCTGTGGGTCGCTGACCACGCGGCCCACTGCCGCCAAACGCAGCGATAAATCGAGGTCTTCAAAGTGCAAAAAATAGCGTTCGTCAAAACCGTTCACAGCCCGCAAGGCCTCCGTGCGGCACAGCATGAACGCGCCCGACACCAGCGTGACCTCGCTCACTCGATCCGTCGCAAGATCACGATACTCGTAGTGCGCCAGTCGCTTTTCAAACCGCGCTTTCAGCCACACTGGCGCAAATCCGCGTAAATAGAAAACACCAACGCTCGGCATGCGCTTTGACAGATGGCCGGGTGCACCCTGGGCGTCGCGTCCGACGGCACCCACCAGCACAATGCCGCGTTGCGCGAGCGTCAGCAGCCCGTGGCGCAACGCACCTTCATCCATTTCAACGTCCGGATTAAGCACCAGATGAGCCGCTGCTTGCGTGACGTTGATCGCCAGATTGTGCCCCGCACCGTAACCGACGTTGCCGTGACCGGACACGACCGTTGCATGCTTCCATCCTGACGTTTCCGCTGTGGCCCTGAGCGCGCCCGCCAAATCGGACGACTCACTGTTATCGATCAAGACAAGGCTGGTCGAAATGGTCGGCACGCGGTCGCACGCTAATTGCAGCGTCCGCAAGTTGGCGCGCAATTCCGCGTCATCGAATCGGTACACCACGATACTGATCGAAAGAGAACTCAACCCGTCATCGGTGATTCGTGGGGGCGTAGCATTGGAAAACGACATGACCACGAGTGTATGAGATGGATTCGATTGCCCCCCGCTACTCCGCCACCGACCTGGTAGCGTTTTGCGAAACGCTGTACCTCGCGCGCGGCATGCGAGCCGACATCGCTGCTACATCGGCTCGCATTTTGGTGGAAGCTGATTTGCTCGGGCACAGCACGCACGGCATGGCGTTGCTGCCCGGCTATCTCAAGGCGCTGATTGATAAAACCATGCTCGCTGCGGGTGAGCCGGTGGTTGAAAATCAACGTACCGTCGCGCAGATTTGGCACGGGCAGCGACTGTCGGGCCTGTGGCTCACGCAGCGCGCTGTTGAGACGGCTACCGCGATGGCAAAATCGCACGGCACCGGCACCATCACCATCAAGCATGCACACCACATCGCCTGCCTCGCGGCCTATCTCGAAGCGCCCGCGCGCGACGGTTTTATGGTCATCGTGAAAAGCTCCGACCCATGTACGGCGAGCGTCGCGCCGCACGGCGGCATCACGCCGATCATGACGCCGAACCCAATTGCCATCGGCATCCCGACGGGAGCCGATCCGATCATGATTGACGTCTCAAGCTCGATCACCGCGAACGGCCCGTCGATGCGGCTGATGAAAGAGGGCAAGCGAGCGCCGGGCATCTGGTTCATCGATAACGAAGGTCACGGCAGCGACGACCCAGCGGTTGCGTACGTTGAACCGAAGGGCGCGCTACTGCCCTTGGGCGGGCTCGACGCGGGGCACAAGGGATTTGGGCTCGGCCTGATGATTGAAGCGATGACCGCCGGCCTGTCGGGGTTCGGTCGCGCCGATCCGCCGCAAGGCTGGGGCGCGAGTGTGTTCGTGCAGGTGCTCGACCCCGAGGCGTTTGGCGGACGCGCGGCACTCGAACGACAAACCGATCACCTGCGAGAAATCAGTCACGCCTCAAAGCCGCGGCCTGGGGTTGAGCGCGTGCGCTTGCCGGGTGAACGTGGGCTGGCGCGAAAGGCCGCGCAATTGGCAGGTGGCGTCGAACTGCACGCCACCATCATGCCCGCTTTAGTGTCGCTGGCGCGCGAACTGGACGTGCCCGCACCGGTTGCGATTTAGGTCGGTAAGCCTTCAGCTTTACGCGGAAGCCCTGTAGCAACTTGGGCTAGACGCCAATTTGAGCAAATATCGATTATCTAACTTTATCGCCCTCAGCCCAATTAGAGTGGGGCGAACAGCGCAAAGCCGTTAGCAGACGCGAGGCCAACCGCACGCTGTCTTGCCCGGTCAATTTCGAGCCAAAAAACTACTGTACAAATCGCCCGGTTCGCGTAAGCACGGCGAGATCTACTAAGCGCGATGCGTCACGTCGCCCTGCGGAGTATCCCACCGCCATGCCGCCCAGATCGGCGTCACGCATAGTTGCGATGCTGTCGGCGAGCCGGGTGCGGGTGACCACCGTCCCTTTTGCCATCCGATCAAGCGCAACGCTGAGCATTTTTGCGTTCAGGTACGCCTCGAAGGTGAGGAACGAATAGTTCTGATCATGCGCGGTCCTTTGCCAGGCGTCGCGATATTCCTTGGCCACTGGCGCATTTTCGCTCCACGGACTTGGCGTAAATGCCGCGAAGGCAGCGAGGGCAGAATGGCCTTGCAGGGCCTTCACGAACGCGCCATTCGCCTGACCTGCGAGATTCAAAAAATATGGATTTCCGCTGTGCGCTTTGACTGACTTGATCAGCTCCGTGCTGTGCACCACATTGGCAAGCATCACCACGGCATCGACACTTTCAGCAATCAATTTTTTTGCCTTTGCGTCGTAATTGGGCGCGTCTGGAGCAAAAATAATTTCCACCGTCGGGCTCAGGTTGCGCGCCTTTAAAGCGTCTTGCGCTACGCTCAGATAGCTGCGACCAAACGCGTCGTCCTGCACGTAAAGCGCGATTTTCTTCAGGCCGCTGCGATGCGCAAAATCCACCAGATAGCCCACCTCAAGACGGGCCTCGGGGCGCACTGGGAACACGCGCCCGGCCTCGGTGGTGCGCAGCGACGCAGCACCCGCCATGGGGCCGACCAAGGGCGTCTGGTTAGCCTTGGCAGCGGCCGCCCCGGCCACGCATCCGATTGAACCAAAGCAGTTCAACAAGGCCACCACGTTGTAGTCCTTGATCAATTTCGTGGCCGCTGCCGCATGCGCGGCGGGATCGTTGCCGTCGTCGAGCGTGACCAGTTCAAGCCGCTGGCCGCCAATGCCACCGCGTGCGTTGACCACATCAAAGTGCGCGCGCGTTGCCTGCTCGATATCTTTGCCGACGCTTGCCAGCGGGCCCGTCAGCGGCAGCACCTGGCCAATCACAATGGCAGGCCGAGTGTCGGGCAGCGCAAGCACGGGGGCACCCGCGGTCAGTAGCACCGACAGCAGCGCGCCACGTGCCCATTGGCGGATTCGAGGCGCATTGTCGAATGCAGGAAGGCGGGTGTAGGGCGAGTCGTGACGCAAGTTCATTTGAGGACCGTTGAATGGGGGATGGTGTTGCTGTGCGCAATTTGCGCACCGAACAACGCGACATCAAGCCCACGCGGCATTCAACGACACCGATTCAGAAACGTCCTGCGCGAGCGTTCGCGATCCACTCAGAATTATCCGCAATTATTGTTGTCGAACGGTGGTCGTAATGACGGCATCATGGCAATCCAGCGATTCGCAATTCCGTTGACATAACGACGTACAGAACGCGGCTAAGCACGACTATGCCGTAAGCATGCAGAACTCGAAGCGAGCGATTAAAAGGTGACGGCTTTGTGATGCAATCTGCCGTAAATCGGCACTATCGAGACAGGTGGGCGGCGCCTTCGATGATGCGCACCCCTACGCGAGAAAGCTGACGCGAGTTGATTAGGCAAGGTGCGCCAATTTGAAGGCCACCCGTTCGGGCAATCATTGCTTAAGCGTGTTCCTGACGAGCACGCCGTCTCAGCAATCGACCTTGAATTAAACGACGCTTACAGCACCACGACTGCTTCAATCTCAAACAACGCGCCCTTCGGCAATGACGCTACGCCTACGGTGGATCGCGCTGGGTAAGGCCTGGGCAGCAGCGCTTCCATCTTGGCGTTCACAATTGCGAAATTCGCAAGATCAGTGAGAAACAGCGTGAGCTTGACGATATTGCCCAGGTTGCCGTTCCCGGCGGCAATCACTGCCTGCATGTTGACAAGGGCCTGATCGACCTGCGCCTCGAAGCCTTCGCACAAATTGCCCGTAGTTGGGTCGAGGCCGATCTGACCCGAGCAAAAAATCAGTTTCTTAGCACTGGTCAGATCAACGCTCACGGCTTGTGAATAGGGGCCGATCGCGGCGGGGGCAGCGGCTGTGTGGATGACTTGGGTGAACACTAATTTCTCCAGAAGAGTTGAGGATATGAGGGCGAACTTCGACAGGCTTGGTTGACCGTTTTATCGCGCTAAACGTTGAACAATTTCAGCGGTCAGCGGTGCCTGATTCATGGTGTAGAAGTGAATGCCGGGCGCGCCGCCATCGAGCAAGCGCTGGCAGAGATGGGTGATCACATCGGCACCAAACGCGCGAATTGAGGCGGCGTCGTCCATGAAGCCTTCCATCTTGAGTGTGATCCAGCGCGGGATGTCGATGGAGTCTTTCGCGGCAAAGCGTGCGATCTTTGAGAAGTTGTGAAACGGCATGATGCCCGGCACGATGGGGATGGTCACGCCGCGTTTTCGAACCTCGTCGACGAAGTGAAAGTAGGCATCAGCGCTGAAAAAAAATTGCGTGATCGCAGAGTGAGCACCGGCGTTAACCTTGGTCACGAAATTTTTAAGATCGGCCTCGGCGTAGCGGCTTTGCGGGTGATACTCCGGATAGGCCGCAACCTCAAGGTTGAAGTGATCGCCGTGTAGTTCACGAATGAATTTGACCAGGTCGGTGGCGTAATTGAAGTCGCCCATCGCGCCCATGCCGCTGGGCATGTCGCCACGCAGTGCGACGATGCGGCGAATGCCCTTTTCTTTGTAAAGATCGAGCGTTTCGTTGATGCTTTGCTTGGTCGCTCCGATGCAGGACAGATGCGGTGCGGCGTGAAACCCGGCGTCGATAATTTCGAGCACAGTGGACAGCGTCTTCTCGCGCGTCGAACCACCCGCACCGTAGGTCACGCTAAAAAACTCAGGGTTCAACGCACCGAGTTGTTGGGTGACAGCGCGCAGTTTCACCGCGCCTTCGGGCGTGTTGGGCGGGAAAAATTCGAAGGAAATCTCGTTCATTTATCACTAATCTTCTTTGGTTTTTTTGGCCTGCTCGTTGCTGCCGCGCGCAGCGCCGCACCCCACGCGCGCTCCGCCCACTGTCGCATCAGCGCCGCTGACTCCATCGCGTCGGGCGGAACCGTGTAATAGTTCATCGTGCTTGTCTTCTTCGCCGTCACGTAGGTAAAAATTTCACAGCCCGCCCGCTCAAATTCAGCCCGCGTTTCGTCATCCACCTTGAGCCATAACTGATCCATGGCGATGATGGCAAAGGTCTTGCCGTCAATCGAAAAACTGATGCCGCCAAACATTCGCTTCGCTGCAATTCCGGTGATGCCCGAGTGCGCTGACAGGGTGTCGAACAGCTCGAGGCAATAGTCCCGAAACTCGTCGGCTGCGGCTCTGCTTGGTTTGCTCATCCCGTCTCCATCGCTTCGGCATAAACAAAAAATTCTCGATTGCCGTCGGTGCCCGTAATGGAGCTGTCGAAATAGTCGAGCACGCGCAAATCTGCTTGCTCGCATGCAGCGCGAATCGTTGTTTCTACGGTGGCGTAAAGCGAAACATCGCGCACGATTCCGCCGCGTGCAAGATTCTCGGCACCCACTTCAAACTGCGGCTTTACCAAGCTCAAAACGCGACCTTTCGCGGTCAACAATGCGGGCCATTGCGGCAATACTTTGGTGAGCGAAATGAAGGAAACGTCGGCGACGATCAGGTCGAAACCGGACTTCGTATCGCGCGTGTAGGAGGGGCTCCGCGTGGTGAGCAGTCGCGGCGAAGCCCCTCCCACAGAATCATTGATCACGTTCAATGTAAGTTCACGCGCATTCACGCCCTCGATGCAGGTCACCCGAGCATCCCCACGCATCTGCGCATGCAACTGATCATGCCCAACGTCCACACCCATCACATGCGCTGCACCGCGTTGCAACAGGCAATCGGTGAAGCCGCCCGTTGATTGACCGATATCGAGGCAGTGAAAATGCGCAACGTCCAGCCCGACACGGGTCAACGCAGCGTCCAGCTTGAGCCCGCCGCGCGACACGAAACGATCCAGATCGCTCGCTTCAATTTCAAGCGCAACATCTTCTGCAACGGAGGCGCTCGGCTTGCTCAACGCAACGCGCGAACCACGCTCGTGAGCGAAAACCAGACCCGCCGCGATCAGCCGCTGCGCTGCTGTGCGCGACGTTGCCAGACCGCGCTCGACGAGCAGCACATCAGCACGCATGGGCAAGGTTTACGGCGCCTTTTTGCCGAACGGAATGATCATGGCCAA
>JAYSUK010000415.1:0-2559 GCA_043719085.1 Burkholderiales bacterium | reverse complement strand
GCGTGAAACGCCAAAAGCTGCCGCGGCAAAGGTTGAGAGCACCAAAGCAGACAACCTTGGCTTGACACTGCGCCCATTGAACGAGAAAGAGCGCACTGCGTCCAAACTCGCCAGCGGCGGTGCAGTGGTTTCGGACGTTTCGGACAAGTCATCGGTGCGGGCGCTGACGGAGGGCGACATCATCGTTGGCGTGACACGTAAGGGCCAATCCACCGCGATTACCGGTCCCGCGCAGCTTGCGGAGCTGATTAAAAGCACCGATAAGGGGGCAACGCTTGCCTTCCGCGTCAAGCGTGCATCTGATCGCGCAGGCAGTGAATACGCAGAGTTCTTTGCGCCAGAGAAGCTGCCTGAGTAGCCGACGAAACGTTAGGCGGTAAATCCGCGCTAAAATCGCGAGTTAGCCACCGGTTTGGCATTTGTGTCGTGTCACGCCTGAAATGGCGCATCTCGCTCGCCCTCGACGCGCATGGTGTCGTTGCAAATCTTGCACATGCCCCGGCATGCGCTGCGTTTTGCGCCTAACCCTGCACATCGATTGCTGCGCGATATGTCGTCATTTCAAACGTGACACGACACTAGACTGCCACGCAAGGCCAACGGGCACCACCGACACGTGGGCCCGCTGGCCTTTTCCTTTTGTTTGATACGTTTGCATGCAGCACATCCGCAACTTCTCCATCATCGCGCACATCGACCACGGCAAATCCACGCTGGCGGATCGCTTTATTCAGCGCTGCGGCGGTCTCTCCGACCGTGAAATGAGTGCGCAGGTGCTCGACTCAATGGATCTGGAAAAAGAGCGCGGCATCACCATCAAAGCGCAAACCGCTGCATTGAACTACACGGCGCGTGACGGTCAGATATACAACCTGAACTTGATCGACACGCCGGGCCACGTCGACTTTGCATACGAGGTTTCGCGCTCGCTATCGGCTTGCGAAGGTGCGCTGCTAGTCGTCGATGCATCGCAGGGCGTTGAAGCGCAAACCGTCGCCAACTGCTACACGGCCACTGAGCTGGGCGTCGAAGTGGTGCCGGTGCTGAACAAGATCGACCTGCCGAGCGCTGAGCCCGAGCGGGTCAAGGAAGAGATCGCAGAGGTCATCGGTGTCGATGCATCGGACGCAGTGCTTTGTTCCGCCAAAACAGGCATCGGCATCGATGACATTCTAGAAGCGGTGATCGCCAAGATTCCGCCGCCCAAAGGTGATCCCAGCGCTCCGCTCAAAGCGCTCATCATTGATAGCTGGTTTGATAGCTATGTGGGCGTGGTGATGCTGGTGCGTGTCTTTGATGGCACGCTTAAACCCAAAGAAAAAGTCACTTTCATGGCCACCGGGCGCAGCAACTTGTGCGAGCAGGTCGGCGTGTTCGCGCCGCATTCAACACAGCGCGATTCGCTCTCTGCTGGGCAGGTGGGCTTCATCATCGCGGGCATCAAAGAGCTGGATTCAGCCAAAGTGGGTGACACAGTAACCCACGCGCTTAAGCCTGCCGCGCAGGCGCTGCCAGGCTTCAAGGAAGTCAAGCCCCAAGTGTTTGCCGGCTTATATCCCATTGAATCGAATCAATACGAAGCGCTGCGCGATGCGTTGACCAAATTGAAGCTCAACGACGCGTCGCTGCACTATGAGCCCGAAGTGTCGCAGGCGCTGGGGTTTGGCTTTCGCTGCGGCTTCCTCGGCTTGCTGCACATGGATGTGGTGCAGGAGCGGCTAGAGCGCGAATACGACATGGACCTGATCACCACGGCACCCACCGTGATCTACCAGGTGGTCGAGAGGAATGGCAACGTCCTCAACATTGAAAACCCCGCCAAACTACCCGACTTGTCGCGTGTTGAGGATATTCTTGAGCCGATCATTACCGCAACTATCCTGATGCCGCAGGAATACGTCGGCGCGGTGATGACGCTGTGCAACGAAAAGCGCGGCACTCAGGTCAACATGCAGTACATGGGGCGTCAAGTGATGCTCACCTACGACTTGCCCATGGCTGAAGTGGTGATGGATTTCTTCGATAAGCTCAAGAGTGTGTCACGAGGCTATGCATCGCTTGACTATGAGTTCAAGGAGTTCCGCTCGGCCGACGTGGTGAAGCTCGACATCCTCATCAATGGTGAAAAGGTTGATGCGCTGTCGTCGATGGTTCATCGGGCGCAGAGTCAGTATCGCGGTCGTCAGGTCGCCTCGAAAATGCGCGAGTTGATTCCGCGTCAGATGTACGACGTGGCGATTCAGGCGGCCATTGGTGTGAACGTGGTGGCGCGTGAAAATATCAAGGCGATGCGCAAAGACGTCACTGCCAAGTGCTACGGAGGGGACATTTCGCGCAAACGCAAGTTGCTGGATAAACAGAAAGAAGGCAAAAAACGCATGAAGGCGGTGGGCTCGGTTGAGATTCCGCAAGAGGCATTTTTGGCAATTTTGCAGACCGGCGACAAGTAGTTCACGCCCCGAGTCTGCGATTCACGCTCGTCGCGGGTAAATGGTCGCACCATAGGGCCGAAACGTAGCGATAAACCCGATACTGGGAACAATGTCATCCTGACCGAAG
>JAYSUK010000414.1:0-7089 GCA_043719085.1 Burkholderiales bacterium | reverse complement strand
TGTTGCGCGACATTAATTTGCAGGTGAAACGAGGCGAGCGCATCGTGATCTGCGGGCCGTCGGGCTCGGGCAAATCAACCCTGATTCGCTGCATCAATCGCCTTGAAGAGCATCAGGAAGGCCATCTGTTTGTGGACGGCACCGAGCTGACCGACGACGTAAAAGCCATCGACAAAGTCCGCAAGGAAGTTGGCATGGTGTTCCAGCAGTTCAACCTGTTCCCGCATCTCACCGTGCTCGAAAATCTCACCCTGTCGCCGATGTATGTCGGGAAAATGCCAAAGAAAGAGGCCGAAGAAAAGGCGATGGTGCAGTTGAAGCGAGTACGCATCGCCGAGCAGGCGGGCAAGTATCCGTTGCAGCTCTCGGGTGGGCAGCAGCAGCGCGTGGCTATCGCGCGCGCGCTGTGCCTGACGCCGAAAATTATGCTTTTCGATGAGCCGACCTCGGCGCTCGACCCGGAGATGATCAAGGAAGTGCTCGACGTAATGGTGGAGATGGCTAATCAGGGCATCACCATGCTTTGCGTGACCCACGAAATGGGCTTTGCCAAGGCGGTTGCTGATCGCGTAATCTTCATGGATCAAGGGCAGATCGTCGAACAAAACAATCCGCACGACTTCTTCAATAATCCGCAAACGGATCGTTCGAAAGACTTTTTGTCGAAGATTCTCGGGCACTAGCCCCTCGTAGATATTCGCGACTATCGCTACGCCTAGTCGCCGTCTCAACATCGCTATCTCAGCGGTGGTAGCGGTGGTTTTTTGCAGTAGCGCGCAAGCCCTACAACAGGGATACCCGGAAAAGCATGCGCCGTTGGCCATAAGGCGGCTTGTCGCCTGGGAAAAAGTATCCACGGTGCTGCACAGCCCGCGCTGCCTGAATTGTTATCAAACGATCACAGCGCGCGTGAGCAACCGCGCCATTCCGCATCCGTCGCTTCCCATTTACGCGTCGACGGCAGGGTAGACTCCGCAGCAAACTCGATCACATTGCCAGACTGACGTTGTCAAATATGGCTTTGCTCAAAATAAGTGTTCACTTCATTTGATTTATCGCAAAAAAACAAAGTATTTTTTGTAAATTGGTCGCTAGCCTCGGTTTTACGATGTACAAGTGCTGTTGAGTTACCGTCCCCGTTCGGTTGGTGTTTCCTGTTGTTTCGACACACAGTGGTTGAGCCAAGCGGTTGCCCAACATCAAACAGGTGCGTAGCTGGCAGCTCCGCTCAGTCCCAAGAAGATTTCTGGAGGCGGAATAAATTCGCTCACTATGCTCGTTGAAGATGACAGTCCCACGCTAATGCGGCGCCCCAAGACTGCGACGGAGTTTCAGTTGTCCGCGCTGGGTCGTGTCGCGCCTACCGAAGGCGATTTGCCGTCGATGTTGATGCGCTTCGGCCACTCGAGCTTTGTCGCGCTCGATGCGGTGTTGGCGCGACACCAACTTTCGATGCTGGAGTGGCAAGCGCTAACGGCAATTTTTTTGCTTGAAACGGCCACCGCAGCGCAGGTGGCGCGGCGGGTGTATCGCTCTGCGGCGCAGAGCACCGTGTTACTGGCAAGACTTGGCAGTCGTGGCTGGGCGGTCGAGACCGAGGGCATTCGGCCAGCGCGCTATTCGTTGACTGATAAAGCCCTCGAAGTGATGCCCTACCCCGCCTTGTTAAACACCGCGCTAGATACCCGAATAAACGCGGCACTCAGCAAACACGAGCAAGGGGCGCTTGCACAACTGCTGTGGAGAGTGCTTAGCGCCTGACGCTGTTACGCGTGTGTTTGCGCACCGGTCCGTCACCCGATGAGTATCAACCCTTGGCAGCAGCGTCTAAACAAACAGCTGCAATTGCCGTAAAGTCGGCGCACTGCGGTCCCGTTGTGCTGAAGCTGCAAGGCGATAGTGCGCTGTGCTAGTACACGTTTGGCGTGTGCAAAGCGCTGGCCGAAGCGGACGGCGTGCCCAACTAGATGTGAGGCGCACACTGCATGGGTTGATCCGCCATCGATGGAAGGCAGGGCTGCCAAGCATGATGTGCGTCGGTATGCGGCTTCGGAGCGGGCTGCTGTTACCTCGCCTTGCGGCTTTTTTGGCATGGTGTATTGACTCAACTTTTTAGCGGAAAGCCTTATTTAAATTGGGGCGTGAGTCATTTTTGGCATTAGTCGATATAGTGACTTTTATCGCTTAAGCCCATTAAAAATGGGCAATTCAGTAAAAAGCGGTTAAGGCAATTACGCCCGATGAACAGTTTTCTCAAAGCGTCGGCGATTAGCGCTGCAATACACGCCAAATGCGATTGCGGTGCGGCGCGTGGTGCATTGATTGCCATCGCTATTTTGACCACAGCAGGGGCCATACGCCGTGCGCCAACATGTACGCGCCAAGCACGACCAGGCCAATAAAGAACCAGCGACGAAATACGGCAGGCTGCAATTTATCGCGCACCAGTTGCCCGATGTACATACCGGCCAGTGCAGGCAGCACCGCCAACAACGAGCTCCATGCTGCCGCCCAGTGATACTGCCCTTTAAAGGCAAGCGCCGCAGCCAGCGCGATGGTCGACGCCGTGAACGACAAGCCAAGCGCTTGAATCAATGACTCTTTGGCAAGTCCGAGCGAAGTGAGATAGGGCACCATCGGCACCACGAACAGCCCTGTCGCTCCTGCAATCACCCCCGTGACAAGGCCCACCCACGGCGACAGCCACGGTTCAACGCGCGGCGAAACGGTAAACGCGCGACCGAACAGACCAAACAGCCCGTAGGCAACCAGCACCGTACCAAGCGCGATCCCTGCGGTTGAGGCTGATGGACTGGTCAATACGCCGATGCCCATGAATGTGCCCGCACACACCAGCAACAGCATCAGGGCGAAGCGACGCGCAAGCGACGCCAATTGGGGCCCGGCGAGCAGTTGCCAAACGTTAGTTACGAGCGAAGGAATGACCAGGATCGCCACCGCAGTCACGGGCGCCATCACAAGACTGAGCATCGCGATGGCCACAGTCGGCAAACCCATGCCCACCACGCCTTTGACAAAGCCCGCTGCAGCAAACGCAAGCGCAATCCAGAGGTGGAGAGTGAGATCAGTCAAATCGTCTGGTGATGCCGTATGGGCGGCAGCGTTCAGCGCCGGTGCAGGAGTGGGGATGTCCTCCCCGCGCCACACGGAACGATTCACTTGGCGCGCAACCCGCAATGGATCTTCCGCGCAAGCGCCCCGCGATATCGAACACAGCAGCGAACACAGTTGAGGCGAAGCTCATCGTGGGGGCATTGCTGGCACCGCCACAGCTTGTGGCCTGCGGACAGGCCAGTTGATAAGTGCGACCCCAACGATAGTAATCGCCAGCCCGATCACCACCGTCGCCGAGAGTTGTTCGCCAAGTACGATCAACCCGAGCAAAACACTCACGCCTGCTCGCAGGTAACTCTGACTCGCCACCCCCATCGCACCGAGCGTTTTGATGAGCCTGAAGTAGATGATGAGCGCAATGCCCGTGCCAAAAATTGCGAGCGCAGCCGCCGCTGACAGCGAGGCCAACGACGGACGCAGCGCCCACGGCTGATCAACCAACAAGCTCAGCGGTACCAGGCTGATTGCCGCCCACACCATGGTTCCGGTCGCGGTGACCAGTGGCGACAAATGCGACAAACGTTTGCCGTTGAGCGCTGCGCATGCGTACAGAAATGCGCCAAAAAGCACGGCCGCCTGCGCTAGGGCCTGATGGCCGAAGCCGATTCCCCGCAGCGAATCGAAGCCGACTACTAGCAGTACGCCCGCGAAGCCGAGCGCTACGCCAGCCACCTTCGGCAATGACCTTGACGCACCAGACTGCCCATTAAAGGAGAACGCGGTGAGTAAGAACACAAAAAGCGGCGACGTTGAATTAAGCACACCCGCCACACCACTGGGCACATGTTGCTGGCCCCACGCGAGTACTAGCCATGCAACGCTGCTGTTGAGCAACGACTGCACGAATAGGTTACGCCAGGTGCGTGCGTCCGTTGGCAAGTGCTCGCGGCGCAGTCTCATCACGGCGGCTAGAAAGCACGCTGCAATCACGACACGAATGGCCATCAACGTGATGGGAGGAATGCTGCCCAATGCGACCTTGATGAGCAAGTATGAACTACCCCATAGCCCGGCCAGCAACGCCAGCAGGGCGACTTCAATGTGCAGATTGTGCGACTCAGCATGTTGCATCGGGTTAATTTCAGAGGGACAAGTGACTCGTAGTCTAAGGATCTACGCGGGCTGTTGTTTCGGTCGGGATCGAAGTGATGGGTGCGATGCTGCTGTGCAATGCCACCGCCGGTTGGTTGATCTCAACGTGAGCGAATACGCGATGTCACGAACCGCTTACAGTCGGCGACGTTAGCCGTGCATCAGTGCGCACACGCTCACCACGAGAAGCACCGCGCCGACCATCTGCTCGCCGTGCGCTTGTTTGAGGGTTATCGCAACGCTTGTCTGCGCGGGGGCTTCGACGCGCTCAGCCTAAACGATTGATGGCATTGCTATCGTTTGTCAGGCGTCAGAGCGACTCAATCTTCCGGCGAACAATCTCGTTGACCTGTGCCGGATTAGCTTTGCCTGCACTGGCCTTCATGACCATACCGACGATGCTCATGAGCGCCTTTTCTTTGCCGGATTTGAAGTCTGCGATTTGCGCGGCGCTGTTCGCGAGCACTTCGTCGACGATTTTTTCGATAGCGCCGCTGTCGCTGATTTGCTTGAGGCCTTTAGCTTCGATCACGGCATCCACACTAGCCGCCTCTGCGCTCCACAACTCCTCGAACACGGTCTTGGCGGTTTTATGGTTGATCGTGCCATCGCTGATGCGGGCCACGAGATTCGACAGCCGCACAGCATCGACCGGCGATTGCTCAATCGATTTGTCTTCGCGGTTGAGCGCTGCCGACAATTCGCCGAGCATCCAGTTGGCTACCAGTTTGGCGTCTGCACCCGCCGCAACCGCAGTCTCAAAATAACTCGCCGTCGCGCCGTCTTGCGACAACAAAAGTGCGTCGTACTGCGAAAGCCCGTACTGCGAGCAAAACCGCGCACACTTCGCTTCAGGGAGCTCAGGCATACTGGCCCTGATGCGTGCCAGCATCTCGTCACTCACGACCAGCGGCGGCAAATCAGGGTCGGGAAAGTAGCGATAGTCCATCGCGTCTTCCTTGCTGCGCATCGCGCGCGTTTCGCCAGTTTCCGGGTTGAACAGCACGGTCGCCTGCTGAATCTTTCGACCATCTTCAATCTCGGCGATCTGCCAGCGCACTTCAAAATCAATCGCCTGTTGCATGAACTTGAAACTGTTCAGGTTCTTGATTTCGCGGCGGGTGCCGAATTCTTTTTGCCCCAGCGGACGCACCGACACGTTCACGTCGCAACGAAACGAGCCTTCTTGCATGTTGCCATCGCAGATGTCGAGATAACGCACGAGGTTGTGCAATGTTTTGGCGTACGCAATTGCCTCTTTCGCTGAGCGCATCACCGGTTCGGTGACGATCTCCAGCAGCGGCGTACCGGCGCGGTTGAGGTCGACGCCAGACGCGCCATCGAACTCGGTATGCACGCTCTTTCCGGCGTCTTCTTCAAGGTGGGCGCGGGTGAGTTCGATGAACTTGGTCGTGCCGTCGTCGAGCGTGATCGTGAGCCCACCGCCTTGAACAATTGGCGTTTCAAATTGCGAGATCTGATAGCCCTTGGGTAGATCAGGATAGAAGTAGTTTTTGCGCGCAAAGATTGAGCGCTGATTGATTTTCGCGCCAACGGCCAGACCAAATTTCACGGCCCGTTCCACCGCGCCCTTGTTCATCACCGGCAACGCACCCGGCAGGGCGAGATCAACGACGCTGGCCTGCGTATTCGGTGCAGCGCCAAACGCGGTGCTGCTGCCGCTAAAGATTTTCGACGCAGTGGTCAGCTGCGTATGTGTTTCGAGACCGATGACGATTTCCCAGTTAACCATTTCAGCTCTATCCGTTCACTGCAGGAGCGGCTCTGCCGCGACCACGTCTTCCAGTTGCGAGGGCGCGGCAGGGCCGCTCCTACAACACTACGTTTTGACTAAATTTTAGGGTGGCGCCTGTGCCAGTCCGTCGCCAGTTGAAACTGATGCGCCACATTCAGCATGCGTGCTTCATCGAGGTAATTGCCGATGATTTGCATGCCGACGTGCTGACCATTTTCATCGACACCGCAAGGGTGGCTCATCGCCGGTTGCCCGGTGAGGTTGGCGCAGATCGTAAAGATGTCGTTCAGGTACATCTTTACCGGGTCATCACTCTTGCTGCCAAACTGAAACGCGGTTTCCGGGGCCGTTGGACCCATCACCACATCAGACACTTCGTAGGCGCGCTTGAAATCTTCAGCGATCCGGCGACGCAGTTTGCCCGCTTGCAAGTAGTAAGCGTCGTAGTAGCCATGCGACAACACATAGGTGCCAATCAAAATACGGCGCTTGACTTCGGCACCGAAACCTTCTGCGCGCGAGCGTTTGTACATGTCCATCAGATCGTCGTACTTTTCGGCGCGATGACCGTAGCGAACGCCATCGAAGCGCGACAGGTTGCTTGATGCTTCTGCCGGGGCAACCACGTAGTAAGCGGGCACAGAATACTTCACGTTTGGTAGCGAAACTTCTACGGTTACTGCACCCAATTTGCGATAAACAGCGAGCGCTTCATCAACGGCCTTCGCAATTCCAAACGCCACGCCGTCGCCGAAAAATTCCTTCGGCAAGCCAATGCGCAGGCCATTCAGCGGTTTAGTCAAATCGCGGGAATAATTTTCTTTGGGGCGATCCAATGAGGTTGCATCATGCGCGTCGAAGCCGGCCATTGCGGTGAGTAACAGCGCGCAATCTTCAGCCGTTTGCGCAAACGGCCCCGCCTGATCAAGCGACGACGCGAATGCGATGATGCCGAAGCGCGAGCACACGCCATACGTTGGCTTGAGGCCCGTGAGGTTGCAGAACATCGCGGGTTGGCGGATGGAGCCGCCTGTGTCAGTGCCCGTAGACGCAGGCGTCAAACCCGCCGCGACGCTGGCCGCAGAGCCGCCAGACGAGCCACCCGG
>JAYSUK010000413.1:0-7115 GCA_043719085.1 Burkholderiales bacterium | reverse complement strand
AAAGAGTCGCGCCGGTTCGGCGGGACACCTGCGATCTGTCGCCGGCGGAACATGCCCCGCCAGTCGGGGACGTCACCGCGGCGCGCCCGCGCAACGGCGCGGCGGGCGGCGAGATACGCGAGGGGCAGTTGTGGTGCCAGAAAGGCCACCATCAGTGGCTCGGGGGCTTTGAAATGGAGCGCCAGCATGATGACGGCATCCAACGAAATCAGCGACAGCACGGCGACGATCAAGCGCAGTCCCGGCAAACCGTACGGCATCCACGCCAGCGCCTGCATCCAGACAAGGAATGCCGCAGACAACAGTGCCGGCCAGATCAAGGGCAGGTCGATCCCCCACGACCAGCGCGCGAACAGTGCCATTGTCAGCCACAGACTTGCCATGGCCGCCGTGCCATAGAGCATCGGCCAGCCGGCCAGCGCCGCAGTCGCCACCGGTCGCGCGTACATGCGGGCAGGATAGATCGATTGGCGAGCGGCCAGATCACTGGCGAGGCCGAAGCTGAACACCGCCACGAAATACATGAACGTCATCATGAATGGTGCGATCAGCAGGCCTGCCTTGCCGTCGGGAGGAAACAGGCTGACGACCTGCCCCGGCTTGAGGATCAAGGGCTTTAGCATTTCCAGGACGAACAGGTAGACGACCAGCGCGAGCAGTCCCCACTGATACCGAAGACGAAGCTCCCAGGCGATCGCGGCTGCGGGCGAACGCACGATCTACGCGTCCGGGGCTGACGCCGCGCCCGTCCAGACATGGGCGACGAAGATCTCGTCGAGGGAGGGGACGCGTTCGCCGACGCGGTGCGATTCCTTGATCGCGTCCAGCGGCGCGCTTAGCACAATTTTGCCTTGCTTGATCATCGTGACGTGATCAGCGACCAGCTCCACTTCCTCCAACAAGTGCGACGAAAAGAGCACCGTGCGGCCTTCATCGGCGATGGTACGAAGGACGGCGCCGAGGATGTCGCGGCGAACGATGGGGTCGAGGCCGGACGATGGTTCATCCAGCACCAATAGTTCGGGCCGATAGGCCAGCGCGATCAGGAGTCCCGCGCGTGCCTTCTGCCCCTTGGAGAGGTCCTTGATCTTCGCCGCGGGGTCGAGCGCAAACGCCAACCTCAGTTCCTCCGCGTATCCATCGTCCCAGGCGGGATAGAACGCACGCGTGTAGCGGATAAGCTCGTCCACGCGCATCCAGCCGGGGATGTCGTTCTCCTCGGACAGATAGCCGATGCGCGACAGGACAGCGACCGGATCGGCGACGGGATCCAGACCGAAGACGCGCACCGAGCCGTTTTCCGCCCGTAGCAGACCCAGGATGTGTTTGATGAGCGTCGTCTTGCCCGCGCCATTTGCGCCGACCAGCCCATAGACCGCCCCGCGCGGCATGGACAGGCTCACCGAGTCCAGGGCCGTCTTGCCACCGAAGCGGCGCGTCAGCCCCGACACGTTGATGACCGATTCACTCACGCTCGCACCACCGGTTGTCGCTCTCGATAACAACGTCAAACGGTTGTCTGATCGTGATTGCACGGATGTTCGCTGTCATTGATTGACTCTCCCTGCGGGTGGAACGATGATTCGCGCCGTCTAACGATCGAGGTAAGGGGCGGCGCGCTTTTGCGCCGTCCCAGTGAGCGAAGCGAACGACTTGACCGAAAAGTTAGAGCGTGCTCTTAGGACGTCTACCACGATAAACCTCCCACATCAGCCATCCCACTGCCGTACTCCCAACGCTCATGGGAATGAGAAAAACGAGCGGCACCTCAGTTCCCTGGGTTCCGGTGAGATTGTCCCAACTCGCCACGATAAACGCGGTCACCATCGCCGTGTACGCACTTCCTTGGCCCGCAACGTGGGCGATGAGCCAGTTGCGCCAACGCTTCTTGCTCGCAAGATAACCCAGCAGTGCACATGCGTACGTGCCAAGTGCGATGAAGAAGAACATCCAGCGGCTCTCCCAATGCATCACAGCAAGTGCGCCTCCTGAAATGGACACAACGGTCACCGCGGCAAAAAACGACTCTCCCACGCGCGAATGCAAACCGATACGCTTTGGGGCCCACATTGAAACGGGTCCGAGAAACAGGGCGGCGGCCCCTCCCACGACATGAGCAACCTGAAGTACGGCTTCTATCTCCATCGGGCGCACGTCGCAGCTGTCCTATCGTCGCTCTAACGATTAAGGTAAGGGGCGGCGCGCTTTTGCGCCGTCCCAGTGAGCGAAGCGAACGAACTTGAACGCATTGTTAGGCATCCCTGGCACCAACAATTCGCCTGCATAACGCGAGAAACTGCTCAGCAGTGCACCCTCCTTTTTCCAAGACCTTCTTCGCAGCTCTGTACAGGAGAACTGCCCGGACGCGTTCGGTTGTGACCGGATCACAAAGTTGATCCAGTCTCGTATGGCAATTCGGACATAGTAGGACGATATTATCAGGCAATGCTGTGCCGCCTTTGCATGATTCCACCCAGTGAGCGCGTTCGAGAGGCACCGAGTTATCCCGGCATGCTTCGCATGCCGGTAGATCGGGCGGTGGAAGTGCGAGCAACTCTTCGACGCGCCGGACCTGTAGATTGAGCATTTCAACCCAGCTTCGACTTCGATTTCGCTCGCTGGACTCAAAGACTGTGTTGCGCTTGACGCCCCAGCGATCAGCCAAACGTTTTTGGCCCCAGCCCTTCTCGAGGTAATGCTCGCGGTAGTCGTCCTCAAGACTATGGCCGAGCCGAGCTTCCACCTGCAGCATTCGAGCAGTCTTGTTTCCGGGGTTCGTGCGCTTGAATGTCATGCCTTTGGACGATTAGAGGGTCGATGCACTGGAGGCCTAACGACCAAGGTAAGGGGCGCGCCCCATGACTGACACCAAGAAAGACGCCCTTAGTGGCGCGTCCCGATTGACCGACGTGTTATGCATGGATGCCATGACGCTCCAGAAAAGAAGTGAAGGCCCGACCCCTTTCGGGGCCGGGGTAACGCTAGCCGAGGAAGAGCATGAGCAGAAGCGCGAACTGTGCAAGCGCACGCAACTGTTTGTAGCTCAACTGAAGCTTTATCGTCAGAGTAATCATGGCGTAAACCTTGATTGCGCTGGCGTGCACGCCAACTGGTGGATGGTTGGCTTTGGCGGTTACGAAGAGCGCGGCGGCTTATGCAGGCGCGGCGATTCTTGGCCTCCTAACGGCGCGGCGGCCACCGCGTCGGGGGTATCGGTGCTCGGCCTTACGGCGGGGCACCGCTCCCAATTCTTGATGCATAACGACCAAGGTAAGGGGCGCGCCCGATGACAACTGAAAAACACGACGCCCTTAGCGGCGCGTCCCGATTGACCGACGTGTTAGGGGTGCTACGCATAGGACAAAAGCCGATTGATTGCGGCAGCGTAGAACTTTCGGTTAGCCCGCGCAATATCGGTGTTTTCGGAGAAGCTGGTGGCAAACACATTGCCATAGTCGCGGCCTACGTCGTATGCGTGCTTGTAGTGGGTAACGGCCCTCTCGAAGCATATGCGCCGCCAGAACGGAATGACCGACCTATGCTTGTCGATAGCGGCCAAGAGTTGCGGGTGGCAACCGAAGGCAATTTGAGCAAGCGGGCAATCGGGATTTTCTCTGAGGTTGAGAAGAACGGCGTCGAAAGCGTTACGGTAGATCGTAGCGGCCTCTTGATGCCGCTTGATAGCAGATGGGGCGTAAATTCCGATAAGCACCATAGCGAGAGCGCCGGCGCAAGCAAGAAGCCAAGCGGGGTTAGTGACGATAGCGGTGAGCGCGTCCAAGGTTACGTGATGGCTATCGCTATTGGGATGTGGGTCGGGCTTTTTGCATCATGGGTGATTCGTCTGCTCCGGTACATGTCAAGCACAACAACCCCTAACTAGTTTTCGACACCTAAACGCTGTCTACCATCCCGGTCGGTGTCTAACTTCCCGGAACCAGCTGCCTCGAAACCCTTGACAGGCGCGGCTTTCGATCAATATACTATATAAATGTACAGCACTAACAAAAGCGCGAAAAAACACCTGCCGCCCTTGCAGTCTGTTCGCATTCTGGATCAGTTGAAGGAGCGCATTCGGTACTTGCATTACAGTCTAAGGACGGAAGAAGCGTATGTCTACTGGACTCGTACCTTTATTCGTTTTCATGGTTTGCGTCACCCGGCAGAAATGGGAAAAGCCGAAATTGAGGCGTTCCTGATGGCGTTGGTGAGCAAGCGCAATGTCTCGTCGTCCACGCACCGGCAGGCCTTGTCGGCGCTATTGTTTTTGTACGGCAGGGTGTTGGGTGTTGACCTGCCGTGGCTGGAGGAGATCGGCAGACCACGAGAGGTGAAGCGGCTGCCGGTTACGCTGTCTCCGGATGAGGTGGTGCGGATATTTCATCAAATGGATGGTGAATTTCTGCTGATCGCGCAGCTCCTGTACGGCACTGGGCTGCGCATTCTGGAGGCGATGCGGCTGCGTGTGAAAGATGTCGATTTCACGCGCAATACCATCATCGTCCGCGAGGCGAAGGGGAACAAGGATCGCGCCGTCATGTTGCCGACCAAAATAGTTGCGCCGCTGCAGGCGCAATTGGTGCGCGCAAATACGCTGTGGGCAAGGGATCGTGCAGCAGCGCGCCCTGGCGTGTACATGCCCGATGCACTGGATCGCAAATACCCGCGCGCGGGGCAGTCGTGGGCGTGGCATTGGGTGTTTCCGCAATCCGGTCTCGCGACCGATCCGCGAACCGGCATTGAGCGCAGACATCATGTTTATGAAACAACGTTTCAGCGTGCGTTCAAACGTGCTGTAGAGGCTGCGCAGATAAACAAACCTGCGACTCCCCATACCTTAAGGCACTCCTTTGCCACACGGGTGCTGCAATCCGGCTACGACATCCGCACCGTGCAGGAATTACTCGGCCACGCGGATGTGAAGACGACGATGATCTACACCCATGTGCTGAAGGTCGGCGGCGGTGGTGTGATCAGTCCTTTGGATCGGATGTAGAACGGCGATAATGTTGTGATGGTGTTCGTCGCGATGGATGCGGCGAAATATTGAAACACTAGCATTGGCGCGGGTTGCAGGACATAAATGGCTGAAACATCGCGCCGGTGCTAGTGTCTGGCATCTTTTTACTGGTACTTGTGAGCGATCTTTTTTCTACCATTTCCCCCTCTCCCCAACCCTCTCCCACGAGGGGAGAGGGGGCTATTTCTTCCCTCTCCCCTCGTGGGACCAAGGCACACTTGGAGCGAAGCAGTGGGATCGAGGGAGAGGGGGCGAGCCTGAGCGTGCCGCTTGCCGAGCGTTTGCGTCCGCGTACGCTCGCGGAGGTGATTGGGCAGGCGCACCTCACCGGCGAGGGCATGCCGCTCTCCATCGCGTTTGAATCCGGCAAACCGCACTCGATGATTCTGTGGGGGCCGCCGGGCGTGGGCAAGACCACCATCGCGCGGTTGATGGCGCATGCGTTTGAATCCGATTTCATTGCGCTCTCGGCCGTGCTTTCCGGCGTGAAAGAAATCCGCGAGGCGATTGAGCGCGCGAGTGTGAACCGCGACAATCTCAATCGCCGCACGATTTTGTTTGTCGATGAAGTGCACCGCTTTAATAAAAGCCAACAGGATGCGTTTTTGCCGCATGTCGAATCGGGGCTGGTGACGTTTATCGGTGCAACGACAGAGAATCCTTCGTTTGAATTGAATAACGCGTTGTTGTCGCGCGCTTCTGTTTACGTGTTGAATCCGCTCGATGATGCTGCGCTGGCGTTGATGTTTGATCGTGCGGTTAGTGCATCGCCGCCGCTTGCTCAAAGCGCCGCTCGTGCTGAGCTTGTCGAAGCATCGACGGGCCCTTCGACAGGATCAGAGCCTGCCCCGTACTCGATACGGGGGCGAACGGAAAGTACTGAAATCACGATTGATCTGGAAGCCAAATCGCGAATCATCAACATGGCCGATGGTGATGGTCGGCGGCTCATTAATTTAGTCGAGCAGCTCGCCATCGCCGCCGATAGCAGCAGCGCAAAAGCGATAGATACAAAGTTTGTCGAAACGGTGCTCGCCCGCGCAGCGCGGCGTTTCGACAAAGGCGGCGATAATTTTTACGACCAGATTTCCGCACTCCACAAAAGCGTGCGCGGCTCTGATCCCGATGCGTCGTTGTACTGGTTCTGCCGCATGCTCGATGGCGGCGCTGACCCGCGCTATCTGGCGCGGCGCATGATCCGCATGGCGACCGAGGATATTGGTTTGGCCGACCCACGCGCACTCGACATCACACTGAGCGCTGCCGATGTGTATGAGCGGCTCGGCTCGCCTGAGGGTGAACTGGCACTGGCCGAAGCAATTATTTATCTCGCAATCGCCGCCAAATCGAATGCCGTCTACAAAGCCTACAACGCGGCGCGCGCCTTTATCGCTCAGGATGAATCACGGCCGGTGCCGATGCATATTCGCAACGCACCGACCAAGCTGATGAAGAACCTCGGCATGGGCAAGGATTATCGGTATGCGCACGATGAGGAGGAGGGCTTTGCTGCGGGGGAAAGTTACTTCCCGGATGGCATGAAGCGGCCTGACTGGTATCGACCTACCGACCGCGGTCTGGAAGCAAAGATTGCCGAAAAGCTTGCGCACTTACGCGAACTTGATGGAAAATCGAAGCTATGAACCCGTTTGTCAAATTCCTTCGCCGTAATCCCTCCAGCCGCTCCTCTCGATCTACGTAGCGCCGCCTTCGGTCGCCTGATGAAGGCGTGCGCGATACCCCGTTCCACCAATAAAGTTTCGTCATTCCCGCCCCCGACTAAAGCATTCGAGGGCAGGCTGCGGCGGGAATGCAGCGTCGTTGACTACACGCGAAAGCCACTGGATTCCCGCTCAGTTGTGTAATCAAGGCGGGAATGACGGGAAATAGCAAACACAGCTTCAAAAATTTTAAAAGGATTTCCCATGTTAGACATTCAACAATTACGCAAAGAGTTGCCCACCGTCGTCGCCGGTCTCGCGCGACGCGGCGTTATGTTTGATGAGGCGACCTTCCGTGGCCTCGAAGATCATCGCAAACAATTGCAAACCAAAACCGAAGAACTGCAAGCTAAACGCAACGCGGTCTCAAAGCA
>JAYSUK010000412.1:0-7118 GCA_043719085.1 Burkholderiales bacterium | reverse complement strand
CCGCTCCTACAAAACGCGTGCTCATGTCGAAATCCGCTCGATGCGCGCGCCGAGACCGATCAGCTTGTCTTCGATGTGTTCGTAGCCGCGATCGAGGTGATAAATGCGGTCAATCATGGTGTCGCCGCTGGCACAAAGGCCCGCGATCACGAGGCTGGCCGACGCACGCAAATCAGTGGCCATGACGTTCGCGCCCTTGAGTGCTTTCACGCCCTGCACAACGGCGGTGTTGCCCGTGACTTCAATGTTGGCACCCAGACGTGTCAACTCGGAAACGTGCATCATGCGGTTCTCGAAAATGTTTTCAGTCATCACGGCAGTGCCCTCGGCGACCACGTTCATCGCCATCACCTGAGCCTGCATGTCGGTCGGGAAGGCCGGGTACGGCGCGGTCTTCACGCTAACGGCCTTGAGCGGGCCTTTGCGCGCGATGGTGATCGCCGTGCCATTGATTGAAATGCTGCAACCGGCGTCGCGCAGTTTGTCGAGTATTGCCTCCATCGAAGCCACCGGTGCGTCAAGCAATGTGATTTCTCCGCCGACTGCGGCTGCAGCACACGCGAACGTGCCAGCTTCAATGCGGTCCGGCATCACGCGATAGGTTGCGGCATGCAAATCCTCGACCCCGGTGATGGTGATGCTGTCCGTACCCGCGCCAGAAATCTTGGCGCCCATTGCAATCAGGCAGTTGGCGAGATCGACGACTTCCGGCTCACGCGCTGCGTTTTCGATCACCGTCACGCCATCTGCGAGGGTCGCCGCCATCATGATGTTTTCGGTGCCGGTGACGGTCACCATGTCCATCACGATACGCGCGCCTTTAAGGCGCCCACCGGGCGCTTTGGCGTTGATGTAGCCGCCGTCGAGCGTGACTTCGGCCCCCATCGCCTCCAGGCCCTTCAAATGCTGATCTACAGGCCGTTGACCAATGGCGCAACCGCCGGGCAGCGACACGCGCGCCTCGCCCCAGCGTGCAACCAGCGGGCCGAGCACGAGCACCGACGCGCGCATCGTTTTTACGAGATCGTATTCGGCGACCGGCTTGGTCAGTGTGCTGGCGTCAATCTCGATGCGATGCGATTCCGTACGCGAGGCAGTGACACCCATCTGGTTAAGCAGGCGCACGATGGTGCGTGTGTCGTTCAGTTGTGGCACGTTGGTAAACGTTACCGGAGCCTTGACCAGCAGCGACGAACACAGAATCGGAAGCGCCGCGTTCTTGGCACCAGAAATGCGCACCGAACCGCGTAGCGGCCCGTTGCCGGTCACTCGCAATTTATCCATGATCTAGCCCTTTGCCGACTTCGCCGCCCATTGCTCGGGCGAGTACGTTTTCATCGACAGCGCATGAACCTCGGCCTTCATTCGATCGCCCAAGGCTGCGTACACCTTTTGATGCTGCTTGATCATCGAGAGCCCTGCAAATTCAGCGCTCACGATCGTGGCGTAAAAGTGTTGACCGTCGCCCTCAAGCTCAATATGCGTGCAGGGAAGTGCGGTGGCGATGTAATTTTTTAAGGTGTCTGGGGTAAGCATTTTTTGTTTGTAGGAGCGGCTGTGCCGCGACCCACCGGGTTCCGTGTTGAAGGGGCGCGGCAGGGCCGCTCCTACAGTGTTTATTGACGCAATTTGTAGCCGCTTGCGAGCATGCGCATGGCGATAATCGAAAGCGCGATCACAAAAAAAGTGACGACCGCCAGACTGCGCCACGGGCTGACATCAGCGAGGCCAAAAAAGCCGTAGCGGAAGCCATCGATCATGTAGAAAAACGGATTGAAGTGCGACAAACCCTGCCAGAACGCCGGCAGCGAGTGAATCGAATAAAACACGCCGCTCAGAAAGGTAAGTGGCATGATGATAAAGTTTTGAAACACGGCGAGGTGGTCAAATTTTTCTGACCAGATGCCCGCGATCAAGCCGAGCGTGCCCATGATCGCGCTGCCACCCGCCGCGAACGCGAGCACCCATAACGGCTGTTGTGGCACAGCCGCCGCAGCGCCTACAAACGGGAACGTAATCAACCACACGCCGAGGCCCACCGCGAGCCCGCGCACCATCGCACCGAACACGTAGGCGCAGAAAATTTCCAGCGACGTAATCGGCGGCAGCAGAATAAAAATAATGCTGCGCATCATCTTGCTTTGAATCAGCGAGGACGAACTATTGGCAAATGCGTTTTGTAGCACCGCCATCATCACCAAGCCGGGGATCAAAAACGACGTGTAGTTGACGCGTCCGTCGTACACCTTGACGTTGGATTCGAGTACGTGCGAAAAGATCAGCAGGTACAGCAGCGTCGTGACGACCGGCGCGACGATGGTCTGGAATGCCACCTTCCAGAAGCGCAGACATTCCTTGTAGAAAAGTGCGTTGAAGCCGGGACCAAGGATGGGCGCGTTCATGCGGCCACCGCTGACTGTGAAGTGAGTTTCAGGAACGCGCGCTCAAGATCTGCCTCGCCCAGTTTCATCTCGCGAATGGCGATGTTGGCTTCGCGAAAAGCAGCGAGCAGTGACTCCAGTTCTGGGTAACCCGACAGCGTAAATCCGAACGCGCCAGACGCCTGAGCGCTGCTGCGAGACGCCCATGAAACAGGCATGGTGTCAGCTGAAATTTGCACCGTGATGCCGGACATGCCGCGCAACAAGTTGGCCGTGGTATCAAGCGCGACGATCTCACCGTTCTTGAGCATCGCCACGCGGTTGCACAGCGCCTCGGCCTCTTCAAGATAGTGCGTGGTCAAAATAATAGTGTGGCCTTCGGTATTCAATCGTTTGATGAACGTCCACAAATTTTGTCGCAGCTCCACGTCTACGCCCGCCGTTGGCTCATCAAGCACGATGACGGGTGGTTTGTGAACGAGCGCTTGCCCCACCAGCACGCGACGCTTCATGCCGCCGGATAACGCGCGCATGTTTTCGTTGGCTTTGCCAGTCAGGTCGAGGTTATGCAAGATTTCGTCGATCCAGGCATCGGCTTTGGATACGCCGTAATAGCGCGCCTGAAATCGCAGCGTTTCACGAACGCTAAAAAACGGATCGTAGACCAGTTCCTGGGGCACTACGCCGAGGTTTTTGCGCGCCTCGCGGTAGTCGCTGACCGTGTCGTGGCCCATTATTGAGGCGTGCCCGCTGTCCGCGCGTATGAGGCCCGCAAGAATGCTGATAAGGGTGGTTTTGCCAGCGCCATTCGGCCCAAGCAACGCAAAAAATTCGCCCTGCTCAACACGCAGAGAAACGTGGTTGAGCGCGCGAACATGAGGGTAGGATTTGCTGATGTCGTCGACGTTGACGGCAGCGGCTTTGGATGAAACTGGATTCACAGAGGCACTTGCAGGTTAGCCCCTGATTTTAGGGTACTCGCTAAAACAACGCTTCCACGTCGTACGCCGAGGCAAGTGTGGCGAGCTTTGGCGTAAATCCAATAACGCTGCACTGCACGCCCGCCTTGCGTTTCAGCGCCGAGATCAGCGCGAGCCCCGCCGAGTCAACCTGGGTGACGCCGGACACATCAATTGATGTGGCGCCCGCTGCGGTCGGCGCAATTACCTCCCAAACGTCATGGGCATTGGCGAAGGTAAGGGCACCAGTCAACTCCATGACTATTTGTTTTTGCTCTGCAACTGCTTCACCAGCGCATCAACGCCCTGATCACGAATCACGGTGTTGAATTCGTCGCGATAATTCGTCACAAGGCTCACCCCTGCCACGATGATGTCGTATGCCTTCCAGCTGCCGTCAGTCCCCTTTTCCAGCGAGTAATCAATCGGGATGCCTTGACCGTTGGCCTGATTAATCACGGTCTTTACGGTTACGTCAGTGTCAGCGGGCTGCATGCGCAGCGGGCGAACGTCGATGGCATTGTTGCGAAAGTTCGCAAGCGCGCCGGAGTAGGTGCGCACCAGCAACGTTTGAAACTCTTTGGTCAATGCGGTTTGCTGTTCGGGGGATGCCTTGGCCCAGTTGCGGCCCATCGCCAGTTGCGTCATGCGTGCAAAGCTGAAGTTGGGGATCAGCTTGTTCTCGATCAATTCCTTGAGTTTTGCGGCATTGCTCAGGATGGCCGGATCCGCTTTCAGCACGTTAGTCACGTCCGTGGCGACCATTTTGATCAAGGCGTCGGGCGCAGTTTGCGCCTGCGCAGCGGTCGCTGCCAACACAGCAAGCGCCACAGAGGCGAACAATCCAAAAATCCGACTAGACCGCTTCATAAATTCAACTTTCAACTATTCATTCTTAGGACGCTTGCCGTCGAGCACCAGACTTTGTCGGCGCTGCAAATACGCAGATCGCAAAAATGTGTATTTGTCCAGCGAGGCTTGATTCAGCAGGTCTTCTGCTGGAAACAATCCAACCCGTGCATCTACGACACTCAGGCCCGTTAACGAGTTCCGCACCGGGACGGATGACACGTAGGACAAAGGATTGATTTTCGACTCGCCATAACGCCCTACCACATCGCGCAGCGAGGACGGGCCCATGAACGGGATCACCAGGTACGGGCCTGCGCCAATGCCCCAATAGCCAAGTGTTTGCCCGATATCCTCATTGCCGCGCTCTATGCCCATCGGCGTGGCTAGGTCAAAAATGCCGCCAATGCCGAAGGTGGTGTTAAGCATCACGCGGCCCAAATCGTCACCAAGCTTCGCGCCCTTGAGCTGCAGCGCGTCGCTCACTAGCGACTGCACGTCGGAAACATTTTGAAACACGTTGGTGACTCCGGCCTTGACCGGGCCGGGAACCACAAAGTCGTAGCCCTTGGCGATGGGTTTGAATAAGTAGTGATCAAACGTGCTGTTAAACGAATAGATGCCGCGATTAATCGGCTCAAGGGGGTCTCCTGGCGCAGCAGCGCGGAATGACGCACAGCCAGAAAGCGTCATCACGCTGGCCAGAATTACGACTGCGAACTTCATGGCTTGACTCCAGTGGCAGGTGCAGGCAGCGCTGCGGGGGCAGGCGTGGGAGATTCCGACGCTTTGCTAAAGAGAAACTGCGAGATCAATTTCTCGATCTGCACGGCTGATTGCGTCTTTTTGACTTGATCTTCGTCTTTCAGCATTACGGTGTCGCCGCCGCCTTCCAGACCAACAAATTGCTCACCGAGCAAACCGGAGGTGAAGACCGCTGCGATGGTGTCTTTCGAGAATTTGTACTGCTCGAAGATGTGCAAACGTGCGACCGCTTCGTAAGTTTTTCCGTCGAGACGAATGGAATCCACGCGGCCCACCACGACACCCGCCGCTTTCACTGGCGCACGTGGCTTAAGCGCACCGATGTTGTCAAAGCGCGCTACGATGTCGTAGCCGTTGCGCTCCTCTTTCGTGCTGAGCAGATTGCCGACTTTGAGCGCCAAAAATGCGAGTCCCGCGAGACCGATCACCACAAATATTCCGACCCACAAATCAATAAATTTCTTATTCATAATTAGTTAATCTGTCCTCTAAACATGAATACCGTCAGCACAAAATTAAGCGCCAGAATCGCGAGCGCGGAGGTGACCACGGCACGCGTGGTGGCCGCTGAAACGCCCTCAGCCGTGGGGTTGGCATCATAGCCTTCAAACACTGATATCAGGCTCACGGCAACGCCGAAAACGATGCTTTTGATAACGCCATTCATCACGCCATAGCGCCAGTCAACCGCCGCTTGCATTTGTCCCCAAAACGCGCCGCTATCTACGCCAATGAGCTTCACGGCAACGAGGAAACCGCCAAACACGCCCAGCGTCGAAAACAACACCGCTAACAGCGGTAACGAGATCACCCCCCCCCAGAATCTCGGCGCGATAACGCGCGCTATCGGATCGACCGCCATGACCTCCATCGCGGCAAGCTGCTCGGTGGTTTTCATGAGGCCGATTTCAGCGGTCATGGCCGAGCCCGCCCGGCTGGCAAAGAGCAACCCAGCAACCACGGGTCCCAGTTCGCGCACCAGTGCGGTGGCCACCAACACACCCATCGACTCAGAAGCGCTGTAGCGGGACAAAGTTTCGTAACCCTGCAATGCAAGCACCATGCCAACAAAAAGCCCACTCATGCAAACGATGATGAGCGAGAGCACACCTGCTTGATACACCTCGCGGATGATCAGGCGCGGACGCATGAATGAAGTGCCGCTGTGACCGAGAATAGTGAAGAAAAAGCGGGTGGCGTAGCCCACGCGGCTAATGCCAACAATGACCGCCGCGCCGATTGACCTAATAGCGTCAAACACAGCGTTCACGCAAAATCCTCAGCCAGCGTTTTTGCCGGATAGTGAAAGCGCACAGGCCCGTCGGGCTGCCCGTCGACGAACTGACGCACGAAGGGATCGGTGCTCGCCTTGATGCTGGGCACGTCACCGTGCGCGACCACACGGCCTTCGGAGATGAAGTAAATGTAATCAACGATCTTCATCGACTCTGCGATGTCGTGCGTAACCAGAACAGAGGTCATGCCCAGCGCATCGTTCAACTTGCGAATCAACTGTCCGACCACCGATAACGAGATCGGATCAAGCCCGGCAAACGGTTCGTCGTAGAGTGCGAGTTGCGGATCGAGCGCGATGGTTCTCGCCAACGCAACGCGCCGAGCCATGCCGCCCGACAACTCGCTAGGCTTGAGTCGGGCTGCGCCACGAAGGCCGACAGCGTTCAATTTCATCAACACCAAATCGTGAATAATGTCGTGAGGCAAATCAGTATGTTCGCGTATCGGAAATGCGATGTTGTCGAACACAGTCAAATCAGTGAATAACGCACCGAACTGAAACAACATGCCAAGCCTGCGGCGGTGCGCAAACATCCGCTCGCGATCCATGGTGGCCACCGATTGACCGCCCACCAGCACCTCGCCGCTGCTTGCGCGGAACTGGCCACAGAGCAGGCGCAGGATAGTGGTTTTGCCGCACCCGGAGCCTCCCATCACCGCCACCAGCTTGCCCTTGGGCACGATGAGACTCACCCCCGACAAAATTTGCCGCGCTTTGGTGTAGCCGAAACTTACGTTGGTGAGTTCAACCAGCGCCTCGCAGGGCTCGGGCAAAGGCTCAGAAGAAGATAAAACATTGGCCAACGACATTGCCATGATTGTATCGGGCTGGACTACTTTGCGAGCAGCTTTTTGGCTGAATCTCTAT
>JAYSUK010000411.1:0-2584 GCA_043719085.1 Burkholderiales bacterium | reverse complement strand
ATACGGGCGGCTCGTCCATGGTGATGCGCAACATATCGCCGACCTGCGGCATCGACATGCCGGGTTCAGCATTGGTGGAGAACGTAAATTCGGTAGTGCGAATCAGTTTTTGCGCCGTTGGCGTGAGGGTTATTTTGAGTTCCATCAGACTGCCTTGATCCATGCGGATGTGTCGTCCAGCGCCTTGTCGAAACGCGTGAGCATCTCCTGAATTTGCGGCTCGGTGATGATCAACGGTGGGCTAAACGCAATGATGTCGCCACCCATCGCACGCAGGATCAGGCCGTGCTCTTGCGCCCGACGCACGAGGTAGGCGCCGACGCCACGATTCGGATCAAACGGTTTACGTGCATGCTTGTCTTCTGCCAATTCAACTGCGCCAATGAGCCCGACGCTGCGCACGTCGCCCACCAGCGGATGATCGGCAAATTTTTGCAGTCCAGCCGCAAACGCAGGCGACACGTTGCGCACGTGGCCCACAATGTCGCGCTCTTCATAAATTTTCAACGTCTCCAGCGCCACCGCGCAGCCCAGCGGATGCCCGGAATAGGTGTAGCCGTGACCGAACACGCCGACGGCTGCGCTCGCATCGGCACAGGCCTGATAGATCTTGTCGCTGACGTAGAGCGCCGAGAACGGCACGTAGGCTGATGTGATCATTTTGGCCGTGCTCAACATGTCCGGTTCTAGCGAATACGTCTGGGCGCCAAACATATTCCCGGTGCGGCCAAAGCCCGTAATCACCTCGTCGGCAATGAACAAAATTTCGTACTTCTTCAAAATCACTTGAATTTTTTCAAAGTACGTCGGCGGTGGCACGATCACGCCACCCGCGCCCTGCACGGGCTCAGCGATAAAACCGCCAATTGTGTCCGGCCCTTCGCGCAAAATCAGTGCCTCAAGCTCATCCGACAATCGCGTCGCAAACTGCTCTAAAGATTCGCCGTCATTTGCGAATTGATACGGATGCGGGCAGCTGGTGCGCAGCACACCGTCAATCGGCAAATCAAAGTGTTGGTGCATCGCCGGAATGCCGGAGAGGGAGGCGGTGGCAAGCGTCACGCCGTGATAGCCCTTGACCCGCGCGATAATTTTTTTCTTGAGCGGTTTGCCGATAGCGTTGTGGTAGTACCGCACCAGTTTGAAGGCGGTGTCGTTGGCCTCAGAGCCCGAGTTGGCAAAGATCACGCGGCCATCGCGCAACGCTTGTGTCGGCGCGAGTGAGATCAATTTTTCGCTAACTTCAGCCACCACGTTGTGCGCTTTGCCCGAGAACGAATGGTAGTAAGGCAGCACATCCATTTGCCGCTTGGCCGCTTCACCCAGACGCTTTTCGCTGAAGCCGAGTGAGGCACACCACAATCCGGCCATGCCTTCGATGTAGCGGCGGCCGGTCTCATCGATCACCTCAATGCCATCACCCTCAACGATCATCAGTGGCGCATCTGTTTCAATGGCGCGCAGGTTAGTGTAGGGGTGAAAGTGGTTAGCGACGTCCTTTTGGGCGAGCAAAGAAGCAGCAACAGGAGCGTTCATAGCGAGACACATTTAGACATTCAACTGAAGACTTTA
This sequence comes from Burkholderiales bacterium, assembly GCA_043719085.1. Taxonomy (GTDB): domain Bacteria; phylum Pseudomonadota; class Gammaproteobacteria; order Burkholderiales; family Casimicrobiaceae; genus Casimicrobium. The sequence goes on along the minus strand of JAYSUK010000411.1, from coordinate 1,012 downwards.
CAACAGTTTTGACAGTCAGTACGCGTCGCAACCAAATCCGCGCGCCGTCGCTTCTTCGAAGGGAGAAACGTCGCAGTCTGGGCCGCTAAGGAGCCATGTTTGCGTCAGTACATGCGAGGAGATGTGTCAGTGTGGCGCGTGATTTTTGAATTCAGCTTTGGGCTGGAAGACCGATAAAGTATGGGATTATCGCCCATAAACTGCAAAGTCGACTATTCAATAAAATGCGCTTTACACCCTATACAGCCTGGTTTCTGTTAGAAAGCTGTTAACTCGCTCAAGCGCCCGAAAATCAGACGGCCAAGACCTAATTTTCAGCCAGAGCCACCCGATTTTTACCGGCTAGTTTCGCTCGATACAACGCCGCATCGGCTCGTGCCAGCGTCATCTCGAAGGTTTCTGCACTGGTCAGTCGCGTCGCGCAACCGATGCTGCACGAGCCCAGACCTGCCCACTTTTCCGCCAGCCCGTTAGCCACGGTGAAGCGAATCCGCTCGGCGATCTGTGCGGCAACTTTTGCGTCAGTGTCTAGCAGCAGGGCGACAAATTCATCACCGCCCCAGCGGCCCAACAAGTCTTGTTGTCGCAGGCTTGACGCCATCAGCGCCGACATTTCGCGCAGCAAAGCATCACCTTCGGCGTGGCCGCGGCTGTCGTTGACTGTTTTCAATTGATCGACATCGGCGATCAAGAGCGACACCGGCTTTTTGTCGCGTTGGCAACGATCAAACGCAGCAAGCGCTTGGCTCTCGATGGCGGAGCGCGAACAAATGCCGGTGAGGCCGTCGATTTCTGCACGCCGCCGAAATCGCCGCGCGCGACTCAATTGCCAGAACGCGGCGAGCGCAGCCACGAGTGCGGCGAAAGCCACCAGTGCCACCACCAGCCATTGCGTCAACACCCGTTGCTCGGCGGCATCAAGCTGCGCCTCGCGCAAACGCGAATCCTGAGCCATGTGCTTTTCACGCAATTCACGCTCGTTGAGCCGATACAAATCGCCCTGTGCGGCGAC
>JAYSUK010000042.1:0-19642 GCA_043719085.1 Burkholderiales bacterium | reverse complement strand
ACGGCGTGCTCAAGCACATGGCTGTTCACGAATGGGGGGATGAGAAGAATCCGCGCGTCGTGCTTTGCGTGCATGGTTTATCGCGCAATGGTCGCGATTTTGATGTGGTCGCGGATGCGTTGAGCAAAGACTTTCGCGTGCTCTGCCCTGACATTCCGGGGCGCGGTCAAAGCGATTGGCTGGCGAGAGCGGAGCAGTATTCAATTCCGACCTATGTGCAATTTATCAATGCGCTGCTGACTGAGTTCGGCGTGCAGTCGTATGACTGGATTGGCACGTCAATGGGCGGCTTGATTGGCATGGTGATGGCCGTGACGCCAGGCTCGACCATGAAGCGATTTGTCATCAACGACATCGGGCCGGTGCTTGAGATTGCGGCGATCCAACGCATCGCAAGTTACGTGGGTCTGGCACCGACCTTCGCGTCGTACCCCGAACTGTATGCGGCGGCGCGCATGGCAATCATCACGTTCGGGCCATTGTCGGAGGAGCAGTATCAGCACATGGTCAGCACGTCCTGCTGGCAGCGCGCCGATGGTCGCTGGGAATTCAATATGGACCCAAAAGTGGGCGACGCATTTCGTGCGGGTCTCGCCGCGCCCGCTGCCGACATGTGGCCGCTGTGGCTTGCGGTTAAGCAACCGACACTGATTTTGCGCGGCGTGAATTCGGATTTGTTGAGCGCGGCAACACTGACAAAAATGGTCGAGACGCATCCGGATGCCATCGCGCTCAGCATCGCGGAAACAGGGCATGCGCCGATGATTTTTGATGCACCCACGGTGAGTGCGGTGTGTGACTTTTTGACTGAGGCGGCATGAGCACCATTTCCCTTTCACCCTCAGATTTCACGCAGGACGAAATGTATTTCGTGTTGCGTGATGCGATCATTCCGCGACCCATCGCGTGGGTTTCGAGCATTGACGTGAATGGGAACACGAATCTCGCGCCCTATTCGTTTTTCAACGTGTGTTCACCGAGCCCTCCGATTCTCGGTTTCAGTTGCGGCCCCCGTGGGGAGGATCGAAAAAGCGAGGATTACGCATTGAAAGACACGTGGGCAAACATTCGCGAGACCAAAGAATTCGTGATCAACATCGTGCCGGAAAATCTGGCTGAGGCGATGGTGCGATCCAGCGATCCGCTGCCGCACGGCGAGAGCGAATTTGCGCATGCGGGGTTGACGCCGGTGGCCTCCACGCTCGTCAAACCGCCGCGCGTGCAGGGCGTGCCCATCGCGTACGAATGCGTGTTGCGTGAAGGCATTGCGCTCGGACGCAATACGTGGGTGATGGGCGAGGTGGTCAAGGTGCATATCGATGAGCGCGCGTACCTTGGTGAGAAGCGCGGCTTTAAGCATCGTGTGGACGTACTGAAGCATGTGGAGCTGCGACCTTATGCGCGACTCGGCAGCAATTTTTATGCGCGGCTGCGCGACATCGAAACATTGGAGCGGCGCGATGGCGGCCAGGCGGGCACCTAGACTGCGCTCGTTCGTTGCCACAGCCGCGATGATGGCAGGGTCCGCGATGGCAGTCGACATTGATGCGCTGTGGAACTACACCCAACCTGAGGTCTCCGAGGCGCGCTTTCGTGAGGCGCTAAAGACCGAGACTGGCGACGACGCACTGGAACTTGAAACGCAGATTGCACGCACTTTCAGCATGCGTCGCGAATTCGCGCAGGCTCACGCGATGCTCGACACGGTGCAGCGGCGTATGAGCGACAAAGCACGGCCCGCCGTGAGGATTCGCTATCTGCTCGAGCGCGGACGTACTTTTCGTTCGGCAAACGAAGTGGTGAAAGCGCGCCCGTTGTTTTTCGAAGCCTGGCAAATCGGCGACAAAGAAAAGCTCACTCTGCTGGCCATTGACGCAGCACACATGATGGGCATTGTGGAGGCGGGTGACGAAGCGCAGCGCTGGAACGAGCGTGCGATGGCGCTGGCGATGAGCAGTAACGTGCCGCGCTCGATTCGTTGGCGCGGTTCACTCGCCAACAACATGGGGCACACCGAGCGCGAGCGTGGCAATCTTGATGCAGCGATGAGGCATTTCCAGTCGTCGTTGACCGCCTTTCAACTCACTCGCAGCAACTCGCAAATCCGCACTGCGAAGTGGCAAATTGCAAATGTGATGCGCCTGCAAAAGCGCTATGACGAAGCGCTGGCGTTGCAATTGGTGATCGAAACAGAAGCCGCCGAAGCCAACGAGCCCGACGCTTACGTGTTCGAAGAAATCGCGGAACTTTATCTCGTGAAGAACGAACCTGCAAAGGCCAAGCCGTACTTTGCGAAGGCGATAGAAGCATTGAGTAAAGACACTTGGTTCGCAGAGAACGAGGGCGACCGGCTTGCGCGAATGCGGCAATTGGCGAAGTAGGTCGCTGCTCCCTTTCTCCGCACGGGCTCATGCCGCCGCTCTTCAGTGAAGATTTACCCCCGCTACTGCTTCAGCGTCGCCAGGTAACGCTCAATATCTGCGGCAGCAGTACGCATCGCATCTTTACCAATTGCCCCTTGTACGAGCGGCGTACCGGTTAGCCCAAGCAGATAGCGAATAATCAGCAAGCCGTCGGTCAGCGCATCCACAACGCCGTCGTGGTCGATGTCCAGATAGGGCCGAATGCTGTTCAGATAGTCACCGATCAGCGTTGAATCATCGCGGTTGGCCAAAGGTCCGATGGCTCCCGTAGTTATCGACGAGCCAGTCAACCCAAACATGTAGCGCACGATCATCACACCATCGATCATCGGGTCGTACTGACCATTGGCGTCGACATCCAGAATATGCATGCCAACCGTCGATGCCGTTGGCACAACGCTATTGGAGGTCGACGACGGCATACTGATTCCGGCCATATTGGTAGCGGTGACAGTGAACGTGTAGGCAGTGCCGTTGCTCAAACCACTCACGGTTCGCGTGGTGCTCAGAAGATCCGCAGTAGTATCGATACCTCCAGCCGGGCTCGATGTCACCGCATAGCGGGTGATGAGGTTGCCACCGTTGTTGGCAGGCGCGGTGAAAGTGACTGCGGCCTGGGCATCACCGGCAGTGGCTGTACCCATGACCGGGGCGTCGGGCACAGTGGCTGTGCTTACAACAATATCGAAAAAGGCATCACTCATCGAAAGATCGTTACCCAGCGCGTTGGTCGATATCTCTGTCGCAAACGATATGGCAGCTGCGGGCTGAATTCGGTAGATACCAACAGGCGTTGAAGCACTACAGCGCAGCGTGATGGTCGTGACCAGAATGTTGCTTCCAGTCGCAACCCCCGTCAGGCCGGGTGCGTTGTTGCCGAGATTGACGGCATTAGTTGGCCCGAGGAGATTGTCCGGACTTGCGGTGGCTGCAACATTCGTCACACCACCTGCCGCATCAGTGAACGGACTGCCGATCTGGCTTCGGCCGGTTATCGAGAAGTATCCGCTGCTCGCTGGTGCTGTTTGCGTCAGGCGATAGGACGCGCCTATCGACGCAACCGTGGGTGCATCGATGCGCACCTCGAAGCTAACCGTGCCACCGGGGGCGATCACTGCGGTATTGGCGCTGCCGCCGGGAGCCACCAATCGCGTACCAATGAGTGGATCCGCCGCCAGGGCGGTCAGCGGCAGCGTGGCCGCCAGCAGGCCAGGCAAGACGTGCGGCCATGCAGGCGACGTTGCCAGCCTCGCAAAGATTGTGCGCAGCAACCAAAAAGCGGACGCTACTGCGCCTAATCGCACCGCTGAGCCGGTAGGGTTATCAACCCACTGCTGCGAGTTCACTTCAGCCCGTTGAAATCAGCAGGCCAGATTCATCTGGATGTCAAAGCACATACGCGCGGCAACCGTCCCGTTGGTGTTGAACGTCCGGTACGTGAACCGGGCAAAAGCGATGGAGAAACTGGATGTCGGTGATGTTTGACCGCTAGCAGAGGTGAATAATGACGTCAATTGGACATCCTCAAATTTCCAGTCGGACAACAGCGTCGCCGTGGCTGCGGAACGAACTTCTAGCACCGCCTGAATGACATGCGTCCCCGCAGCAAGCCTCGAAAATTGCAACGGCATGTTGGCCGATTCCAGCGCGGTAAAGCTGGCGTCCCCAACCGACACTTTGCCTGCGCCCCCCCCCACCACGGAGAACGACTGGGTTGCTGTCGCTCCGTGATGGAACGTAAGTATGTCGATAGGCGCAGGAAGCCCTGTTGCAGTCAATACCATCGTGTCAGCACTCACGCTGGTGGCATTGACGGTGACGTCGGCAAAGTTACTCAGACCACCGTCGGTAGCAGCAAGCCGCAGCACATAGGTGCCGAAGGCACTAAATGTTGCCGATGCCGATGTGGTTAAGGGGTTGGTGAAGGTAACAGTGCCCGGCCCCGACACCTTACTCCAGCCCAGGGTCACCGCCCCCGGTGGATTCGGCAGGCCATCATCGCCGACGCTACCGGCAAGGCTCGCGCTGGCGGGCAGCACCACCGTCTGGCTGGTACCGGCACTTACAACGGGCGGCTGATTGGCAGGCACAGGCGGCGCCGGAAGCAGCATCGTCAGCTGCGCATTGACCAACGCTTCGTCGGCAGTCGTCAATGTTCCGCTGGTATCGACGTCCTGCAGATAATTCGCTGCCGCCACCGGTTGCGCCAATCGCGCGTGCACCTGCTCCAGATCGGACAGTGTGACCACGCGGTTCTGGCTCACGTCACCGCGAAGCAGACCGATGCGCGCCGAGCCCCGCCCCGCTGTACCGCCATCGAAGGCGAGCACCCGCGTGACTGCAACACTTACATACTGCCGGTCGGCCACCCCGGTGAGCGGCACGATCATTTCATTGCCACTGAACATGGGGTCGCCCGCAGTGGCGGTGCCTTCGGTCACAACCGCCACACCAGCCGCAACCGCTTTGTCAAAGAAAAACACCAGCGTCTGTGTTGGCCCACTGCGTGGCTCTATGGTCGGGTTGCTAGCGGTCAGCGACAGCGGAAGATCAAACGACCCGGCGGTCGCGTGCTGCTTGCGCGACGCAGTCGCTACCAATACCGGCGTATCGCCGGACGCAGCAAGCGCCGCTTCTGCGAGCGACAGGAGGGCGGCCGCAATCACCAGCACAGTGCAAAGCAGTTTCGCGCTGGATCGCTTTGCCGTGAAGTTGATGCGGCTCAGCATGCCACGTTACCCACGACGTTCCAGCACGAACGCTGGGCGACACTGCCGTCTGCAGCGAAGATGCGGTAGGTGACCTTGTCGTAGCTCAGCGAGAAGCTGGTCGTCGGGAACGTACTGGCAGCGCTCCAGTGGTCGAGTGCCACACTGCTTACCAGCGCTTGTTCAAACGTCCAGTCGGATACCAGTTGGCCCGTGGTCGGCGACAGAACCGACAAGTGTGCCGTGGTTAGGCGCTCACCGATGATGAGCTTGGCAATCTCCAGTGGGGTAGCGGGGCTCTCAAGTGCGGCGAAACTGGCGTTTTGAAAGTTAGCGAGGGTGCTGCTGCCACCCGTAACGGGTGGCACTTTGATCGCACCTACCGAAAAGCTCAAAATATCAATGGGTGCCGGGAAGCCGGTGAGCGTCAATGTCAGGTTACCGGCATTCGGGCTTGCCGAAAGCAGAGACGAAGCAGCAACAGCGGCCATAGCCACGAACCTGCGGCACGAGCGACCGCCTACGCGTCGCCTTAACATCCGACGCCCCAGCACACCTGCTGCGCGACGCTCCCGTCAACCGCGTACACGCGATACACGACTTTGTCGAAAGCGAAGGAGAAGTTGGTACCGGGAGCGCCGCCGATAGCGACATCCCGACTGATGCCCGCGTAAGTTAGTTGGACGGTCGTAAACGTCCAGTCTGAGAGCAATTGTGATGTAACAGGTGACAACACCTGCAACTGGGCCGAAGTGAGGTACTGGCCCTTTGTAACGGTGGCGTACGCTTTGGGCAAAGCGGCAGACTCAGGTGCCAAGAAGGAGGCATCCTGAAAACGTGTTGCCGTTCCAAATCTGTTGACACCCGTCGAGAACCGAAGAATTTCGATCGGCGCCGGAAAGCCGGTGATCGTCAACAACATGTTGCCAGCAGACACAGCGTCGCCTGGATGAAGGCCGATCGTCATCGTCGTCGCTATAACGGTGAGGCGACCCAGCAGCTGCGCAAACTTCATTTTCTGTCCCCGGTCGATATGCCCGCCGACATTCGCGTCGGGTCTGACACTACCACCCCAATATACGCGTCGCGGAAAATGTCTGCAAGCAGTGGCGCGCATTTTTCAGCACACAATTTTTTAGGGAAACGCGTTGACTCTTGAGTAGAGCGTACCGACGCACACAGCGAAGGACACGTAAATGAGTGAACAAGAACGGTGCGCGTATTGGTTGTCGATGGTCGGGCGCTATGCGTTCGCAGGGCGTATTGAAAGGGCATCATGCTCGAAGAATACTGTGCCAACGCAGCTGGGAGGCGAATGCGCGTCATCGCCTGTCCCAAGCGGCTCGAGCGTGCAACCAGGCCGCTCGTCGTTGCCGTGAACGCTGAGACCCCACGTCACCTACGGGCGCTCAGCACGTTTGGCTCGCCCCGTGCGCTATGCAGCTGAAGCAGACCTGGTCGCCGCCGTACACGCGATTTGGGAGGCGACCAAGCGCCCCTGCAGCAATCGCTTGGTCGCACTCTTATCGTAATGGTTAGCGCACTTCGAACTTGAATCCACGTACCAAATATTCAAACTCGCTCAGTACGTTGACTTATGAGTCAACGATGACCCCTTCGGTACGGTTATTTATGAGTCAATTCGACTCACGGTCTGGTTAGATCAAGCGACCGCCGCGTTGCGTCGTCTTTCGCTTGCCGAGCAGCTCTACACCCAGCGCGCCGAAACCCTGACGTGAGTGCGCGTGCGTGATGGCTGTGGCTAGCGCATCCGCGGCGTCGGCTTGCGGCGTTGTTTCCAGTTTGAGCAGGCGTTTGACCATTTCCTGCACCTGCTCTTTCGCGGCCTTGCCGTGGCCCACCACCGCCTGCTTGACTTGCAGCGCGGTGTATTCGTAAACCGTAGCGCCCGCAAGCACGGCAGCGGTGATGGCCGCACCGCGCGCCTGACCGAGCAGCAGCGTGGATTGCGGATTGACGTTGACGAATACTTTCTCGACCACCACGTCGTCCGGCTGGTGCTGGTTGATAATGCTCTGGATGTCTTGCGCGATGGTCAACAAACGTTCAGGCAACGTGCCTTTGTCGTCGGTTTTGATACAGCCGCTGGCGACGTAAGCGAGCTTGTTACCAGTCTGCTCAATCAGGCCAAAACCGGTGCTGCGCAGGCCGGGGTCGATGCCGAGGATGTAGCGGGAAGGTGCGGTCATGGTGGGAGCGGTGTTAGCGCGACTGGTCGTTGCGTAGGATCTGTCGCGGTAACACCGCTCCCACAGTCATTCGGCGACGATTAGACCATCTTCACCGCGGTACCGCTCACGGCTACCATCATCATGCCGTTAGTTTCACCCAGCACTTCATAGTCAAAATCAATGCCTATGACGCCGGTCGCACCGCGCTCTTTGGCCACCGTGATCATGTCGGCGAGGGCTGCGTCGCGTGCCCCGGAGAGCGCTCGCTCGTAGCCACCTGCGCGGCCACCCACGATGTCGCGGACGGAAGAGAACATGTCACGAAAGATGTTTGCCCCGATGATGGCTTCACCATTTACTACGCCGAGATACTGGCCGGACGCTATGTCCGGCGGCGTGGTGGTGGAGAGAAAAAATCCGTCGTCGCTTTTTGAGAACCAGCCCATCATTTATCCTTCAATAATCGCAGAGGTATACACGTCCTGCACGTCATCCACCGCGTCAAACGCGTCCAGCAGTTTCTGCATTTTCACAGCATCTTCTCCTGTGAAAACCACCTCATTCTGCGCCTTCATCGTCACTTCGCCCGCATCCGATTTGAAGCCTGCTTTTGCCAGCGCTTCCTTGATGTTGACGAAATCGTACGGCCCGGTGACTACTTCCATCGAGCCGTCGTCATGCGTGACGACGTCGTCCGCACCTGCTTCGAGTGCGGTTTCCATCAGCGCGTTCTCATCCGCCCCCGGTGCGAACAGCAGCGTGCCGCAGTGCTTGAACAAGAACGCGACCGAGCCATCGGTGCCGAGATTTCCGCCGTGCTTGCTGAAGGCGTGGCGCACCTCGGCCACCGTGCGTACGCGGTTATCGGTGAGGCAGTCGATGATCATCGCGGCCCCATTAATGCCGTAGCCTTCGTAGCGAATTTCTTCATAGTTCGCACCGTCAACCTCACCCGCACCGCGCTTGATCGCACGCTCGACGGTGTCTTTGGTCATGTTGTTGTCGTAGGCTTTGTCAATGGCCAACCGAAGGCGCGGATTGCCTTCAATGCTGCTGCCGCCCATCTTGGCGGCGACGGCGATTTCTTTTATAAGGCGGGTGGCGATTTTGCCGCGCTTTGCATCCTGCCGCCCCTTGCGGTGCTGGATGTTTGCCCATTGACTGTGACCGGCCATAGTGCCCCGTGTGGTTTAAGTGCGTGGTTCACGCGCCATCAAAATTATCGAATTACCTGATTCTACGAAGCTTGCGATGCGGTTGCGTTAGTCGAGCGATTTATCAGGTGGTAGACCGTTTTGAGGCGCAGTTCGGCATCGTTAATCTCGAGCAAGCTTTGCTTGATCGCGGGCGGCAATTGCAGAATTTCTACCAGTCGGCTACCGACCCAGGTCGCATCTCGCAAGTCAAACGGTTCGGCAAATTTCTCCGCGCCCGCCTGCCCCATCACCTGCGACAAAATAGCGCTGAGCTCCACATAAGTGTTCGGCAACTTAACTTTTTTCTCGGGCGGAATCCAGCGCACAGTTGCGTGCTTCAATCCTGATTTTTCGGTAGACGAGCGGAGCACTTCAAAGCGGTCCTCGCCCACCACATCAAGCATAAAAATACCCGCCTGCGGCATGTCAAACGAGAGCACCCGGACAGCGGTGCCGACCTTGGCGAAGGTTTGCTCTGCGCCCACCTCAAGGCCGCCGGTCAGCGTGATAATCCCGAACAATTCACCGTCGGCGATCCGCGCCTTGGCAAGCTCAATGTAGCGTTGTTCGAATACTTTGAGACCCAGTCGCCCGCCCGGAAAAAGCGTGGCGCCCAACGGAAACAGGGGTAGCGTTTCGGGCAATTTTTTTGCGGGTTTTAGACCGAGGAATGACAGCATGAATCGTTCTAAAGTAAATAGCTATTCTGGCAGTGGATGCTCACGATCATGACGCAACACGCGGGCGGTTGAAACCATCAATGTCGTTACGGCGTCGGCCACATAGACCGAGCGATGTTTACCGCCGGTGCATCCAATGGCAACGTGCACGCGAGCGCGGTTGTCGCTGACAAATCCGGGCAATACTGCGCGAATGTAGGTGGCGATTGCGGCTACCAGAACCTCCGTCTCCGGTTGCGCTCGCAAGTAGTTCACCACCGGCTCGTCATGCCCCGTAAGCGATGCCAGTCCGGGTTCATAAAATGGGTTGGGCAGAATGCGTGCGTCAAACACCAGATCGGCGTCGGGCGGTATACCTTGGCGATACGCGAACGATGAAATTTCGAGCAACGGTAGCTCGGTCTCGGTCTTGATGGCGTTGGCAAATTGCCGCACCCGCTGCCGCAGCAAATGCGTGCTGGTGGCGCTGGTGTCGAAATCGGTTGCGCGCGCCGCGACCGCATGTAGTCGCGCACGCTCCTCAAAGATCGCCTCTTGCAGCGTGCTGTGATCACTGGCGAACGGGTGCTTGCGCCGCGTTTCTGCGAAACGGCGCAACAACGTGGTGTCAGACGCGTCGATGCGAATAACGCGCACCGGCAAATCGGGATGCATGCGTGCAATCGCTGCGTACCGCGAGTCGAAGTCCGCAACGAAAGTGGGTGCATGCGCGTTAATGCTGATGCCAAGTGGCTGGTTGTGCGTCGCCAGCATCGCCTCGACAGTGTCGAACAACAACGCTGCGGGCAGGTTGTTGACGGTGGCGAAACCGATGTCTTCCAGCGCGCCAAGAGCTACGTTTTTTCCCGCGCCTGAGACACCCACCACCAATAATAACTGCATGGACGGCGAGGGGTTACCCCTCCTCCATCAATTTGGCCTGACGCTCAATAAATTCGCGGGTCGAATCAATGCCGCGCAAATTGAGCACAAAATTGCGCACGGCCGTCTCCACCAGCACCGCGAGATTTCGGCCCGCCGCGACCGGAATCACCACTTTGCGGATCTTCACCCCGAGAATTTCCTGAAAGCTGGCGTTCACACTCATGCGATCGAGTCGCTTGAACTGCTCGTCGGTGTGATCTTCAAGATGCACGATGAGCTTGAGCGATTTGCGCGGGCGCACTGCCGTTTCGCCGAAGGTCGTGCGGATGTTGAGAATCCCGATGCCGCGCACTTCGAGAAAGTCTTTAAGCACCTCCGGGCAGCGGCCTTCGATCAATTCCGGTGAGACCTTGTAAACCTCAACGATGTCATCGGCGATCAACCCGTGACCGCGACTGATGAGTTCCAGCGCCAGCTCACTTTTACCAATAGCCGACGCGCCGGTAATGAGCACGCCCATTTCCAGCACATCGAGAAACACGCCATGCAGCGTCGCGTTCGCCGCGAGCATACGCGCCAGATACAGCCGCAGCACGTCGACCACGTGGGGGCTGGGGTACGGCGACTTCATCAGCGGAACGTGTGCCGAATCAGCCAGTTCAACCATATAGGCGGGCGGGTCGCCTACGCCGCAAACGAAGACCGCGCCCAGTTCATCAAGCAACAGTCGCGAGAAGGTTTCGCTCTGTTCCGCGATGGGAAGCGTCGCAAGATAATCCAATTCCGCTGGCCCGATCAACTGCACGCGAAACGGATGAATGAAGTTCATGTGGCCGACCAGGCCGACGTGGGCCTGCGCATTGGTGTCGCGCGAAAGTACTCGATCGCCGCCATCGCGACCTGCAACCCACTCTACATCGAGTCGCTCCTGGTTGTCCGCAAATAAACGGGTGATTTCGACAGTGCGCAAGTTCTTCTGTCCTGGTTTAGTTTGATGCTCGCGGCTTACGGCGAAGCGCTGAACAAACCGTGAATGACCTGCACATCATTGGTGGCCGCAAGCGCATCGCGAAAAACGCGATTGGAGAAACGTTGCGCCAATTCAGACAATATCTGCAAATGCTCGTCAGTGGCTGCTTCAGGCACCAACAAAACAAAAATATCGCGCACCGGCTGACCATCGGGAGCTTCGAAAATAATCGGCGATTTGGGGCGCGCAAAATAGCCAATTGAGTGCTTCAAGCCACGTATGCGACCGTGCGGGATCGCAATGCCCTGGCCTAAACCGGTCGAACCCAGACGCTCGCGTGCCAAAAGGCTGTCCACGGTGGTGGTGGGTGCCAAGCCGTATCGCAACTCGGATTCGAGCGCGATGAGCTCAAACAATCGTCGCTTGTTGCTCACGTCCAGGTCGAGCAACACGTTTTCAGCGGTAAGAAGATCCGAGAGGAGGCTCACAGGCAGGCTTGCAATCCGTGTTATGCGTGTTATGCGCGCGGCCTCGATTGGCCTGTTCGGCCCTAGTGGCCGCTGCACGCGCAGGTGCGCTGCAACATGAATTCTAGTGCAGCGAGCCTTGCGTGCGGGGCTGTGACGACCGGCGTCAGGCCGCGGGTGTCGCGTCAATGTCGATGCGTTTGCGCTCGAATCCTTCACTTCGGTGGACTTGCAATCGTTCTTTGTGGCGCACCACCTGTCGATCGAGTCGATCTGCAAGCTCATCAATGGCCGCGTACAGACTTTCGCCTTCGCAGGCGGCGTGAATTTCTCGCCCGCTTACATGCACATTCGCTTCAACCTTCTGCCTGAGTTTTTCGACCGACATCACCACGCTGATATCAATAACATGATCAAAATGACGATTAACGCGATCCAGTTTGGTCACCACGTAGGTGCGGAGCGCGTCGGTAACAGCAACATGATGGCCGGTGATGTGCAAATTCATGAACGTACCTCTCAATAGCAAAAAAAATGTAGGTCGAATTCGGCGCGATTGCTTACATGAAAATTAACCGCGACGTCTTAAGTTGACCGGGGCAATATTCTGTAGTTCCCGGTATTTCGCCACCGTTCGTCGCGCCACTATGATGCCCTGCTCGCCGAGCAGTTCAGCAATGCGGCTGTCGGTCAATGGCAGTGCAGCGTCCTCCCCTGAAATGAGTGTCTTGATCATAGACCGAATCGCCGTTGACGACGCAGCCCCGCCCGCATCGGTGGCCACGTGGCTGCCGAAGAAGTATTTAAGTTCGAATGAACCTCGCATCGAGCTGAGGTATTTTTGCGTGGTGACGCGTGAGACGGTGGATTCGTGCAAGCCCAATGCATCGGCGACTTCGCGCAGCACGAGCGGGCGCATGGCAACTTCGCCGTGATCGAAGAACGCTTGCTGTCTTTCCACAATTTCGCTGGACACACGGAGTATCGTATCAAATCGTTGCGCCACGTTCTTGACTAACCAGCGTGCCTCCTGCAACTGGGTCGAGAGCGGCGTGGATCGACCTTCTTTCTGGCGATGCAGCATATCGGCGTACATCGTGCTTACCGTCAGCTTGGGGACCGCCACAGGGTTGAGTTCGGCCACCCAACGTCGCTTGCTGCGGCGCACGATGACATCAGGAATCATGAGTGTTGTCGAAACATCAGCGAACGCAGCACCCGGCCTCGGCGTTAGCGTGCGAATGACTGCGTGCGCGTCTTTCAAGTCGATATCGTCGATATCGAACAATTTTTTGATGCGTAAATAGTCGCGTCGCCCGAGATGATCCAGCGCTTCGCTGACGATGCGCCGCGCGAGCTTGGTGTCGCCGTTGTTCGGGCAGTGGCGAAGTTGCAACAACAAACATTCACGTAGATCGGTGGCACCCACGCCTGCCGGATCGAGGCTTTGCAGGATATCGATGGCTTGTTGCCACTCCGCCTCGTCAATCTCGCGCTCATCAACATCATCTCGGGTCAACAGCGCATCTATATCGCCTTTGTTGACCGACAAAAAACCATGCTCATCAAGACTATCAATCAGTCCGTGAACCAGCTGAATGATGGCGGGAGCGGCTTTGACCAGCACTAACTGCGAGCGCAAATGTTCGCGCAAACTGGGCGGCGACGCACGCTGCGACTCAAACGATTCGTCATCGTCATCAAAACTGCCCGAACCGGCGCTGCCCCATTCGCCAAGATCAAGTGCCTGCGCGTCAAAATCGCCCTCGGCTTCCGACATGGTCGTCGTCGTGGTGGGCTCCGACAACCCGTTCAGTGATGACGCATCAACGATCTCATGCGAATCATTTGCACTAGCTGGGCTGCTCGCAAAGTCGTCGCGTTCACTTGACGAAAAGGTGCCCATGCCGTCGCTGCCATCGAGCAGTTGCTCGCGATCCATGGTGGCAATAAATACTTCCGCCGCATCGTCGTTGCCGCCGCTATCGTCACCTTCGCCGTCGGCGAGCTCCAGCAGCGGGTTCTCGATAAGCGCGGTTTGAATCTCCTGCTGCAACTCAAGCGTTGACAGTTGCAGCAATCGAATCGACTGTTGCAACTGCGGCGTCAGCGTGAGGTGCTGCGCCAGTCTGAGTTGTAAGCCAGCTTTCAAGGTGATGGCGACTTACAAACGGAAGTGCTCACCCAAATAGACCTTGCGCACCGATTCGTTGCCAATGATTTCTTCAGGATGACCATCGGCTAATACGCGGCCCTCGCTGATGATGTAGGCGCGGTCACAAATGCCGAGCGTTTCGCGCACGTTGTGATCGGTGATCAGCACGCCGATGCCACGTTCGCGCAAGAAGCGCACGATGCGCTGAATCTCAATCACCGCAATCGGATCAACGCCAGCAAAAGGCTCATCCAGCAAAATGAATCGCGGGCGCGACGCTAGCGCACGCGCAATCTCGAGTCGGCGCCGTTCGCCACCCGATAGCGCGACCGAGGGCATATCACGAAGGTGCGCAATCGCCAGATCGTCGAGCAACGCCTGCAACTCACGCTCAATCACGGCACCGTCTTTTTCGCGCAATTCAAGAATGGCGCGAATGTTTTCGCCTGCGGTGAGCTTCCTGAAGATCGACGCTTCCTGCGGCAAGTATGACAAGCCCTGTCGCGCTCTTTCATGAATAGGCAAGTGGGTCAGCTCTTTGTCATCGAGCAAGATTCGTCCGCCATCCGCAGCAACCAGGCCCACAATCATGTAGAAACACGTTGTTTTTCCGGCACCGTTGGGGCCAAGCAAACCGACCACCTCACCGCTGTCAACGGTGACGGAAACGTCGTGCACCACTGTGCGCGATTTGTAGCGCTTTTTAAGCGCAGCGGCTGAAAGCTGGCTCATTACGCTTCGGCGGGTTAGGGGTTTTAATGATCGGTGCCTTCACCGGTTTGGCGGCTGGTTGTGCGGCGGCGTCAGCAGCCCCAGGTGTCGCTGTCGCGGCGACTACTGCGACAGGCGCCGGCTCAGCTTCGGCGGGTGGCAGCACAAAAGTCACGCCACGCCCTTCGGTTTTACGGTCTTTCGATTCGCGGGCTTCCGCTTTGCTGGTTTGGGTGTTGTAGACGATGTAGTTGGCGCGCTCTTCGTTGTCGCCGAC
The DNA here is from genome assembly GCA_043719085.1 of Burkholderiales bacterium. Taxonomy (GTDB): domain Bacteria; phylum Pseudomonadota; class Gammaproteobacteria; order Burkholderiales; family Casimicrobiaceae; genus Casimicrobium. The sequence continues at coordinate 4,999 of JAYSUK010000042.1, read as the reverse complement.
ATACAGTTTGGCATTACCAAACAGCTCGACGATACCCGTTGCGTTGTCATGCTCCGCGCGGTCGGCAATGCCCTGCGCCCAGTCACCCTTTTCTGTGCGCTGACGAAAGCACACAGGCCCCCCATCGAGCGAAGACGCGTAGGTGCCGTTGGCGCGGCGCGTGACCGTACCTTTGTTGCCAGTGACCTTCAGTGTGCCTTGAGTGATGGTGACGTCTTTAGTGATCACGTAGACGCCCGCGCCATGATCAAACTCACCGGTGATGGCCTGAACCACCATTTGCTTGGTCCGATCTGCATTCTCGGCAAACACGTTAGCGCACAGCAGCAGGACTACAACGCTGGCGGCTGAGAGTTCTTTGTTCATTGGTTTCCTGTGGGTTAGGGGCTAGGGGAAGGCGGCAGCGTGACCGTAAAGCCGCGATCCGTTTGTCCCTGTTTTTTTTCCGCATTCACGCGAAGGCCCTGCGTGGTCATCACCCGGTCGCCGCTTACGGTGCGGGTGGCGGCATCGGTTTGTGCCAGTTGTGTTTTCGGGAACACGGTCAACGTTTCGCTCTGATAGGTGACCGCTTCACGACCGGGGCTAGCGTCTTGCCGTGCCGTCACCTTACCGTAAAAATCGACCTGTTCAACCCCGCCTTTGGGCGAGTCGCTGTTGAGAATGGCACGTGCGGCGTCAACTTCCATTTTTGGCTTGCCGGCTGGTTGGCTCTCGTAACGAGGCTTGTCAATCACGGTGGTTTTACTGTCCGGAAAATGTGTCGCGCGATCGCCCGTCATTACGCTCTCAACCTGCCCATCAATCGCGGTGCGTTGTATTTTGAAACGTTCCAGAAAGTGATCTGGTGCCTGTTGCGTTGATTTTTTTTGCGCTCGCGCGCTCTCGCTCACGCGCGCGTCCAGCCAAAAGGTGAGTAATGCAAACAGCGCCACTGCCAGCACCGGAAACAACGCCGCCAGCCGATCTTGTTGATCGCGCCAGACAAAGGCGCTCATGACGTGGCTCCGCGCAAGTAAGGCTGCAGCAGCTCATCAAGCCGCCCCTGCACCCGCAAAATCGCCTCGACCAGCTCCCGCACCGCACCACTGCCTCCCGGCACGCCGGCTAACCAATGCGCACGCTGGCGCACGGCAGCGGCACCGTTCGGCACCGTTGCCGCAAGCCCGGCGATGCTTAGCGCCGGCAAATCAAGCCAGTCGTCGCCAATGTAGGCCACTGCATTCAGGGGCACGTTCCAGCGCGTACATAGGGTCGCCAGTGCCACGCCTTTGCTGCGCTCGCCGCTGATGAGCTCCACGCCAAGTTCTGTTGCACGCCGCTCAACGGCCAGCCCACCGCGCGCGGTGAGCAAGGCAACTTTCCAGCCCGCCTGTTTGGCAAGCGTGATGCCGAAACCATCCAGCACCGAGAACGATTTGATCTCGTCAGCGCCCAAATAATTCAAGCTGCCGTCCGTGAGCACGCCATCCACATCGCACACCAACGCACGCACGGCGCGCATGCGATCAGCAACCGTCAGCGGGGGTGCGGGCTTTGCCACGATCTAGACCACCTTCGCTTGCAGCAAATCAAACATGTTGAGCGCGCCGACCAGGCGCTTGTTGGCTCCGAGCACCAACAGCTGCTGTTTGCGCTCGGTTTCAAGCAGACTCACCGCTGCTACAGCCAGCGCATCGGGGCCGATGGTTACCGGATGCACCGTCATAAAGTCAGCCACGCGCGCCGCGCTGAAATCAGAAATTTCTGGCAGGCATCGGCGCAAATCGCCATCGGTAAACACGCCAGCCACCGTGCCGTCAGCGTGCATAACCGCTGTCATGCCCATGCCTTTGCCGGTGATCTCAAACAGCGCCTGCGCCACTGTTGCGCTCTGTGCCACCTGTGGAATGGCGCTCCCGACTCGCATCACGTCGCGCACATGGGTCAACAGTCGTCGTCCCAACGAGCCACCCGGATGTGAACGCGCAAAATCTTCTGCCGTAAAACCGCGCGCCTCAAGCAGCGCCATAGCCAGTGCGTCGCCCAGCGCCATCGCGGCAGCAGTGCTGGCAGTGGGCGCCAGTCCCAGCGGGCAGGCTTCTTCGGCGACATGGGCGTCGAGCGCAACATCAGACTCGGTGGCGAGAGTGGATTGCTCGTTGCCGGTGATCGAAATAATCTTCGCACCGACCCGTTTGATGGGCGTCAAAAGGGCGTTGACCTCAGCCACTTCGCCCGAGTTTGACAACGCGATCACCACATCATCGGCTGCAATCATGCCCATGTCGCCGTGACTGGCCTCAGCGGGGTGGACGAAAAACGCGGGAGTGCCGGTGGAAGCGAGCGTTGCGGCCAATTTTCGCCCAACATGGCCCGACTTGCCGATACCGGTGACCACCACGCGGCCCTTTGCGAGCAGAATGGTTCGCACCGCGTCTACCATGGCTTGCCCAACGCGCGCCTCCATTGCAGCGATAGCCGTCGCCTCAGTGGCAAGCACCGACTTGGCACGTCGCAAAATAGCGACAGTATCTACTGCAATATTCATGCGAGGCAGTATAACCAAGCCGACCTTCGTCGAGATGTATGCGCTGGCTTCGCGCCCCGACGCAATGCTTACTGCACATCTTTCGATAGCGCGGGGCGCTGTTTCGCAGGCGGCAAGGAACGCCTGCCGCACAACAGCCGGTCGCGCGAAAACGCAGGCATCAGCGTGTAATCCAAAAGATTAGGTCGTTACAGCTTTTGCCGCTTAACCCCATCTAGTTTGGGGGACGGCGGATATATCTGTCAAGTCGATAACTTGCTTTATGGCTGCTGAGCCCAATTAGAAAAGGGGCTCCACTTAAAAGCTGCTACCCAATTGCACTCACAAAAACTGTTCAAGCAATCGATTCAAGAATCGTTGGCCGCGCGCAGTGGGCGTGATTTTCGTGTGATCGCGAGTGATTAATCCTTCTCTCTCGCCCGCGTCCAGCGCCGCGTTCACCAGCGTGATCGAATACCCCGTTCGCTCAAGAAACCACGCCACGGAAAATCCTTCATTTAGACGCAGCGCATTGAGCATGAATTCAAAGCCCACCTCAGTGCGCTTGACTTCACGCCGCTCAAACACGCAACTCGCCGGATCGGCGCTTAACGCCTTTTGCATGTAGTCGCGCGGTTGCTTGACGCGCTCGGTGCGCACAATTTTTGCCCTCTCGTTCGATCCCGGGGGGCCACCGGGCATGGACAACTTGCCATGCGCGCCAGCTCCTATCGCCACGTAATCACCGAAGCCCCAGTAATTCAAATTGTGCTGGCAGCGCATACCGGGCTTGGCGTAGGCGGACGTTTCGTAATGCTCGTAGCCTGCCGCGCCGAGCAATTCTTCAACACGGATTTGCATGTCGGCTGCCTGGTCGTGGTCGGGCAGCGGCGGCGGTTTTTTGGCGAACACAGTATTGGGTTCAAGCGTTAATTGATATAGCGACAAATGCGGCGTGTTGAACGACAGCGCTTGGCGAATGTCGCTCTCGCACTGGGCCATGGTTTGCGCCACGCCGCCGGTTCTGGCTGCCGGCAGCGCGTACATCAAATCAAGATTCACATTGCCCACCGTCGCCAGACCAATTTCAATGGCGCGCTTTGCCTCCGCGCTGTCATGCACGCGACCGAGCGCATGCAAATGCGCATCATTAAAACTTTGAATGCCAATCGACAATCGCGTGATGCCGACCGCCTTGTAATCGGCGAATTTCTGCATCTCAAACGTGCCCGGATTCGCCTCTAGCGTGATCTCGGCCTGCGGCGACAAACGGGTTCGCGCGCGAACGCCCGCGAGAATGTCACCGATGCCTTGTGCCGAGAACAGGCTCGGCGTGCCGCCACCCATAAAAATCGTGTGAATGGTGCGTCCCCAGAACTCCGGCAACTGCACTTCAAGGTCCGACATCAACGCGTTGATGTAGTCCTTCTCGGGCAATACACCGCCCTGCTCATGCGAATTGAAATCGCAATAAGGACATTTGCGAATGCACCACGGAATGTGGATGTACAGCGAGAGCGGTGGGAGCACCGTGAAGTGAGGGCCGAGCATGGGTGCTGCTTAATACCCGTGAGTTCCGTTATCAGGAAAACTCAGCGTCTTCACCTCAGCCACATACGCCGAAACTGCCTCGTCAATGCCCGCATAACCCTGCATAAAGTTCTTCACAAAGCGAGGAAGTTTGCCGCGTGTGATGCCGAGCATGTCGTGCAGCACTAGCACTTGTCCCGAGCAGTCGACGCCCGCGCCGATGCCTATGGTCGGAATCGGCAGCATGCGGGTGATTTCGGCGGCAAGCACCGACGGAATCAGCTCGAACACGATCATCGCAGCGCCCGCGTCGGTCAGCTCGTTTGAGTGGGCCTTGAGCGTGGCCGCCGCCTCGTCGGTTTTGCCCTGAATCCGATAGCCGCCGAGCGCGTGTACGGATTGTGGCGTGAGGCCTAAGTGTGCGCAAACGGGCACGCCGCGCTCGGTCAAAAAACGCACGGTCTCCGTCGTCCAGCCGCCACCTTCGAGCTTGACCATGTGCGCGCCGGCCTGCATCAGCGCGGCCGCACTTTGCATCGCTTGTTCAGCGGATTGCTGGTAACTGGCAAACGGCAAATCGCCGATGATCCACGCGGTTTTGTTGCCCGCCGCGACGCTCTTCACGTGATACGCCATCTCGTCAAGCGTCACCGGCAGCGTGCTTGTGCGACCGTGAAGCACCATGCCCAGCGAATCCCCAACCAGCAGCATTTCAACGCCTGCTTCATCGAGCACACGCGCAAAGGTGGCGTCGTAGCAGGTAAGCATGGTGAGCTTTTCACCGGATGCGTACAGCTCCTTCAAGCGGTGCAGCGTGATGGGTTTGCGAGCCGCAGAAATTGTATTTTGTGGGTGAGATGACATGGATGTGCCCGTTTCGAGTGCGGCTAACGAAATTGCCATCCCGTTCGCCCTGAGCGCAGCGAAGGGTTTGATCTTGCAACCATCAAACCCTTCGCT
>JAYSUK010000410.1:0-2595 GCA_043719085.1 Burkholderiales bacterium | reverse complement strand
GCAGCGGCAAAGTAGCGCCGATAAGTCCGGCGCAACTTGCAGCGCTGGGTGGCCTTGCCAAAGTGGTGGCAGCCCAAGTGCATGGCGCAAAGGTGGCCAAAGCGCTGGAGCGCGACGCGGAAATCATCGGTCGCGCACTGGTGCTGCAGCAGCGGGTGCTGAAACTCGCTGGCGACGACATCCGCCTCAATCTGAGCAAGGCGAACAACAGCTTTTTCGCGGATCGGGTGCGCACGCCGTTCGAGAAGGGCGACATCGGCGCGGGCTGGATCAATGATCGCCGCGCGTATCTCAAGGTTCGCGCGCTGGGACAAACCGACACCGCTGTGAATTCCGCAGAGGCGGCTGCCGGACAGATGCAGACCGTGTGGGAGCGCATCCTGAGCGGAGAATATTCGGCCCGCGAGATCACTGCCATGCTCAAAGACACCGAAGACCTGCTGAATGCTGTCAACACCTTGAAGGATGCCAGCAAGTCGAAGTAAACCGGTCTGTCCCACTCACCGTCACGAGGAGCCCGCCATGGCCAAATCAAAGCGAACCGCCGCCGTTCCCGCCACCGCCGCAACCCCAGCTCGTCTAGCGAACCCCGCAGCACCGACCGTGCCCGATCCGGTTGAGCAGTTGCGACAGCTAAAGCTCAATCTTCACGACACCAGCGCGAAGCTGATGCTTATTGCGACGGATCGATTGAGCGACGATGACTTCCGAGAACTAGGCAAACAAAATACCGAGGTCAGTCTCGCCATCAACAAGCTGCGCAATGCCGCGCTAGCGAGCCTGTCCAATGAATTCAAGACCGCGCTGCCTGACTTCAGTACAGCCACCAAAAAATTGAACGACGACCTCGATGGGCTGAAGAAAGCCGTCGACATCATCAAGGCGGTATCGGGCGCGCTCGGCGTCATTAGCAAGATCGTCACGCTGGTGGGGTGACCGAGGCGGGGGCCTGGTCATGCATCGGCGGGAAACATCTGCGCCGGATGCGCACGCGTAGATTGACGGTTTTGGGGCAGACGCTCCTGCCCCTATTTCCTGAAAAAAACTAACAGCTCCAACGTGAACGCCATATTTAGTGCGGGCCAACGGCTTGTTTATGCCTGAAACCGGTTTTATAAGCAAATCGACAGTATGCCCATGTGGAATGGGCGTCTTCGCTTGAAGTTGTTGACTAATTCGTGCGTAGTTTGAACGCGAGTCCTTCAATTGGCCTGCACGCTGCGCTGGCGCTGGACACGTTTTTTCTGGCGAGAGGGTAGCAGTAGGGTGCGCATCAAAATGCGCACCGTCATGGCATTCCCGACCATGACGGATTGGTTGCGATGGTGCGCGCTTTGGCGCACACCCTACCCGGCTATTTACGCCGTGCAACGGAGAGTTTCATGAACACATTAAATTGCAACGCCCACAATAATTTGCAGGTTTTACGGTGTACAGTGCGTTAGTCATCGCCAAGAGTCACGCGCCTCGCCCTTGCGAACGGGACATGCGGGCGCAAACGTTTAGGAGGAATACAAATAATGTGTGCCAAACTGAATTTGTTGGTCTTAGCTGCAATGTTCCTTTTGTGTGCTGGCCTGCCTGTCGATAGCGCCTACGCGCAGCCTCAAGGGTTCGCTCCAAAGGTTCACTTGCGCTCCGCGCTGACCGGAGACGACCAGAAAGAGTCCGTAGTAGCGTCAGCAGAGTTTGCGCCTGGCGGCACTACCGGGCGCCACTCACACCCTTGGGCCGACGAATATGCTTTGGTCCTCGAAGGGATCTTGGAGCTGATCGTCGAAGGGCGTGAGCCTCGTCGCTTCAGTGCAGGTGAGGCATATCACACCCCCAGAGGAGTGATTCATGAAACGCGTAATGTCGGTGGAGGCGTAGCGCGGGCTGCAACGACCTTCGTCGTTGACAAGGGCAAACCGCTCACTCAGCCAGCACCACTTAGCGCCCCAGCTAAGAGCAGTGGCTAACAAGCCATTCGAGTGGACGGTCGCAAGCGAGGTAGGCTGGGTTGATAAACCCAGCGTCAACGTGCGATGCCAGCGTTGCTGGGTTTAACAACCCAACCTACGAGCTACGAGCTCAAAAAAAGCGGGACGGCCACGAGCGGCGGAGGCAGACGGCGGTAAGCGTGTGTGGCCCCGTGCGCGATCTGGGCCTGCATTCACACACTGTGCAAATGCATGTCGCCGGTGGTGGAACAATGGGGGCAGACACGATAAATTAAAGCGGCGGCGGGTCATCTCGGACGCCACCAGTGATCAGGGCACGTGTAGTGGTTGTGCGTTGCACCGCGTCTGTCGGTGCGCATCAGGTATCGCGATAGGCCAACGCCTACCGCTGCCTAGTCCGCTGTGCGCTTGCGCCGTCCGCGTCGACCCCGCCGCCCGTCGGCTTTGCGCTACGCTTGAACCATGCTTGCAAAAGTAAATTATTCAGAGCGCATGCGCCGCGTGGTGGCGCTCATCGACAATGGTGAGCTTCAGGATGCGCTTGCGGCAACGCTCGTTGGCGAGGGCGAGGTGGAACGCGGCGAGTCGATCGTGTTGCGCAGCTTTCACGCGATAGCGCATGTGCTTAAGGGTGACCCGCTGCACGGGTTGC
>JAYSUK010000409.1:0-22674 GCA_043719085.1 Burkholderiales bacterium | reverse complement strand
GCTACTTCTGACAACGGCGCTGCGTCAGCGGACGGTTTGAACTCGGCTCCTTTGAGCGAAATGCGCAACAGGAATTGCTTGAGTTCCAGCTCGTCTTTCAGGTACTGCTCTTCCTTGCCGACCTTCGCTTTGTACAGCGGCGGTTGCGCAATGTAGATGTGACCGCGCTCGACAAGATCGGTCATCTGGCGATAGAAGAATGTGAGCAGCAGCGTGCGGATGTGCGCGCCGTCGACGTCGGCGTCAGTCATGATGATGATGCGGTGATAACGCAGCTTGTCGGCGTTGTAATCATCCTTGCCGAACCCGGTGCCCATCGCGGTGATCAGCGTCACGATCTGCTCGCTGGAAATCACTTTGTCAAAGCGCGCTTTTTCAACGTTCAACACCTTGCCGCGCAACGGCAAAATCGCCTGGAATTTACGGTCGCGACCTTGCTTGGCGGTGCCGCCTGCGGAGTCGCCCTCCACCAAGTAGAGCTCGCAAAGTGCTGGGTCCTTTTCCTGACAATCCGCAAGCTTACCTGGCAGACCCATGCCGTCCAGAACGCCTTTGCGGCGCGTCATCTCACGAGCTTTGCGTGCTGCTTCACGCGCACGTGCTGCATCAACTATCTTGCCGCAAATGATCTTGGCGTCGGATGGATATTCGAGCAGGAAATCAGCGAGCTTATCGGCGCAGATTTCTTCGACGACCGGACGCACCTCAGACGATACGAGCTTGTCCTTGGTCTGCGAACTGAATTTCGGATCAGGCACCTTCACCGACAAAATGCAGGTGAGGCCTTCACGTAAATCGTCGCCGGAGACTTCCACTTTTGCTTTTTTATCGAGCTCGTTGGATGTGATGTATTTGGTGATAGTGCGCGTCATTGCAGCGCGCAGACCGGTCAAGTGAGTACCACCGTCGCGCTGTGGAATGTTGTTAGTGAAGCACTGCACGCCTTCGGAATAACTGTCGTTCCACTGCATCGCGACTTCAACGGTCATGCCGTTCTTTTCGCCAATCGCGTGGAAGATGTTTTTGTTCAGCACCGTCTTCGCTTTGTTGACGTATTCAACAAAGCCTTTGATGCCGCCAGAGAACGCGAAGTTTTCGCTTTTTCCGGTGCGCTGATCGATCAGTTCGATCTTGACGCCGTTGTTTAAAAACGAAAGTTCACGAATACGTTTGGCGAGGATTTCGTAATGCCATTCGATCAAACTGAATGTTTCTAACGATGCGAGGAAGTGAACTTCGGTGCCGCGACGATTGCGCGTCTCGCCAATGATGTGCAACGGCGCAACAGCGATGCCATTGCGGAACTCCATCTCATGCACTTTGCCTTCGCGCCAGATCTTCAACTTCAACCAGTCGGACAGCGCGTTCACCACCGACACGCCAACGCCGTGCAAACCACCGGAAACTTTGTATGAGTTCTGATCGAATTTGCCGCCTGCATGCAGCTCGGTCATCACGATTTCAGCCGTGGAGCGTTTGAATTCGTCGTCCTGCTTGATGCCGGTCGGAATGCCACGACCGTTGTCTGAAATCGAAATCGAATTATCGGCGTGAATCGTGACCTTGATGTCATCACAATGACCGGCGAGGGACTCATCAATCGCGTTGTCGAGCACCTCGAACACCATGTGATGGAGGCCGGAGCCGTCGCTGGTGTCACCTATGTACATGCCGGGACGCTTGCGTACCGCTTCCAGGCCTTTAAGGATTCGGATCGAATCTTCGTTGTATTCCTTGCCGTCTTTGGTGGAGGCAGATTGCGCAGGGACTTTTTTTTCTGAATCAGACATGACTTTTTTTGCTTATCTCGGTTGCTCACTGTAGGAGCGACTGATCGCGACCTAGGGCGGAATAAATCAAGCAGGTCGCGGTAAACCGCTCCTACATTAGGCGCTGCGCCACTAAATACGCATCGGCATCACCACATATTTGAAGTCGGTACGACCGGGCACGGTGAATAAAACGCTGGCTGATGAATCCTGCAGCGCGAGGGTGATTTCGTTGCTTGACAACGTGGCCAAAGCATCAAGCATGTAGTTGATGTTGAAGCCAATATCAATCGCTCCGCCTTCGTACGCGATCTCGATTTCTTCTTCGGCTTCTTCCTGCTCGTTGTTGGTGCAAGCAATCTTCAACATACCTGGCACCAAGCCCACGCGCACACCACGGAAGCGCTCGTTCGACAAGATGGCTGCGCGCTGCAAGGTGTGCAACAACAGCAAACGATCAATGGTCACAAGCTTGGTGTGCGATGTGGGGATCACGCGGTTGTAATCGGGGAACTTGCCGTCAATCACTTTGCTGGTGAGCTCAATATTGCCAAAGCTGAAGCGCACCTGATTGGCCAGAATATCAATCGAAATTGGCTCATCGGTGTCGGCTAACAGCTTCGACAACTCGATCACCGTTTTGCGCGGCACGATGATTTCCTGCTTGGCGAAATTACCTTCAACCGGCATCACCGCATAGCTCAAACGATGACCGTCCGTAGCCACACACACGAGCTGATCCTTTTCCAGCACAAACAGCATGCCGTTTAAATAAAAGCGAATGTCCTGCTGCGCCATCGCGAACTCGACGAGACGCAATGTGGCTTTAAGTAATTTTTGCGGCAATGAGAAGCTTTGCAATTGCTCCTGGCTCATCGTCAGACGCGGATAGTCGGCCGCAGGCAAGGTTTGAAGACTGAAACGGCTTTTCCCGGCCTTCACAGCCATCTTGCCGTCTTTGGCGTCGATGGACACCTCACTGGTATCGGGAAGCGCTCTCAGCAGGTCCTGAAGCTTTCTAGCAGCCACGGTGATGGCCTGGTCCCCCGAATCTGCCACTTCAACTTTCGCCGAAATTTGCAATTCAAGATCGGTGGCGATGGTGGTGAGGGTGTTGCCCCTGTGCTCGAACAGCACATTGGCCAAGATTGGCAGCGTCTGCCGCCGCTCGACGATGCCGGAAACTGCCTGCAATGGTTTCAACACCAGATCGCGAGGTATGTTCTTAAATTGCATATAAACCTAATCCTATTTAATAATGTGCAATGATCTGTGTGAATAACTGATAAAAAATTATTTAAAACAATGAGTTATGTGAATAGCGTACATATGTTTCATGACCAGTAACAAAGGCTAGCGGTTTGTGGATGATAAATTTCGCACCGCAAAATTAAGCACTTATCCACAATCACTATTTAGTTATCAACATCTTTTCAAACACATCAATCACAGACATATTTGAGTTCCTAACCTCGTAAAACTTGTAGCAAAAAAGAAAAATCATGCTGAATCTGCGGCGTGCTTTCGCGCAAAGCGGCAATTTGTCGGCAGGCGTGCAAAACGGTAGTGTGATCACGACCGCCGAAGTTCTGGCCAATTTCTGGCAGCGACATTGGAGTTAGTTCTTTGGCCAGCGTCATCGCCATTTGCCGTGGTCGTGCGACGATGCGAGAACGCTTTTTAGAATGCATGTCGCTGGTCTTGATCTTGTAATAATCAGCCACCGTTTTCTGAATGTTCTCAATTGAGATCTGCCGTGACTGCACCGCTAGCAGATCACGTAGAGCTTCTTTGGCGACTTGTGGAGAAATTGCCACGTTATGAAAACCGGCATAGGCAACTACCCGTTTCAACCCGCCTTCAAGCTCACGCACGTTGGAACGAATGTGCTTGGCTATAAAAAATGCCACCTGCTCATCGAGCACCATCCCGACCTGCTTTGCTTTGGCGAGCAAAATCGCAACGCGCATTTCGGTTTCCGGCGGCTCCACCTGTACCGTAAGGCCCCAGCTAAAGCGGCTCTTCAGGCGATCTTCAATACCCTCGATTTCTTTTGGGTACGTATCGCAAGTGATGATGACCTGCTTCTTGGCTTCGGTCAGTGTGTTGAACAGGTAAAAAAACTGCTCTTGCGTACTGCTTTTGTTATTGAAAAACTGAATGTCATCGATCAACAAAAGATCGAGCGTGGAATAGCTCTGCTTAAACGCGTCCCACGCCTTGTGTTGGTACGCCTTGACTACGTCCGACACGTAGCGTTCGGCGTGGATGTAGCGCACGCGCGCTAGCGGACGCTCGCGCAACAGCTCATTGCCGATGGCTTGCAGTAAATGCGTTTTGCCGAGCCCTACGCCGCCGTAAATAAATAGCGGGTTGTAGGCATCGCCGGGATTGCTGGCCACTTGTTGTGCAGCAGCACGTGCCAATTGATTGGCTTTGCCCGTGACGAAGCTGTCAAACGTAAAACTGGAGTTCAGCGCTGTTTCACGCGAGGGTTTGGCGAATGCGGTAACGGGTGGTATTGCCGGCACCTGGATCGATGGCGCTACGGGCGGTGCAGCAGCGTTGTCGGCTGAATGGCCGCGTTGCTGCGCAGTTATTGGCTGAGAGTCGTTTGACATCATTGGCAATGCCGCTGCGATCTGTCCATAACCCGCAGCAGCTACCGCCAGCCGAATCGTTCGGGGCTGCGGAAAATATTGCACCGCCAGCGAATCAATGGTGCCAAGATAACGATCCCGCACCCATTTGCTAATGAATGCGTTTGGCGCGACGACGGTCACGGTTGACTCAGTCTCTTCGGCGCTCAGCACGCGGAACCAGGTGGCAAATTGTTGCGACGACAACTCCCGCTCAAAATGAGTGAGGCAATGCGACCAAAATGCTGAACTGACAGGCGGCGGAGGCGAAGGCATGGGCAATGACGAAAGCGACAACGGATACGACGACATTGCGATGCTGACAAGCGCTTAAAGTCGAGGAGAAAAAACTGGAAACAAACCGGAAAATCGAGATAGAGAGAACCAGCGTCAAGCCACTATTTTACCGCGAAAGCGAGTTGCATGACGAGACTTATCCACAGGTTAAAACCAGTGTGAATACAACCAGCTCATGACTTTTCCAGCCGACTCAAATCTCGCGCCCCACCCGCAGTGAGGATAAAGACGAAACTCAGCACCTGCGTTTGCAAGCCCTGCAAAATCACGCAAACCAATACCGCACCTACTACAAGCCGCACGGAGCTGAACAGCGTCCTCGCGGAGGTTTCGTGTTTCAGAAGTATCAGAACGCAAAGGAAGCTGCCGTGCGCCCAACAAAATACGTTGGTCGCGAAACGCGTGCACCACGACGGCCTACGCCGGGGCGACGAAATACTTAAGCCACCGGCACGCGGCGTGGAAAGCGAATGTTGAGCTGCTTCAATTTCCGGTACAGGTGAGTGCGCTCAAGCCCAGCTTTATCAGCCACTCGGCTCATATTGGCTGATTCACGACCGAGCAGATTTTCAAAATAAATCCGTTCGAAAGCTTCGCGCGCTTCACGCAATGGCAACTCGAAGAATTCAGGCGGCAATGCGAGCCGATCTGGTTCCACCGAATCGCGCAGATCACCCAAAATCGCCTGTAAATGATCAACCGTAATGTCATCATTGTTAGACAACAACAGGCTCGACAATACGCTTTGCAACTGAATCAAATTGCCCGGCCAGGGTGCGGTCTCCAGCAGTTGCCGTACTTCTGGCGACAAGCGTGCGGGCGCTTCTGGCGAAAACGCCAATGCACAACGTTCGATCAAACCGTTCAAATCGGACCGGCGGGCGCGCAATGATGGAATCACCACCGTGCTCGACGACAACAGCGCAAACAAATTCGGATCGAAACGACCTTCACCTGACAACTGCCCTAGCGGCTCGCTACTGGAGCAGACGATGCGAACGCTGTAGGTGCTGGTCTTGCCCAACATAAAGGCAAGGGAGCGTTGCTCACTGCGTGATAAGTGCGCAATCTCGGGGCAATACAAAGTCCCGCTGCGGGCGCTTTCAAGAATTTCAAGCGGCGAACTGATTAACCGTTGACCGCTTTCAAGCGTCAACCACGGCGTGTTTTGCTCGTGCAACGCACGCGCACACTCGATGAAGCCTACCCCGACCTCTCCGGTCAGCAAAACGGTGCGGCGCTCGGCAATCAGGGACTCCAGCCGAGAGCGTAGCTCGTTAATAACGGTGCTTTGACCCAGCTCGGCAAGGCTAATAGAGTTGTTGCGCTTTGGGTGCCCCACCTTGAGAGCGCGTTGCACGGTGCCCAGCAATTTTTGCAAACCAATCGGCTTTTCCAAAAAATCAAACGCGCCTATGCGCGTCGCTTCGACCGCTGTTTCGATGGTTGCGTGACCAGACAACATTACCACCGGCATGGTCAATTGACCGGCCGCTTTCCACTCTTTCAACAGCGTCACGCCATCAGCGTCGGGCATCCAGATGTCGAGCAGAATCAGCGACGGCGTGTGCTTGCGCCGCATCTCGCGCGCAGCGGCTGCATTCTCGGCGAGGCGAACCACGAAGCCTTCGTCTTCGAGAATTTCCTGGAGCAATTCACGAATGCCGACTTCGTCGTCGACAACCAAAATTTCTGTGGGAGCGATCAAGCGTCTATCTTTTCTGCAGCCATTAATGGAAATATGACGGTCACTATCGCGCCGCCGTGGATGGAATTATCAACACTGATTCGGCCCTTGTGTTCATCGATAATTTTCTTGACGATTGCAAGGCCAAGCCCTGTGCCTTTGGGTTTGGTCGTCACGTACGGTTCAAACGCACGCTGTTTGACGGCGTCAGAAAAACCAGCTCCATTGTCGCAGAATCGCAGCAATAGCTCATGCTCCGCATTGGCCTTACCTTCCTGCCCTGGCACCACACGCTGGCTCGCCTCCACTGTCACCCGACCATCCGGGAGATCGATGCATGCATCGACTGCGTTTTGCATCAGGTTATGAACCACCTGCCGCAGTCGTGTCGCCTCACCTCGAATGATGCGCTCTGGGCTCTGCCAATCAAGCGCCAATTTCACAGGGTACGACGCATAAAGTTCCAGCGTTTCTTTGAGCAGCGCCTCCACATCAATCGCCTGCAGACTGCCCGCACGCGGGCGCCGAGCGTAAATCGCAAAGTCATTCACCATGTTTTTCATGGCGGTGACTTGATTGACGATAGTGTGTGTACTGCGGCGCAAAATCTCGGCGTCTGGCTCTGACAGGCGAGGCGTAAGTTTCATCTCCAATCGCTCGGCGGAGAGTTGGATCGGTGTCAACGGATTTTTGATCTCATGCGCCAAGCGCCGCGCCACCTCGGCCCACGCGGTGTCACGCTGCGCTTGCAGCACCTCGGTGACGTCATCAAACACCACAATACGCGCCCCCACATCTGCTACCACGCGGCGCGCGCCGCGCAAAATAAAGGTGCGCGCGTTGCCGCCCACCATCAATTCCTGCTCGCGCTGCCAGTCGTTTTCGCCACTGGCGGCGAAGTTGCGCGACACGATATCGGAAAAGGTGGCAAGAGCGGGTTCGGTCATGGCCCAGCCGGTGAGCGGCTCACCCACCCTCTCATCAATGCGGGCTTGCAAGATCACCGCCGCCGCCGCGTTGGCCACGCGCAGTACGAACTCGTCGGTGAACACCAACACGCCAGCGTTCAAATTTTTGAGAATGCTTTCAAGGTATAAGTTGCTGGTTTCAACCTCTCGCCGGTTCGCCAGATCACGAGCACGCGCCTCGGCAAGCTGAGAGGTCATGGTGTTAAACGATTGGGTCAACACCGAAAGCTCATCGCGTCCTTCCACGGGTTGTCGGCGCGAAAAATCGCCTTCGGCTACCGCCAGCGTGCCTTCAGCCAGTCGCGACAAAGGCCGCGCCAGACGATCTGAAAACACCGAGGCCAGCGCCAGCGCAATGAGCAGCGCAAGCATTAACGTCAGCGTCAATGTCAATCCGAACAGCCGCTTGAGTGCCGTTCGTTGAAACGACAACTCCTGATAGTCACGAAACCCTGCTTCCACCCGCTCCGATTGTTCGCGCAACAATGCAGGAACTGGCTGCGTGGCGAGCAGTATGCGAAACGGTGCGCGGGCGTCGCCACTGGTCACAGGGGCCACCACTTTGAGTTGCAAGCCGTTCTCGCCGGCGGGTTCGACCAGTGAAATTGTTTGCTGCGCACGCACCTGACGCAGCTCGATGGCCGTGGGCAGTGTCGGTGGCAACGTGACTACACTCTCGGTGACCTGCGCGATCAACGTGCCGTTGCCCGTGAGCAGCGCGACATTGGCCACGCCCGTTTGCTCTCGCAATTGTCCCAGCGCAGCGCGCGATGCTGAGGGCTCGACCGCCGCCAATGAGGCGGCCATAATCTCGGTCTGACGAACCAGTTCTTTGAGTGGCTGGTTAAGCGCCGTGCGCCCCAGTTGCAAGCCGGTGTCGAGTGCCTTGTCGATGCGGGTATCGAAGTAGCTCTCGATCGATGACGACAAAAACTGTACCGAGATCGCATACACGAGTGCACCGGGCAGCACCGCCACCACCGCAAAAAACATCATCATGCGGGTGGTGAGTCGCGCGCCAAAAATGTTGGCCTGACGCGCGCGCAGCAACAAAACGATTTGGTAGACAACGAGAATTGCCAAACCACTCACGATGAGCGCATTGACAACAATCAGCTCGGTGTAGTAACGGGTAAACAGGGCGGAGTTCGCCGAGCCGGTTGCCAGTAAGGTTATGAACACGGCGCCGGTAATGGCTAACACCCACCATGCAACGCGCATCCAGCGCGGCGCGGTGAGCGCGGTGCCCTCGCCTCGGTGTGGTGACGACAACAAGCCCCCGGCAGCGGGCGTGCTCATGGGGTGAGCACGACGCGATACCAGTCGCTGATAAGCGACCATTCGCGCGACACCAGGGTGTTTACTTGTAGCGGTTTTGGCAGTTGCGTTGTGTCAAGCTTGAGCCGCAGCGACAATTCATAGCGCTCGCCGCTGCGCAGTTCGCGCTTTTCGAGCAAGGTGCGACCGCGCACCAGGCGGATTTGTCGCAGCGCCTCATCTAGCGAGGTGAAATTGTTCGCGCCACTGGTGGTGCGGCCACTGTCAATACGGTAAGAATTGGTCAATGCAGCATAGGTCAAGCGGCGCACAAACTGAGGTGACGGCACAGCCTCATCAAACCAGTAAGCGCGACTGCGCGACATTTCGGTTTCGAGCACGAAATAAAGTGGCGTGCCGCGAAGCAACGCCTCTTCCAGCGGTGCAGTCAGCGAAAAATCAAACTCTGCGTCCATCACAAACGCGTCCTCTTGCAGTCGGACGACCGCGCTCTTAACGTTGATGACCTCTGCGATCGTAGCGACCGACCACGCCAGCAGCGCCAGCGCCAGGAAAGCGTGCGCCGCATATCGAAGACGCCCAGATCGGCATGCATGCATCACGAGGTGATTTTTTCCAGCAAAGCGTAAAAATAGCCATCGTGATTGTGGGTCTTCCGGTTGCCGCCTGGCAACAATTGTCCGCCGCTACTGGCTGGGTCGCCAGGCAATGTGACGCGAATACGACGCATATTGGTGTGCTGCGCGAGCGCCGCATCCACCTGTAAACCGTTCTCCAGCTTGAACACTGAGCAGGTCACATAGAGTAATCGCCCCCCCACTTTGAGGGTTGGCCATAAGCCATCAATCAGGTGCTTTTGCTGTGCGGCCAACTGCGCCACGTCGCTCTCGCGTTTGAGCCATTTACCATCGGGATGACGCCGCACCACGCCCGAGCCGGTGCAGGGCGCGTCGAGCAAAATTCGGTCGAACTGCGCGCCGTCCCACCATTTTTCTGGGTTCCCCGCATCCGCCGCCCGCGTCTCAGCGTTAAGTCCCAACCGCGCAAAATTTTCGCCAACGCGTTTGATGCGCTCGGTGTCAACATCTAGCGCCAGCAATTTGCAATCGGAGAGCTCCAGCACATGCGCCGCTTTGCCACCCGGCGCGGCGCAGGCGTCCAGCACGTGCATGCCATCTTTTGCGTGTAACAAGGGTGCAGCGAGCTGCGCGCCCGCATCCTGAATCGAAAACAGCCCGTCGCGAAAACCCGGCAAGCGCTCCACTGGGCGCGGCCGCTTGAGCACAATCATCGTATCTGACAATGCCTCGGCGTCAATCTTTTTCTCAAGAAACGAGTCAAGCACCTGCGCCACCGTTGCACGGCGACGATTCACGCGCAGCGTCAGCGGCCCATGTCCGTTGCCACCGCGCAAAATCGGCTCCCACCATTCGGGCTGCTCGTTGCGCAGCCTCTCGACCCACCAGGTCGGATGGTTCCACATGCCCTCGTCGCGCTCCATCGCTTTGGCCAGAGCGGCCTCGGGTCTACGCAGATAGTTGCGCAGCACCGCGTTGGAAAAGCCCTTCGCGCCACGATTGACCGTTTCCACGGCCGCCACCGCCTGCGACACCACAACGTGCGACGCGGTTTTTCCGTGCGAAAGCTGATAAATCGCGACCCACAAAATCGCCTCAATCAACGGCTCGGGTTTGCTGTGCACAAACTGGCGCACGATGCCTCGCAGCTCGCCTAAAAAGCGCAACGTGCCATAAGTGAGA
Organism: Burkholderiales bacterium; assembly: GCA_043719085.1. GTDB lineage: Bacteria > Pseudomonadota > Gammaproteobacteria > Burkholderiales > Casimicrobiaceae > Casimicrobium. The sequence goes on along the minus strand of JAYSUK010000409.1, from coordinate 12,276 downwards.
TCAGTTAACGCCGCGCGGGTCGCGCCATCAAAACCTGCCGTATCAACGCGAGCCAGCGCGGTGTCCGCGTTATTGCCCGAGAGGACTGCCAGCACCGCCTCACCGGCACGGCGCTGCACCAATGCCAGCGCAACAGAAGGGGGCTTAGCCATTCCACGCGGCTCGCCAACGCTAATTGCGGAGGGAGCAGAGGATAAGGCAGAGGCGGACGGTGAATTCATCGCGCGAAGGTTTGGCGCAAAAGCGCTGGTCAGGGGATGCGATGAAGTGTAGCTGACGATGACAGCTTTGGTGTTCCGTCCTTGTTTGTATTGGGCTCAAGGCTAATAATATCTAAAGTCGACTTTCCGACTTTCAACTGTTTGACCCCGGATCAGAAGCGAATAATACGAAAAAGATGAACCGGATACGAACCACACCGCTAAATTCTTTCGCGATTCTTGTGGCAACGATCCGAAGGGGAAGCCGTCGCGAAATTCATCATGGCAGCCTGCCCGCCTGGCCATGCTTAACCTCGCACCGTGTGGCCTCAATGATAGTGCGCGCTTACTTGTGCTGAACGAGATCAAGTTGCCTCGATTCATTCAACCCCGCGCTACAAGTTAAACAGCGCCCGTTGCTCTGCCCAATGTTCGCTGGGTGCCCGCTTAAAGCCAGATTTGGCGAACAGCTCCCAGCGGCCGATGACGAACGCGCATAAGGCGTTGGCGTGCGCGCTTGCTGAGGGGATGGTTGCTCCGCCCGAAGCGGCGGACGCAAATTGCAGCGCCTGCTTGAGGGATGACTCGATGCGGTCAAGTAATTGATTGATGCGGGTTTGCAGTCGGGTGTCTTCATGCACCAGCGCGTCCCCGATCAGCACCCGCACCATGCCCGGATTAACTTCGGCAAAGTTGAGCAGCATGGACACCATTTGCTGAACCTGCGCGCGACCATCGCGTTCGGTTTGGGTGATCTGGTTGACCAACGAAAACACCGATTCTTCGATGAACTCAATCAACGCTTCGAACATTTGCGCTTTGCTTGCGAAGTGGCGATACAGGGCTGCCTCGGACACGCCGACTTTGGCGGCGAGCGCGGCGGTGGTGATCTTCTCGCCTTGTGGCTGTTCGAGCATGCCCGCCAGCGTTTGCAGGATCTGCGTCTTCCGTTCGCCCGGCTTGGTGGCCATGTATCGCTCCCCTTTTTTCAATAGCGATTGTCGACGCTAAACCCGATTAGCGCGGCACTGCTTACCCCAACACAATCCCCGGAGCTATTCAGCGCGAATCATGGTTCCCACGCCCTCGGAGGTCAAAATCTCCAGCAGCAACGCGTGTTCGACTCGACCGTCAATGATGTGGGACGTCTTCACGCCGTGCTGCACGGCATCCAGCGCGCCCTGAATCTTTGGCTTCATGCCGCCGCTGATGGTGCCATCTTCAAACAGTGCGCTGATCTCGTCAAAGGTGAGGCCAGTCAGCAGCTTGCCGCTCTTGTCGAGCACGCCCGGCGTGTTGGTCATCAGCACCAGCTTTTCGGCCTTGAGCGTCTGCGCGAGTTCACTGGCAACCAGGTCCGCGTTGATGTTGTACGCCTGCCCGTCCTCACCAACGCCGATCGGGGCCACCACGGGGATGAAATCCGCTTTATCGAGATGCATGATCAGCGTTGGGTCAATGTGATAGATGTCACCCACAAAGCCGATGTCGAGCATGGTGCCCTTTTCGGTTTCGCTCTCGACCAGCATCTTTTTGGCGCGAATGAAACCCGCATCCTGACCGTTCAAACCAACCGCATTGCCGCCCGCCTGGTTGATCAGGCCGACGATTTCCTGGTTCAGCTCACCGAGCACGGCTTCAACCACGTACAGCGTCTCGTCATCGGTGACGCGCATGCCTTGAATAAAGGTGCCTTTTTTGCCCGTTTTGCCGAGCATTTCGTTGATCTGCGGACCACCGCCATGCACTACGACCGGGTTCATGCCGACTAACTTCAACATCACCACGTCGAAAGCAAAACTCTTCTTCAATAACGGGTCGGTCATCGCGTTACCGCCGTACTTGATGACGATGGTTTTGTCATGAAACCGACGGATGTAAGGCAGCGCGTCAGAAAGGATTTGCGCGCGATCTGCGGCGGTGGCGGCGGTGAGGGGCATGGGGCGGGTCGTTACAAAGGTGCGTTGGGGGTGAGGGGGTACTTGCTTCGATTCTATGCAAAGGCCCGAGCGACTCACGGGCTTTTGTTCGATCCGTCGATCAACCCGGCGCGCGAAATCCGCCTTCAATCCACGCCACAGCACTGCTCGCGCTGAGTTTGAAGCTGGCCGGCGCTTTCACCTGCGCTAGTGTGTCGCCTGCGGCATCGCTGGCGGTGAGTGTCGCATACGGAAAATCATCATCCGGAACAATGTGCAGTAGTACGCGCACATCGGTGGCCACGTCGTCGATTCGGGCGTTGACGCGCACCTCCTTATTCAGCGTAGCGTGGCGTTGCTGCTCGCTGCGGCTGACAAATTCGGTGGCGGTTTTAACTAGCGTGTGAAACGCGCTGGTGTCGAGTGGCTTCGGGTCTTTTTTGTTGCGGCCCATCGTCCACGGGCCGATGAGAGCGGGCTCACGTGCGCCGTCTTTGGTCATCTCTACGGCCCAACCATCGTCGTCTTCGTTTTTGATGATGCGCGCCGACCAGCCGTCGTCTTTCCAGTGCCGCGGATCCTGCGTTTTTGGATCGCGGCGAATGCCACAGTCGGTTGAATCGGTGAAGTTTTCGCTCTCAGGTATCAAAACAAAAGGCCCTCTCGTCGCCCGCCAAAAGAGACTTTACTTTCGGCCAACCAGCACGGCGCTGGGTTGCTTATTATCGAACGAAAGCTGTGGGTCAAGCCGCGGTAAGCAGCGGAGCGGGCAGATTCAGCTGCGGTAGATGCTGCCGGGCTGCAACCACGGCTTCAATGTCGTCGCGGGCCCCATCGATCAGCACGAGAATGGCACGCTCAGCCTTCACCGGGTCGTGCGCAATCACTGCATCCAACACCGCACGATGCAGCGGCAACGAGCCTTTAGGGCCGTCAGCACGGATGGTTGAAATCTCAAAACTGGTGCGCAGCAGCGCGGCCAGTGCCTTGCTCATCTGCACGATCATGCGGTTGCGGCAAGCGCGAAGCAGGCCCTGGTGAAAGCGTAGATCGTGGGTGACATAGTCGCCCCCGTGTTGCACCGCGTGTTGCATGCCGCTGTATGCCAGCTCGATCTCTTTGATGTCTTGCGCTGTGGCGCGAAGGGCGGCCAAGCGGACTGCCGCCGGCTCTATCGCGCGACGCAGCTCTTGCAAATCGCGAAGGAACTCTGGCGTCAGGCCCGCCTTGGATTGCCAGTTGATGACATCGGGGTCGAACCAGTTCCAGTGCTCGGCGGCCAACACCCGGGTGCCCACTTTTGGGCCGCTGCTCACCAGCCCCTTGGCAATCAGTGATTTGATCGCCTCGCGAACGACGGTGCGGCTGACGCCTAATTGCTCACACAGCAATGGCTCCGCCGGTATCGCTGCCGTGGCTCCGTAGCGGCCGGCAACGATGGCTTCCCCGAGGAAGTCTACGGTGTTGCCGTGGACGTTTTTGATCATTCGGCTAGTCGAGGCGCTTTTCGCTTCGCTCGTCAAAAATGTGTGTCTTGTCGACTGCGATTTCCAGATGAACCACGTCATCGGGTTGCACGCTGGTGCGACCGTGCATGACCACTACGAGCTGCGCACCACCGACTTCAAGCAGAAGTTCGGTCTCGGCTCCGGTCGGTTCAACCACGATGACTTTCGCTGCAATGCCGCTGCCGGTGGCTGACAGCGTAATGTCGGTCGGACGTACGCCGTAATGAACGGCCTGGCCGTCGCTGGCCTGCGCATGCATACGCGTCGGCCACTGCTGACCTTGGGCCTCTACCCATTCGCGCCCCTCAGCGCGACGCAGCTCTCCCTTAAGTACGTTCATGGACGGCGAGCCGATGAACTGCGCAACGAATAAATTGCCGGGCTGGTCGAATAATTCCAGTGGCGTACCGATTTGCTCCACGATGCCGTCATGCATCACCACGATACGGTCGGCCATGGTCATGGCCTCAATCTGATCGTGGGTGACGTAAACAGTGGTGGTTTTCAGGCGCTGATGCAGCGCCTTGATCTCGGCGCGCATCGCCACCCGCAGCTTGGCATCGAGATTCGATAACGGCTCGTCAAAAAGAAACACTTTCGGATCGCGCACGATGGCGCGTCCCATCGCTACGCGTTGCCGCTGCCCACCCGAAAGTTCACGCGGAAACCGATCAAGCAGCGGATCAAGATTCAAAATGCGCGCAGCATTGGCCACGCGGGTGTTAGTCAGCACGGCGTCAGCCTTGCGCAGCTTGAGGCTGAAGGCCATGTTGTCGCGCACGGTCATGTGTGGGTACAGCGCGTAGCTCTGGAACACCATCGCAATGTCACGATCTTTAGAGTCGAGATCGTTGATGACCTTGCCGTCAATGCTGATTTCGCCGCCACTGATCGGCTCAAGGCCTGCCAGCATGCGCAGCAAGGTGGATTTGCCGCAGCCAGACGGGCCGACCAGCACCACGAATTCGCCATCTGAAATATCAAACGAGATGCCGTGAATAATCTTTGTTGCGCCGAAGGACTTTTCGATGTGTTTGAACGATACGGAGGCCATGACTTTTCTTTTCTGATCAGCTCTTGACGGCACCAGCGGTTAAGCCGGACACCATGTAGCGTTTGAATGCGTAGTAGATGGCCGCCGGTGGCAGCGCGTAAATCAGGCCAGTGGTCATCAACAACTCCCACGGCGAATCATCCGCTGCAAGAAAATTGCCCAAGGCCACAGCGAGCGTCACACTGCTGTCTTTCGACAACAGCAGAAATGCGTAGAGATATTCGTTCCACGCCAACAGCAGCGCATAGGTGCCCACGGCCACGAGCGACGGCACCATCAGCGGCAGGTAAACCAGCCGGAACAATTGCATCGCAGTGGCGCCGTCCATGCGCGCGGCCTCGTCCAGCTCCCAAGGCAGTTTGTCGGACGCCTGCTTGAGCACCCAGATGCAGTACGGCGAGGCAATAGTCACCATCGCCAGAATCAGCGACCACTGACTATTGAGCAGGCCGTAGTTGCCCATCGTTTTGTACATCGGCACAGCGAGAAAAGCAGCTGGAATAAAGTAGGTGAACAGCGCCAAGTTCATCACCGTGCGGCCACCCCGAACCTTCAGCCGGCTAATGGCAAACGCAGCCGCTGTGGACACGGCGAGTGTCAGCGCGCCCACCGACAGCGCGATGAACAGCGAATTGCCTAGCTGCGCCCAAAAATGATCCAGGTAGAAGTGCTTCTGCTGAAACACAAATGAGAAGTTACTGAGCGTTGGTTCCTTGGGCCACAGTCGGCCCGAGGTCGCCGCATTGCGCGGCGAAATCGAGAACAGCACCATGTGATAAATCGGGATCAGTGTCCACAGCAACACGGGAATGCCGATCAGCAGCAACTTTGCCTCAGTGGTCACTTGCTTGAGCGTGATGCGGCTCATTTTGACAACCGTTTCATCATGAAATACACCAGCGGCAATATCAACGGCAGCGCCACGACGATCGAGGCGAGCGACAAATCCACCTGATCAAGTCGCAGGTAGCGAATGCCGAGCGTGGCGAGCACGTGGGTCAAATCTGCCGGCCCGCCGCCGGTGAGTAGATAGACGCTGTTGAAGTCGCCCAATGTCCAGATCATCGACAGGATGGTCGAGGTCAGGAACAGCGAGCGCATCGACGGCCAGGTGATGAAGCAGAACTTCTGCCACGTCGATGCGCCGTCAACCGAAGCCGCCTCATACTGTTCGCCCGGTATCGCCATGCGGCCCGCGAGCAGAATCAGCGTCCAGAACGGCAGTGATTTCCAGATGTGCGCAAGCATCGAAAAGCTCAGCGCGAGGGTCGGATCGTTCAGCCAATTCGGGCCGTCAAGACCGGTTAATTTAAAGATCGCCGAATTGATTACGCCCCACTCCGGGTTGAGCATGAAGCGCATCGACAGAATCGTGGGGATGGATGGCACCGCCCACGGCAGGATGAATATGAGCGATAGCGCTTTGATCCACCAGCGCGTATGCAAGAAAAACCCGGAGAGAAACAGCGCCAACACCATCTTCACGTTCACCGCGACCACAACGAATATCAGCGTGTTGACCAGTGTGCGAAAAAATATCGGATCCGCAAAAAGCTTGACGTAACTTTCAGGATGTCGCGCCAACCACAAGCCATAGGCAACTGGGTAGATCACGAAAACGACGAAGATCAGCAGGTACGGGATGACCAGGATCAGTCCCCACTTTTCCCATGAGGTCATCCTGCGGGATTTGGGCGACACAGGTAGGTTTGCAGTGTGAATGGCTGCTGCGCTCATAGGCTGCGAAGGTGAAGACTTATTTGAGACGATTCATCAGGATGCACCCTCGCGCTCGCTATTCGGCAGACCGCAGGGTGCGCACCCCGTGCCCGACTAAGGTGCGTCAAAAACGCAAGTTTGCGTTGAACAACAGGGTGGGCACGCGGTGCCCACCCTACCACGCCAGGGCGTGGAAAACGGCCTTCGCCGGTATAGCGAAGGCTCATCGTGCCGGACTAGTTCGCCACCGTCTTAATACGCGCGATCATTTCATCAACCGCCTTGTCCACCGGTAGCTTGTCGTTGATCACGCGGTTGGCCGCTTTGGCCCACACGTTCTCGTTGTTGAGAATGGTGAATTTGTAGTTCTTGGTGAACTCAAAGTTCACCGTGCCCGCAGTGAACTGGTTGTACACCGACTGACGATGCACGTCTGCCTTCCAGAACGCATTTTGCTGCGCCGCTTTGGTGACCGGGAACCAGCGACCGAGTGCGCCTTCAACGTAGGGCGTCAGGTTTTCCTCTTGCAACAAGAAGGCCACGAAGTCTTTAGCGCGAGCTTTGTTTTTTGCTTTCTCGAAGACTACGCCCACCTTCACGGCTGCGCGGTACACCATCTTGCTGCCGTCCGGTTTGTTGGGGAATCCAGCGGTGCGAATTCGTTCGGTGTAGTTTTTCTTCGCAGTTTCGCGCTCCTCTGGCTTCAAGGCTGCGTTGTTGCTGTCGTCCAACCATTTGGCCGCAATCGAGATGGTCGCGTTGTGCGTCATCACGGTGGTTTTGTTGTGGAAGGCGACGTTGTTGTCCGGGTCTTTCCAGCTGGTTGACGATGGTGGCGTGCAGCCCCGGGCGTAGGGCTGGGTGTAATCGGTAAGCGCCCCGATGAGGCCTGTGCGCACGGAGGGGTTGTCCACCAAAAGCTTGCCGTTGTCATCGACCAGCTTCACGTTGTAGGCGTCGGCAAAGGTGAGAAACGAATAGAACGAGTCGCTCGAATCCACACCCAGCGGTTGGCCAATACCAAAGTTGCGGTTGCCCGTTTTTGCGCGCGATGCGGTCTGCACTTTGTCGCACCAGAATGACCAATAGTCTTTCCAGTTGGTCGGAATGTCTGACTCTTTGAAGCCCGCCTCGGTCAACATGTCTGCCCAGTACTGCACATGCATGGTCTGCTGCTTGATCGGGAAGGCGAAATAGGCACGCTTTTTCGTCACGTCGTTGTAGAGATTGGTCGTCTCCACCGTGTTGGGCGCGAAGCGCGACAGCATCGGCGTGATTACGCTTGAGATGTCCTCCAGCTTGCCGTCAAACGCCCATTTGCCGGCCACCTGAAAATCGTAAACGTCGGCATAGGCCAGATCAGGCGGACTGCCCGAGTCGAGCGCGGCAACGGTCTTGGGAATCATGTCCTGCACGGGATACTGAGACAGATCGATTTTGACGCCGGGATTTTTGGCCTCATACTTTTTGATAGCTTCAAACAACGCGTCGTCTTCGGCCTTGTAGAAGCCTTTGACCCACCATACGGTGAGTTTTTCCTGCGCGGCGGCCTGCCCGGAAGCAATGAGGCCCGCCGCGATCATGGCGGTGGTGAGAATGGTTTTTAGTTTCATGGGGCGCGCTCCAATGGGCTCGATGGCTGAACGGATGGAAGATGGGGTGTAAACAGCTAAGTCACGTTTATGATATGACGTAATACAACGTAACAGTTTAGGAAAAACCCGCACTTCCTTAGAGCAAAACCCGTATGTTTCGTCAATCCAATGGCTTTTGGCTGAAATCCATATGTATCAGGGTCTAGACCATGACTTTAGATAAAGTCGCTACTTTTTGAATTCGGGCTGGAGACCAAGCACAGCTTGGCGTTGCGCGCAAAGTGGCGGAAAATTATTCTTGCCATTTTCAGCAAACGTGACACAATTTATCCTGAAGGGGAGTAGCTCCCGCACCGATGTCGTCAATACGAAGACGCAGCCCCAAGGCTGCCTATTCCGGCGTCGGTGGGCAAGCTGGCCGAGGCCACTTGTCATGCAAGACCTTCGCTAATGAACCGCGCATTGCGGGCATATCGGCGAAGGTTTTGCAGTTTTCTGCAGAGCCAAAAACCCGATGTGTCTGCGCGCCGCGCGGCCACACATCACCTTTGGACGCTCTCTAGTGGAAATACATTCAACCCCGTTTTTGATGGCAATGCTGGCCGTCATCTTGATTGATCGGGTACTCATGCACGATCACGGCGAGCGCCTGAAAACGGGCACCATGCGCAGCTCGAGCCCGTTCGCATCGCCTTTTTTGAACACTTAGGAGAACAACTTGGAAACCATCGGAACCTGGTGGATGTGGACCGGCTTTGCCGTCTTCGTCGTCGTCGCCATTGCAATCGACCTGCTGGTCATGGAAAAACAGGGCGCGCATAAAGTTACCGCCAAAGAGGCCGTGGGCTGGAGCCTGCTCTGGTTCTCGCTTGCGTTCGTTTTCGTCGCACTGTTGTGGTGGTATCTCAACGCCAATCAAGGACGTAGCGTGGCCAACGAAGTGTCGATGCAATTCATCACCGGCTACCTGGTGGAGAAGAGCTTGTCGGTGGACAACATATTTGTGTTCCTGATGATCTTTAGCTATTTCGCCATACCGCCCGAGTTTCAGAAGCGGGCACTGATTATTGGAATAATCGGAGCCATTGTGTTGCGCGCCATCCTGATTTTGATTGGCGCGTGGCTACTCGCCCAGTTTCACTGGGTGCTCTACCTGTTCGGTGCGTTTCTCGTGTTCACAGGCGTAAAAATGTGGCTGGCCGCAGGCAAAGAGCCGGACGTGGCGCAAAACCCGGTGCTCAAACTATTGCGCAACCGCATGAAAATCACCACCCAGTTTGACGGTGAAAAACTATCCACCATGATCGATGGCATCAAGCACTACACGCCGCTGTTTGTGGTGCTCATTCTGATTGGCACCACCGACGTGATTTTTGCAGTGGACTCCATTCCGGCCATTTTTGCGATTACCGATGATCCGTTCATCGTGCTCACGGCCAACATTTTCGCCATTCTCGGCCTGCGAGCGCTGTACTTCCTGCTCGCCGATCTGGCCGACCGGTTTCATCTGCTTGCCTATGGTTTAGCGCTTGTCCTGGTGTTTATTGGCGGCAAAATGCTGCTGCTGGATGTGTATAAGATTCACATAGGTGTCGCGCTCGCCGTCACCGCACTGATCATTGCCACCTCAATGATTGCTTCGCTGTACACCACACGCAGCAGCGCGCATAAAGGCGTAAAGTAGCGCATGAAAGTTAAACGCTGGTTTCGCTCGCTGGAGCCACGAGTGCTGGCAGAGCTCGATCGACCGTGGCTTGCCTGGGCGAAGCCCTGGCTTGATGGGCACGACCTGTTTGCGTTCAACAGGCGACCGTTGGCGATGGGTGTTGCGGTGGGTTTGTTCTGCGGCTTGATTCCGGGGCCGCTGCAAGTGCCCGCCACAATCATCTGCTGCTCGGTGCTGCGTGCCAATGTGGTGGCAGGCATTGTCGCCACTTTCTACACCAACCCGATCACCATTATTCCGCTCTACATTGCAGCGTTTCATATTGGCGAACATCTGTTGCCCGGCAGCTACCCATTGCCGGCGTTTGCCGACGCAACCATCGGCAGCGCTGAATGGATCAGCGCGATGTATGCGTGGGTGCAGTCGCTGGGCTGGCCTATCGTGGTGGGCTTGCCGGTGATGGCGCTGGCCTTTGCAGTCAATGGCTACTGGCTGGTGAATTACCTGTGGCTGCGCCCCGTGGTGGCGCGACTCAAGCGGATGAAACGTCGTCGCGCCGAAGCGCATTTGTGAATGCGATGGCGACGGCGCGTTTCACGCTAACCGGTCGCCTTCTTCACCCGAGCCCTCGGATGCGCCTGATCGTACACCTTGGCCAGGTGCTGAAAATCGAGGTGGGTGTATACCTGTGTGGAGGCAATGCTGGCATGGCCCATCAGCTCTTGCACAGCGCGCAAGTCACCGGACGCTTGCAGTAGATGCGACGCGAACGAATGGCGCAAACGATGCGGGTACACGTTCGAGCTGATGCCCTGTTGCAACGCGCGCGCCTTGAGCGCTTTACGTGCCACTTGGGCGGTGATGCGTTCTCCTCGCTCACCCAAAAACAGGGCGTGCAGGTCGACCACCGACGCGCCGTGACTGCGCAAGTCTTGCCACGCTTGTATCGCCGCGAGCGCTGGCCCGCCCAGCGGCACCACGCGCTCCTTGCGCCCTTTGCCAAACACGCGCATGTCGCGATTGCTGAGATCAACATCTGCGAGGTTCACGCCCACCAATTCGCCAATGCGAACCCCACAGCCGTACAGCACCTCAAACATTGCCTGATCACGCGCTGTAATCCAAGGTGGTGCCTGCGAATTAGTTTCGGCGGGTGCGGTCACTAATCGCACCGCCTCTTCTTCTGTCAACGCGTTGGGTAATCGCTTCGGCGCCTTGGGCGCTTTGATCCCAGCGAACACGCCAGGATTGAGGGCCGTATCGGATTTGCTGAGGTAGCGAAACCACGCCCGCCACGCCGATAACGTCACCGCCAGCGTACGCGGCGACAGGCCCTGTGAACGCAACTTTGCAAGCGCGCGCTGCAAGTCATGGCGCGTCAACGCGGATAGAGGGCGGTCAGCCGCGGCCGAAATCAGGTTTTCGCAAGCCCGTAGATACCGCGCCTCGGTTTGTGGTGAACCGCGCGCCTTCAGGCTGCCGCCAAAGGCTACAAGCGCGGCGTGATTATCCATGGCGTGGCGGGTACTGCTCTACGCCAGTCGCGGCTCAAACCCGCGCGTCACAAATCGCGCCAATGCCGCGCTGGTCAAATGCGCAAGCCGTGTCAGTACGTCGGTGGCCATGTCCGGCGTGAAACGGCCCCCGTCGGGCGACGCCAGCATTAACACCCCGGACACGCCGCCGTCGCTGAGGGGAACATAGGCAAACGACTGCGCGGTATCGGAGGCGTCAGCAAGCCAATAGCGCGACTCGTGGGCCGCGTTGGGGCCGACATACGGGCGATCCAGCCCGCCAATGTAGCTGCGAAATTCCGCTGAACAGACGGCGGACGCTTCTAGATCGGATTCAGCAATTTGCCCGCCCCACCAGCGCACTACGCTGAAAGGAATCGCAAAATCCGAGCGCATGCTTTCATTGACCACGTCGAGCGTCACCGCCGCGTTGGGGGCCCGCAATAACGCCAGCGTGAGCCGGTGCAACTTTTCGATGAGGCCGTCGTTATGCTGGCCATATCCAATTAACTCGGACAGCTGCTTTTCAAGCTGCGTATTTCGCTCGCGCAACGAGATCAGCTGGCGCTCCACCATGGAAATGGCGTGCCCGCCTTGTGGATGCGGAATGCGCATCGCCGAGAACACATCGGCGTGATCCATAAAAAAATCCGGCGTCACCTTCAACCACGCGGCGACGTCCGCGCCGGTTACTGCATTGCTATCACTCATAAATTTTTCCATTCCGAAAACGCTTCGTCAGCCATCACACCCACCGCTACTTTGGTCACCGCGCCGGTCATTTTGATCGCACAATTTTCACCAATTTCTATCTCAATGGTGCCACCCGGCATGTGCACCGAGACCGCATTCCCGACCAGACCGAGCCGATGCGCCACCGCCGCGGCCGCACTGGAGCTGGAGCCCGAGGCCAGCGTGTAGCCCGCACCCCGCTCCCAGATTTCGATGCCGATGTTACTTCGATCCAGAATGGTCAAAAATTGAACGTTAGTTCGCTCCGGGAACAGTGAGTGATTCTCAACCAGTGGCCCCAGGCGAAGCACATCTGCCGTACTGGTTTTCGCACGTTCAATCACACAATGCGGATTGCCAATGGTTGCG
>JAYSUK010000408.1:0-7186 GCA_043719085.1 Burkholderiales bacterium | reverse complement strand
TAGCCGCGAGCTTTCGCGGTTGCCGCGTCGACCAGCGCGACCTGATCATCGAAAACAAAACCGCTTCCGACGTCGACGCTAGTAACTGGTGCCACAGCGCGTGTTAACGGCGGCTCGCACCGACGCGGCGGTCGTGTTAGCCGCGCCTGCGGGCACTCCGATGCCTTGAAGCAGGCTGCTGTCTGATGTGGTTCGCATTAATCGCTGCAACACAGTGGCATCGAGCATCGCTGTCGCAGCAGGCACAGTGCGCCCGAATACGTCGTACTGGGTGGCATTGCCAATGAAACTTGCCACGCCTGGCGCGCCGCCTCTTGCTGCACCTATCGTTACGCCTGCTATCAACGCCGCCCCCCTGACGCCCAGCAGGTAGCGCAGCAGCAGCACGCCATCGGTGTCGTGATTGACCGAGCCATCGCCACTGATATCAAGATTGCAGAGTAGTGGCACTGGCGTTGTTGTCGGTAGCGAATCGTACGCCTGACCACTTCGCACAAGGCGCGCATAAATGGTGGAGTCCGACTTTATGGATGCAAGACTCGCACCATAACCAAAGTCAATCAGTATCGCCTTGGTCGGATCGACCGCCGAGCTGGTGCCCGTCCACGTCCAGTCGCCGATTGCGTTCGGAAAGACGACCGCGTTGATTGATGGTAGAGCGCAGGTTTCATCGAGCAGACTCTCCAGCTCTTGACGATTAGGCAGGCGCCAATCGGAGAAGCCTGCAAAGCTGCTGTTTCTGGCTGCCAACAGCGCGGCGCTCCAGCTCATCGGGGTGGCAGCGCCGCCGGTGCAGCCGGTTCCGGACTGCCCTTCGTTACAGAGTTTCCATTGCAGGCCGGTGGTGCTGTGGTTTACCGTGCCGTTGGGGTTGACGGTGAATTGGCTGCCCGGCGTGTCGCGACCACCCACGTTCGCCGCACTGGTGGCAAGCGGGTAATTGAGATCACTGACAGCACCGGGAGGGATACATGTGCTGACCGCATGCACCGACACCGCTGCGATCATTGTGACGCCTAGCGCGGCAGCACGAACAACGCGCACGATCAGGTTGCGACGTGCCGATATATGGCGGTGGGCGTTGAGTAAGCTCATCGTGTCGAGGCGCGCTTACGCCTAAGGTCCCGTACGCACGAGGCGAACGCGGTAGGTGGATGCCTTGTCGCTGAAGCTGGTGCGCGTTTTAACAGGGTCCGCAGTAATACTGTCCCCGAAATCCACGCTCCACGCGGAACCGACCGTACCTACAGTGGTGTTACGCGTCCAGTAAAGACTCGGCTCAGTGTTGGGAAAATGTATCAGGTCAATCATGACACCAGAGATTTGCCCCGAATGCACCAGCGTCAGCAGCTCGTTACGGGCTGGCAATCGCCAGTCGGTCTTGCCACACAAGCCGGGAGCGACGTTCACTGCGGCGACGTAATTTTGTGTGTTGCACTTGTTGCCATAGTTAAACAGCGTACCGAAGCAAGTGTCCCCTCCCACGCTGCCCCTTCCGGCGCTGCCACCGTTGTTCGCGTCATCGATTGAATACCACGAATAAGTATGCTCGCTACGTAGGCCACTCGGGATGCTCGGCGTTTTGACTTCCCAGACCAGCCCGGTGACGTTGTCTTTGGTGCAGGCCCATTCGTTGGGGCCGCTGCCGAGCGCCGCGTTGGCGAGGAGGACGCCGCCGTTGTTGGCGATTTTTGTGTAATCAAATCCGGCGCTGCCCGCTCCGGTCTTTACAAACTGACCCGCCGCAAAGGCCGGGTCGCGCCCATAGCGGCCATCCTGCCGTGGGTTCACACCAGCGTCGCCGCCCACCGCGGCGCTGCATGCCACGGCAACATCGGACGCATTGAAACACTGCGTCTGGCCGGTGTCGTTTACACCCGCTGCGCTGGATGCGGAGTAAAAAATTAACATACCCGCCAGCGCTGCTGAGGTGGTTGATGCCGTGGAAAGAAGTAGCGACATGTGAGGCGGTGTGCGGCAAGAAGGGAGTAATCTGAGTTGCCATTGTAATTTGCAAGTGGGCTGTCACAAGACAATGTCATAGCGTACTTATACGTGGTTTCCCGGTTTGCGAAGCGGTATCGACATGGGTCAGGTCGCCGGGCAAGTTTTTTAGATAATCCACGGTGCGCATGGATGCCTCGGTTTACAGCTTTTTGTACGAACCGCCATTTTGTATGGGCCAGCGCGTATTTATTTACAATATCGACAATACGTTAAATTGATAGCCGAGCCCTTATAGAATGGGCTTTTCGGCACAAAGCCAATGCCTGACATGAAAACACCCCAAACCTTAAAATCACAACCCACACTCCAGTCAGTCAAGGGCATGAACGACGTGTTGCCTGCCGACTCGTCAAAGTGGGAGTTCTTTGAAGAGACGGTCACGCGGGTTGCTCGTCAGTATGGCTATCGCAACATGCGCGCGCCCATTGTTGAACACACGCCGCTGTTTGTGCGCTCAATTGGCGAAGTCACCGATATCGTCGAAACCGAGATGTACTCCTTCGAGGATAAATTGAATGGTGAAAAGCTAACGCTGCGCCCCGAGCTCACCGCCGGTTTGGTGCGCGCGGCGATCGAGGCGAATCTCACGTACAACGGCCCGGTTCGCATCTACACGCTGGGCCAGGTGTTCCGCCACGAGCGCCCGCAAAAGGGGCGCTATCGCCAGTTCAACCAGTTTGACGTTGAGTGCTTCGGCTTTGAAGGGCCGGACGTGGACGCCGAGATCATGATCATGACAGCGCGCATCTGGCGTGAACTGGGCATCAACGACGTGCGGCTGGAGATCAATTCGCTGGGCAATACCGATGAGCGCGCGGCGTATCGCGCCACACTCGTCGCTCACTATGAAGCCAACCTGCCAGCGCTCGACGACGAAGCCAAGCGCCGCCTGCACTCCAATCCGATGCGCATCCTCGACAGCAAAGTGGCCAGCGTGATCGAAGTCAACAAGACCGCCCCCGTGCTGCTCGACGCGTTGCAGGACGAGTCGCGAGCACACTTTGCAACTTTGCAGCAACTGCTGCGTGAGGCGAATGTGCCGTTCGTGGTCAATCCGCGCATCGTACGCGGCATGGATTACTACAGCCGCACCGCATTTGAATTCGTCACCGACCGATTTGGGAGCCCGCTGACCGTGTGTGGAGGCGGTCGCTACGATGGGCTGTTTGAACAATTGGGCGGCAAACTCACGCCTGCTATCGGTTTTGGCATGGGCGTCGAACGTGTTTTGATGATGCTCGGTGAATCGACGCCGGTGGCGACTCTAGACGCCTACATCGTGCATGCAGGCGTTGCCGCACAAAAAGCAGCCAGTGCGCTTGCCGAAACTCTGCGCGATGCAGGCCTTGCAGTCGCACAACATGGCGGGGGCGGTAGTTTTAAGAGCCAGATGAAAAAGGCCGATGCGAGCGGGGCGCGCTTCGCGCTGGTGATCGGCGACAACGAAGTTGCAGCAGGCACGGTGGCGGTAAAACCGCTGCGCGATGCTCGCGGGGCTGCGATTCAGGGAGAACAGGCGATAATTACGAGTTCGGCTGTTGCCGCGCACCTGCGCGCTTAAGCCTACATTTTCTGACTACCGAATTGAAATAAGTTCAACATGGCTGCATACGATCTCGACGAACAAGAAAAAATTGGCGACCTGAAAGCATGGTGGTCGAGCTACGGCAATTACATCACCGCGGCGATTACTGTCGTGGCGTTGTTGATTGCAGCAAATCAAGGCTGGAAGTACTACACCACCAAACAGGCGGCCGAGGCCAGCACCTTGTACTTCGCGCTCTCCGATGCGGCGGGCAAGAACGATACGGCCAAAGCCAGGGACGCAGCCGCACAGTTGCTCGAAAAATTTCCTCGCACCGGGTTTGCGGGACGCGGCGCGTTGCTTGCCGCCAAAGTGGCGTTTGATGCAGGAGACCTGCCCGGCGCCAAGACGCAACTCGACTGGGTGGTTGCCAACAGCAAAGAAATCGAGCTGACCAGCGTTGCACGGCTGCGTCTGGCCGCAGTGCTGCTCGATCAAAAGCAATACGACGCTGCTATTGCCGCCCTGGACGCCAAACACAGCGACTCGTTCGGCGGATTGTTTCTCGACATGAAGGGCGACATTTTCAATCTTCAGGGCAAGCCCGCCGACGCACAATCGGCCTACGTTGCCGCGCTTGCGAAGCTCGATGCCAAAGGTTCGCAAAAGCAATACACGCAGGTGAAGCTTGACGCAATCGTTGCAGCTGCCGGAGCCGCCAAGTGAACACGATCAAGCATTTTTCACGCACTGCGCGGCCACTAGTAGGGGCCGCTCTGCTTGCCGTAACCATCACCGGTTGCAGCTCGTTTTCTCCATTTGGTAGCGACAAGAAAGTGCTGCCGTTGCCCGCCGTGACCGGCAGCGCGACAGTGGTTACCGCATGGCAAAGCGCGCTGGGCGGCAAACAAACCAGCAACCTGATTCCGGCGGTGGCCAATGGTCGCGTTTATGCGGCGCACCCGGACGGCGCGGTGGTCGTGCTCGACGAAAAAACAGGCGCTCAAGTCGCACGATTTCAGATTCCGGCTGGCAAGGGCGTGGTGTCGGGCGGGGTGGCCGCGTCGGCAGACATGATCGTGGTGGGCACCAACAAAGCCGAGGTGCTTGCGCTGAACATGAACGGCGCGCTGTTGTGGAGCAGTAAAGTCAGCTCAGAGGTCATTGCCCCGGCGGCGCTGGCCGACACAACGGTGGTCGTGCTCGGCGGCGACGGTGTCATCACCGCGCTTGACAATAAAACCGGCGCGCGCAAGTGGACCATCCAGCGCACCTTGCCAGCACTGACGGTGCGCTCCAGCGCCATTCCGGTGGCGGGTCGCGGTGCTGTATTTGTTGGCACCGCTCAGGGCCGCCTGTTGGCCATTGATGCGTCCAACGGTGCCATTGGTTGGGAGGCGACCGTTGCCAACCCGAAGGGCGTGTCCGAACTGGAGCGTCTGGTCGACGTGATCGGTCGTCCAGCGATCGACAGCGAGCGCATCTGTGCGGCCGCCTATCAGGGCCGCGTCGCGTGTTTTGATCTGGTGCGCGGCACGCTGCTATGGTCACGCGATTTAAGCTCACTGACCGGGCCATTGCTCGACAGTAAGTATGTTTACGCCACGGACGAAAAGGGCGTCGCCCAAGCCCTCGACAAAAGCACCGGCGGCACCGTGTGGAAGCAGGATGTGCTCGCTGGACGACGCGCCACGGGCACCGCCTTAATTGGCGACTATCTGGCAATTCAGGATTCCGAGGGCGCGTTGCATCTCGTTGACCGAAACAGCGGCAAAATCGCTGGCCGTGGTCTCAGTGAGGCGTTTGCGTCTGACGTTGGCTTTGTTGCAGGCGGTGTCGGCGCGCTGCTGCAAACCCGTAGCGGCCTCGTGGCTGCCATTTCTACGCGCTAATTCCCCACCAGTCACGGTGGATTTGGTTTTGTCAACTAAGTCAAACCGCGAGCACACTTCACTCATAAAGTAGCCCTGCCCCATGCTCCCCACCATCGCCCTAGTTGGCCGCCCGAACGTGGGAAAGAGCACCCTCTTCAACCGCTTGACCAAATCGCGCAACGCACTGGTCGCGGACTTTCCTGGCCTCACGCGTGATCGCCAATACGGCCAGGGACGAGTGGGCGAGCGCCGGTTTGTGGTGATCGACACCGGCGGGTTTGAGCCAGTTGCCAAAGAAGGCATCCTCAAGGAAATGGCGCGGCAGACATTGCAAGCGCTGGACGAAGCCGACATCGTGATTTTCCTCGTGGATGGTCGCGCCGGTGTGACGCCACAAGACGCACGCATCGCCGACTTGCTGCGTAAACGTGGTCGCACGGTGTATCTGGCCGTCAACAAAACCGAGGGCATGAACGACGCGCGCGTCACCGCTGAGTTCTATGAGCTGGGCATCGGCGAGCCATACGCGATTTCTGCGACGCAAGGTGATCGCGTGAATGCGCTGCTGGAGTTGGCATTGCAGGAGAAAGCACCCGTTCCCGGCGCGCCGGCAGCGCCTGATGAAGATGAGGAAGTCGAGCCGGTCAAGCTCGATGCTCGCGGCAAGATGATCTCCTCAGGCCCTGCCGGGGGAGGCGGCGAAGAAGGCGAAGGCGTCGCCTTCGCGCCTGAGCCACCCGCGCGCACCAAGATCGCCATCGTCGGCCATCCGAACGTGGGCAAGAGCACGCTGGTGAACTCACTGATCGGCGAAGAACGCGTGATCGCATTCGATCAGCCCGGCACCACGCGCGATTCGATATATCTCGACTTTGTCTACAAGGGCAAGGATTACACGCTGATCGACACAGCGGGCGTGCGTAAGCGCGGCAAAACAACGGATGTGATCGAGAAATTCTCGGTCATCAAGACGCTGCAGGCAATTGAAGACGCCAACGTCGTGGTGTTCATGATCGACGCTACGCAGAGCGTGTCTGACCATGACGTGCAGCTCGCCTCGTTCATTCAGGACGCTGGTCGCGCGCTGGTGGTTTGCCTGAACAAGTGGGACGCCGCGAATTCAGAACAGCGCAAAACCCTGAACGAAGATTGCGAGCGGAAGCTTTACTTCGTGGATTACGCCGAAACGCTGGTGATCTCCGCCAAGACCAAGCAGGGACTCGACAAAGTAATGGTGTCGGCCGCGAAAGCCCATGCCGCCGCCTTCAAAAAACTGCCCACGCCGAAGCTCACGCGCGTGTTGCAGGACGCCATTGTCAAGCAGCAACCGCCACGTGCAGGCGTGTTGCGGCCCAAAATGCGCTATGCCCATCAGGGCGGCAGCAACCCGCCGGTAGTGGTGATTCACGGCACGTCGCTGAACAAGCTGTCGGCCACCTATTTGCGCTTTCTGGAGCGTTTCTTTCATGACGCTTTTCAGCTTCAGGGCACGCCACTACGACTTGAACTGCGTACGGGGCATAATCCGTATGTGGAAGACGAGAAGTCGGGTCGGCGCAAACGCTAGCCCCGCGCTGGCAACCGCTAATTTTGCGATTGTCATATTTACCAACGCGAATGCTTGAACTCTCGAAAGCCAGCACCATCTGATGCTTTGACGCTTCAGGTTTTGGTGACACATGTGACTAACAACAAAGCATCATTCAACAAGAATTTCGGAGAATAAGAAGTGAGCAATAAAGGGCAATCCCTCCAAGACCCGTTCCTGAACACGCTGCGC
>JAYSUK010000407.1:0-2607 GCA_043719085.1 Burkholderiales bacterium | reverse complement strand
TTCGGCGTTCAAATCGGAGACACCCTCTGTGGCGTGGCGAGCCCCATAAATAGGCGCTTACAGCTTGATGCCTGCCGTTTTAACCGGACACTAGTGCTGTTTAAACGTTTAGCCCTTTTCAAATGGGGCGTTGCGCGTTAAAGCTGTTGCGGTTTTTCCGCTATCGCTGGCCACTGAAAATCGCTACGAAGTCAGCAAGCGCGGCAGTGAATCACCGTTCAGCCACGCAGTGAGTGCTTCCACCGCGTCGCCGTAGAACTTGCGAAACACCGGCTCGCAGACAAAGCCCAGATGCGGCGTGAGCACGATGTTGGGCAGCGTCATGAACGGATGCGTCGTCGGTAACGGCTCCTCGCTGAACACATCGAGGGCGGCCATCGCCGGTCGCCCCGCGCGCAGCGCGTCAACCAGCGCAGCCTCATCGGCCAGTCCGGCGCGTGACGTGTTCACGAAAATCGCGTCTCTGCGCATCGCCGCGAACTGCGCTGCGCCGAACAAATTTCTGGTGGTGGGCCCAAGCACCAGATGCGCGGTGATGATGTGACTCGTCGCGACGAGTTCGTCGAACGACACTGCTGTTGCGCCCTTCGCTGCGGCGCGCTCGGGGGTCATGTTGGGCGACCACGTCACCACTTCCATGCCAAACGCTTTCGCGATGTTGGCAACGCGACCGCCAATTTCGCCGAATCCTGCAACGCCGATGCGTTGGCCATGAAGCACAGGCAGCATCGCATCGTGCGGTCGCCACACGCCGCGATGTAACGCATTGTTGTGACTCAGCAGACGCTTTTGCGCGGCGAGGATCAGCGCCCACGTCATCTCGGTGGTCGCGTCTTTATTCGGTCCCCAACCCGTGTGGCAGACGGGAATATTGCGTGCAGCGAGTGCTTTTGAATCGAGCGTACCGTTACGCGTGCCGGTGAAATGCACGAGTTTCAGGTTCGGCAATTTCGCGATGAGCTCAGCGGTGATCGGCGTACGGTCGCGCATCAGGGCAATCGCGCTTGCGGGCTTAAGTGCGTCGATCAGCGCCTGTCCACGCAAGGGATCAAAGTACACGCGAACATCCGCCTTTGCGTCAATCGCAGACCAGTCTGCGTAGTCGCGTGCGACGCGTTCGAAGTCGTCGAGTACGACGATGATGGGTTTACTGCTCATGTCAAGAAAGTTAGTCTGCTTTGATGCCGTAGTCTTTCACGACCTGGCCCCAAATATCAATCTGCTTCTCGATAAACACGCGCGCGGTCTCGGGCGTTCCGCCGATTACGTTGATGCCTTGCGTTTGCAGCTTCTTCGCGATTTCCGGATCTTGCAAAACTTTATTCATCGCCGCGTTCATGCGACTGATGATGTCTGGCGCTGTTTTCGCGGGCGCGAGCACCGCCCACCATGCGGGTGCCTCAAACTGGCCGTAGCCTAGTTCTGCAAGCGTTGGCACGTTGGGCAGATCAGGGCTGCGCTTGGCCGTGGTCACTGCGAGCGGTCGCACCCGCCCGCTGTCGATATGCGGTTTGACCACGAACACCGAGCCAATCACCAGCGGCACATGGCCGCCGATTGCGTCCTGCATCATCGGCCCGCCCCCTTTGTACGGCACATGCTCCCAGCCGAGACCGTTGCTTTTGCCAAGCAGCGTCATCGCCAGATGGGCAAGGCTGCCGTTGCCGATCGTGCCGTAGGTCACGGGTTTTTTGTCTTTGAGTGCGGTGACAACATCGCCGAACGCTTTATAGGGCGAGCTAACCGGCGTGGCAAGCGTCATGGCGGCAGTGCCGATCAGGGAGATTGCGGCGAGATCTTTCTTGGTGTCGTACGACAATCCCGAAATTAATGCCGGGTTCACGGCATGCGAATCGAAAACGACCGCAAACGTGTACCCATCCGGCGGCGACTGCGCAACGAATGCTGCTCCAATGGAGCCCGACGCTCCGCCTTTATTTTCGACGATGACAGTTTGCCCAAGCGCATTGGATAGGGGTTGCGACAGGATGCGCGCCACTTGATCCACGGAACCACCGGGAGGAAAGACGGCAACCAGTTTGATCGGTTGCTTGGTTGGCCATGCCTGTGCGAAGGTAGCGGAAGCAACCAGCGTTGCCGCAGCTATAGCGAAAAGTTTTTTCATGAAATGAGGTGTCCTGTATTGCTAGATGTGGACGGCTTTGGGGTGCGCATTGCGCACATTACTGTGAAAGCCCCGACCGATAGGCGACGACTTGGGTTCAATCGGTGGATCGAGCGCGGCCAAGTCCGCGCCTACCGCGCCCCGTTTTCATGACAGTAAGGTACGCACCTCAAACCACGTTGAGCCGTTGTTTAAGTAAGCGTATCGCGGTTGATGGCGTGGTGAGTACGGGCAATCCCGTGGCCGCAGCGACGGCAGTTGCACCGCGCGCCATGCTGAATTGGGCCAGGGCAATTACGCCTGCACCGCGTGCTTTGAGGCGCAGCGCTGCGGCCACCACCGACGCGTCATGCGCCAGAGCTTCACCTGCGTTGAGTGCGTGCATCGCGTCTTCAATCAGCTCGGTGAGCAAGGCGGTTGCCGAGGGAAATTCCGGCGGCATCGATACGAGGGTCGGCGCAAACGAGGCGATCAGTCCGACG
>JAYSUK010000406.1:0-7250 GCA_043719085.1 Burkholderiales bacterium | reverse complement strand
CCAACCATCCCAACCATCCCAACCATCCCAACCATCCCAACCATCCCAACCATCCCAACCATCCCAACCATCCCAACCATCCCAACCATCCCACGTCGGGCGGAAGTAGCTAACTACAAGCTCTGCTTCAACTGCTCCAAGATCGCCGGATTTTCCAACGTGGAGATATCCTGCGTAATCTCTTCGCCCTTGGCAATCGAGCGAAGTAAACGGCGCATGATCTTGCCAGAGCGTGTCTTCGGTAAATTGTCGCCAAAACGAATGTCTTTCGGCTTGGCAATCGGGCCGATTTCTTTGCCCACCCAGTCGCGCAATTGCTTGGCGACAATTCGCGCCGCTTCAACGTCAACCGGACGCGCGCCTTTGAGCACGACAAATGCGGACACCGCCTCGCCTGTCGTGTCATCAGGACGACCAACGACCGCAGCTTCCGCTACCAGCGGATTTGACACTAGCGCCGACTCAATCTCCATGGTGCCCAGGCGATGACCGGATACGTTGAGCACGTCGTCGATACGCCCTGTAATGCGGAAATTACCTGTCACCGCGTCGCGCACTGCGCCATCGCCCGCGAGGTAATAGCCTTTGAGTTCGGGCGGAAAGTACGCGGATTTGAAGCGCTCGGGATCATTCCAGATGGTGCGAATCATCGAGGGCCACGGCTTTTTCACCACCAGAATACCGCCCTGACCGTTGGCCACGTCGTTGCCCATTTCATCAACGATGGCGGCCTCGATACCCGGCAACGGCAGCGTGCAGGAACCGGGAACCAGCGGCGTGACGCCGGGCAACGGCGTGATCATGTGACCGCCGGTTTCGGTTTGCCAGAAGGTGTCAACAATTGGGCAGCGCTCGCCGCCGATGTTCTTGAAGTACCACATCCAGGCTTCTGGATTGATCGGTTCGCCTACCGATCCGAGCAGTCGAAGCGACGACAAATCGTATTTGTCTGGCGCGAAATCTGGCGCGGTGGACGCCGCCTTGATCAACGAGCGAATCGCGGTTGGAGCCGTGTAGAAAATAGTGCATTTGTGGCGAGCAATCATCTCCCAGAATCGACCTGCATTTGGGAAAGTCGGCACACCTTCGAAGATGATTTGCGTCGCGCCGACTGCAAGCGGGCCGTAAGCAACATAGGTGTGCCCAGTCACCCAGCCCACATCGGCGGTACACCAAAACACATCCGTCGGTTTGATGTCAAACGTCCACTTCATGGTGAGCATCGCGTGCAGCAAGTAGCCGCCGGTGGAATGCTGAACGCCCTTCGGCTTTCCCGTGGAACCAGAGGTGTAAAGCACGAACAACGGATGTTCGGCGTTGACCATTTCCGGCGGGCATTCGTCTGACGAACCGCCTTCCACTTTTGACCAGTCGATGTCACGAACCGCAGCAGCGACCTTGCCGCCGGTGCGTCGATAAACGATAGTGTGGCGTACGGCGTCACATCCGCCCATCGCGTAAGCCTCATCCACAGCGGGTTTCAGTGCGATGGCTTTGCCACCTCGCATCTGCTCATCAGCGGCGATCACAAGCGACGCGCCGACGTCAACGATGCGTTCCTGCAAGCTCTTCGCCGAAAAACCGCCGAACACCACCGAGTGCGTGACGCCAATTCGCGCACACGCCTGTATCGCAATGACCGCCTCAATGGACATCGGCATGTAGACGATTGCGCGGTCGCCTTTCTTATAGCCGAGGAGCTTCAGGCCATTGGCAAATTTGCACACTCGGGCATACAAATCGCCGTAGGTAATCTCGGTGACTTTACCGTCATCCGCCTCAAAAATAATGGCGACTTTGTCTTCGGTCGGCGTGCTGATGTGGCGGTCGAGGCAGTTGTAGGACGCGTTCAATTCACCATCGTCGAACCACTTGAAAAAAGGCGCGTTACTGTCGTCGAGAGACTTGGTGAACGGCTTGGCCCAAATCAGATGTTCGCTCGCTAAATCCCCCCAAAAACCAGCGTAATCGGACGCCGCCTCAGCCAGCATTGCCTGAAAATTTTCCGGCGTGACATTGGCCTGCGCGGTGAACGCTGCGGAAGGCGGGAATACGCGATTTTCAACTAGCACTGATTCGATGGCAGACATAGCTTTTCTCCTTGGTTGCGTGGCATCGTTTGCCCAATGTATCACTCGATGCATCCCCACAATTGCAGGGAACAATCAACCTGCACGTTAGCCGTAGTCATTGACGCCAGTCTTACATGAGACTTCACATCAACTTTTGAACTGCCGCCTCTTCTAATCGGCAGCATTCGGCGCAGTCAACCACATGCCCGCAGGTGTGTACCTGCTCGTAGCGTGCGTCGACCACCACTTGGGCTGTGGCACCCAGTGCCGCGTTGCGCCACCCTTCAAGCCTGCTGTCGAGCGTCTCTATGCAGAGGCAGATTTAGATGGTGCTGTACTGAATCCAGGGCCGAGCAAGCAGAGCTGCGCGCCGAGCGACGCACTTGGTCAAGCTCGGCGAAGCGCCCTTGCCACTGTCATGAACAGAGTGACGGAGCAGCGCCAAACTGTTGCTACGGCGTCGCGCACATCACAACGCCTTCGTTGATCCAGCCGCGAGACACAACCTGCGCGATCGCGCTAGGATCAGTTGCAAAACGATGATTGCCGTCCTTGCCTGACGAGACGCCATTGTTGTACGCGCGATAGACCGAAACCAATCCTGCCGCGCAGGCGCCATTCACCGCAGGCGTCGTCAGAAAGTCGAGACTTTCAAAATTTAATCGTGGTTGTGTGGCGGGTGTGCCCGCTTGCAGCGCCTTGAGCAGGTCGCATTCCGACTGCACGGCAGTATAAAAGTGTGAATTCGGGCCGGGTGACACACTGCCATAAAAGCGACATACGGGTGTGTTGCCGCCCTGATTAAACCAAGTGCCGGTGCGCGCCCAGCCTGCCGCAATTCCGCTGTCCAACAGCGCTTTGTCACTGGCGCTGGCGGTGATGAAGTATTGATCAGCCACCGGCAGGTAGTACTCAACGACGGCATTGTTCGGGGCTGCGCCGCCGTTGAGCGCAACGCGCTTGCCATCCGCTGGCGGCAGGCAGGTGAAGGTGAGCGGTTGACTGACCGTAGCCAGCGCGCGCAAAGCGGCGTCGGCAAGCACCGCACCGCTGCGCATTTGCCACGAGCCGTTGGCTTGCATGAGGCCAGTGTGCGCGTTGCCATCAATGTTGCCTCTTACCACCAGATCGCAGGCGGCGCGCGGCGCGGTGATTTGGGCTTGTGTCTTGAGCATCGTCAAACGAGCCTCAACGACGTCGGGCGCGCCGGGTCGCCAGGTTACTTGTTGGCCGACGATGGGCAACAAGTCGGTGTCCATCGCGAGCATAAAAGCAATCACCTGGTCGCGCGTGGTGGCAACCGGTGCCGGAAAATTAAACACCGGATCGCTGAAAAAATTGATCAACGTGTCGATACCACCGTCGTTAGAAAAGCCAAAGCCGCGTATCTGCGGGCCAGTCGCGGCCCCGGCTCCGCCGCTGAAACCGAACATGCCGACCTTCTGATACATGTTTCTGAGGTGCGGCACTTTGAAATTTTCGGTAATACGAAAGCCTTCAAACGACATCAACCCGCCGGTGCCAAACTGTCCTGCCGACGGGTTGAGGCTATGGCAATGGTTGCAGCTACCCAGGCCGGTAATGTTGTTAACGTTGAAGTAGGTGTTGCTGCCCGCCTGCTCGGCTGCACTCAATGAATTGTCGAGCGCGCGCACTGGATTTGGCGGCATTTTCAGCGCCAGCGCAAAATCGGTGAACGCTTGCATATCGGCGTCAATCAGCGGCGTCAGGCGACCGAGCAAGTCAACAAACGCGGGATTGAACTCTTTGAACGAGGCCTCTTCCTTCGATTCAATGGCACCCCGCACGGTTGCCCGGGTGGCGCCGATGCGATCTCCTCGCCAATGTGTGGGGCCATTTTTCGCCATGCCGCGCAGCGTTTGCGTGGTCATCGGGCCCTTCATCGGGTGGAATCTGGTCGTAGTTTTTGGGCTGTTGCTGACGTACGCGTTGGTGTTGGTTTTTTGCGGGTCGTCGGGGTTACCCAAGTCCCAGGCGAGGTGATCCAGATCTGCAAAGGTGTGGCATGACGCGCACGAACTGGTGCCATTGCTTGAAGTGAAGTTTGCATCGTAAAGAATGCGTCGCCCGCTCCTCACACGCTGGCTGTCGGGGGAGAAAAGCGGCGTTGTTTTAAGCACCGACAAGCTTTTGGTGTCAACCACGCTGACGTTGTGCGCCACATGCGAGTACACAAAAAGGCGCGTGCCCGCCGCGTTTAACGCCAGTCCCGCAGGGCCGTCCGGCACGTTGATATGCAGCGCGCTGTTCGGCGAAAACTGGCCGGTTGCCAGTGACGAGGTCGGAAGTGCGGCGACTTTGTTCGAGCCGAGTGCGGCCACATACAGCGTGTCACCGCCGGGGCTGAACACCATTGCGGTCGGCTGCGCGAGGCTCCTTGCTTTTTCGGCAGCGCTGATCGCCATCCCCGAGTTTTGCGCCGTAGGCAACGCAAAGTTCACATGCGAATTCAGGTGCACCGAATCAACGGACTGGCTCGCCACATCAACCACACTAATGCGACTTTCGGCAAGCCGTCCGCGCACCGTCGTGCCCGACGCACCGGTGCCTTCAAAGCGGATTTCATTCTTGGCCTCGGTGTTACTCACAAACACTTTGCCGGACTGAGGGTGCACAGCAAGATTGAATAGCGTGGTGCCAACGCCGCTGACACGCGATTTCAGTATCGGGATTGGTGCATTGGCGTCGATGGCAAACAGATCATAGTCAGGCAGCGAGAATTTGACCGATGATGACCAATCCGTTCTTGCTTCATCACGCCACGCAGCTCCGTCGTATTTCACGATGAGACCGGTTGCGGGCGCAGTCACGCCGTCGATACTCGCTAAAGGCGCTGGTTTGCGGCCGAACACGGCATCG
This sequence comes from Burkholderiales bacterium, assembly GCA_043719085.1. GTDB lineage: Bacteria > Pseudomonadota > Gammaproteobacteria > Burkholderiales > Casimicrobiaceae > Casimicrobium. The sequence continues at coordinate 2,298 of JAYSUK010000406.1, read as the reverse complement.
CGATGCAAAGTCGTCGTGCCATTGCCTGAAAACAGCGGTGCAGCGTAGACAGTCAGGCCGTCTGGGCTGACGGCCAGCGCACGAGGCGTGTCTGCGAACAGCGTCAGAATAGTGAGAGGATTTCCGGTCAGACTCTCGTCAAGATTGTCCGCATCGAACACCCACACGTCAGCGCGGCCCTGACCTGCCGTGGTGAAATTGCTGGTGGTCATGTTCGGACGATTTTGACCACGAAATGCGGCAGTAACGAAGGCTCGATCACGACTACCGCCGGCAAACACGATGTCTCTCGGCTCGTCGCCCACTTGCAATGTGCGCAGCACGCGCGGCGTGCCGTCAAGGCGCACCACACTCACCGAATCCGACAGGTGATTGACCACCCACACCTCGTTTGCGTTGCGTTCGGCCACCGCTACCGGCTCAAGCCCCACGGCTATGGCGCTGACCAGTCGCAGTGTGTCACCTTCAACCGCATAAATCTCAAGGCAATGCGCAGGTCGGTTGGTCACAAATAATCGTTTGCCGTCGGCTGACAATGCAATTGGGCGCACCGGCCCGCTTTCAAACACCGTCACGCTGCCGGCGAGGCTGTCATCGGTGACGCTATCGCCGCCCGAGCCGCATTGAAAGACAGGCCGCAGCAGCGTTGTGCCCAGTGACTGCTCTATCGCCGCGTTGCTCGCGCCGAGCTTGCGATCCGTTTTGGTGTCGGTGCCTCCAAAGCCCACCAACCCAAGCAGAACAAGCAACACCAAGGCGTAACGAGAAAATTTTCCGAGCATCGCTTTATCCGAGATTCATCTTTAGAAAAAATTCATACGCTTCGTTGTTCCCGCAGAGGCAGAAACCCAGTAACTTTGGGTGTTTCGTGGCAGTGTTGGCGTGCTCGAACGACGCGGGGCCCCTGCCTCCGCGGGGCCGATAAAGATTTGAACGTCGCGAACAATCTCGGCTTATTCAATAACTGCATATGAGTCGTGTACAGGCAGCTGGCAACCGGCTAGCTTGTCTGCGCGGTAGTTTCCTCTTCGTCCGGCCAGTTTTTTATGTAGCTTTTGAGCATGCGATTTTCGAAGCTCTGCTCTTCGTACACCGCCTTGGCGACGTCGTGAAACGACAGCACTCCCAAAAGCGTACCCGCGTCCATCACGGGGATGTAGCGGGCATGCCGCTCCAGCATGTTTTTGCGCAGCATCTGCACGTCCATGCCGGGCTCGGAGGTCAGTGGATCGCGCTCCATGATTTCACCCACCATGAGCGCTTTGAGTTCGCTGCCGCGTTCGTCAAGTACCTTAATCAGTTCGCGAAAGGTGAGAATACCGACAAGCTTGCCCTTTTCCATCACCACCAGCGAGCCGATATCATGGGCTGCCATGGAGTGCACGGCGTCAGCCACGCTCATGTCAGGCGCTGCACTGAATAGCGTGCTGCCCTTAATACGAAGAATTTCACTGACCAACATGGGTATCCTCCAAAGTTTTCAGGCCTGCGCTCGCAATGAACTCGGCTCATATCGTTAACTACTGCGCTAGCGTACACCCAAACATAGAATTGGGCGATGCCGTTGTCTAGCAACACTCCCTCGGTTGAAACTGCGCCGCCCGCCATCGGCGCACCCGTAGGTTGGGTCGCGCCAAAACGTGAACGTGATTGGTACGTTCACGAGTGGATGTTGCTCGCGTTTGCCGCCGGGATGATGCTGCTGATCTACTTCGTGGCGCGGCACGAGGCCGAGCTTGGGCAAAGCGAAATCATTCGCGATGCGGGAGTGGTGGAGCAGTCCATTTCCAGAAAACTTGAAGCGGATCAACAGTTTTTTGACCGGCTCGCCCTAGACTTGGGCGGCGAACGTATTTCATCCGCAGATTTTGACCGCATCGCCAGCAAGCGTGCTGTGGAGTCAGGTTACGTCACCGACATTTTGCGCATCAACTCCGACTTTGAAGTAACCCGCCATGCACCGGGCGCGAAGTCGCTTGAGGTGGTCAAACAGAGCCGCGGGCCGTTTGCCGATCAGTCGCGGGTGATGGGTTTCACCGAGAAAACCAATCGCAGCACCTACTCGCAACCGTATCGCAATCAATCAGGACGTTTCTTCATCGAATACGCGGCCCCAGTGTTTGCCAACGAGACGTTTTTAGGTACGGTAACCGCGGTGATTTCGTTTGACTTGCTGCTTGAAAAGAGCGCTCCCGAATGGGCGTCACGCAAATACCGTGTGGTCATCACCGACATCAACGGACAGGGCATGACCAATGCCGAGGCGATGCATCTCGAATCAGGTGTGGTGAAACACAC
>JAYSUK010000405.1:0-7260 GCA_043719085.1 Burkholderiales bacterium | reverse complement strand
ACCGATAAAGGACCAGTCCAAACCAACCGCAAAGGTCTGCACGATGCCGATAAACAGCGAAGCAATCAAGGCACCGGCAAGCGAGCCCATACCACCGACAACCACCACCACAAAGATAATTGCGCCGACCGCCTGCGCCATGCCCGGATCGGTGATAAACGCATTGCCGCCAATCACCCCGGCGAGGCCTGCGAGCGCGCAGCCCCCAGCAAACACCATCGCAAAAACTCGCGGCACGTTATGCCCTAGTGCCTCGGTTGTCTCGGGGTGCGTAAGTGCCGCTTGAATGACCAGGCCGATACGAGTTTTCTTTAGCAGCAGATAGAGGCTACCCAACATGCCGATGGCTACGATCATCATGAAGCCGCGATAAGCAGGAAAGCTTGAGCTATAAAGTTTGAACAGTGATCCATCAAGAGCGGCAGGCACCTTGTAATCCACTGGGGTGCGCCCCCAGATCAGCTGCACCAGTTCAAGAATGACGAACGACAGCCCGAAAGTCACCAACAATTCGGCAACGTGACCAAATTTGTGCGTCTTTCGCAGCACGGTGCGTTCAAACAAGCCACCAAGCACCGCCACCAACATCGGCGCAATTAAAAAGGCGACCCAAAAATTTGTCCACTCGGACACTTGATACGCGAGGTAAGCGCCCAGCATGTAGAAACTGGCATGCGCAAAATTAAGCACCCCCATCATTGAAAATATGAGCGTGAGGCCAGCGGACAGCATGAACAACAGCAGACCGTAGCTCACGCCATTGAGCAGGGATATGGTGAAGAATTCCATCAAGCCTCAAGTATCTCGACAAATCGAAGAAAGCAACCCGCACTCATACTGCCATTGATGCGTGTGCGACGTGCAAATGCGGCAAAGCGGGCCTGGCCCGCTTTGCCTGTCAGCCGATTACTCGGCGCCCCCCGCTACCTACGGGCGTTTCATTACGCAGGTGGTAGGCATCGACGCCAGTTTTGGCTCCAGATAGCGAACGGTTTTGAAGCCGTGGCCCGTACCTTCCTGCGCATATTTCACACCTGGCACACCCGCCCGTGTCCACTGGCCGATGTAGAGTGCTTGTTGCAATGCACCATCCGACGCGCGCATTTCGATGTCCTCGCCCGAAGCGCCTTTGCCTTTCATTCCTGCCAACGCGCGTGCAACCGGTAGGCCGTCCGTGCTCTTGGCCTTTTCAACCGCGGCTACGAGAAACTTGATCGCATTCACCGAAGCGACGGTGTAGAACTCTTCTTTAAAGCGATATTTAAAGCCGGTGTAAGTCGATTCCAGTGCGTTTTTCTCAACATTGGGGTGCCAGTATCCTACGAAGAACACACGATCCGTGCCTGCCTCGCCAATGGCCGCCGGAGCGCCGATTACACCCGCGTAGAAAGTGTAGAAATTGCCCTTGTAGCCTGCGTCTTTTGCGGCTTTGATCAACAGCGCAAGATCAGGCCCCCAGTTCCCGGTTACAACGGTATCTGCACCCGCTGCAACCATTTTGGCGATGTAAGGAGCGAAGTCTTTGACCTGCCCGAGTGGATGCAATTCGTTACCGACAATTTTGATGTCGGGACGCTTTTCAGCCAGCATCGAGGCGGTGTACTTGGATACCTGCTGACCAAATGAATAGTTTTGGCCCAGCACGTAAACGTTCTTGATCGCCTTGTTGTCTTTCATGTAACTGGTCAAGGCTTCGAGCTTCATGTCCACGCCCGCATCAAATCGGAAATGCCAAGGCGAGCATTTGCTATTGGTCAGGTCAGGATCAATGGCTGCGTAATTCAGAAACACAACCTCTTTGCCGGGATTGCGCTCGTTATGCTTGTTGACGGCGTCGATCAACACCCCAGCGACGCTCGAACCGTTACCTTGCGAGATGAAGCGAATGCCGTCATCGGTGGCTTTTTTGAACAACGCAAGTGCCTCCTGCGGGCTACCCTTGGAGTCCATGGGCACGATCTGCACCGTGACGCCCGAATTCGCCGTTTTGCCACTGAACTGTTCAGCAGCATACTGAAAATGGTTCAACTGGTTTTGACCCACACCACCAAACGGGCCCGAGAGGCCTTCGATAAATGCAACTTTCACGTTTTGCGCGTGGGCAAAACCACCCGCCAGCCCGAGAGCGGCTGCAACGGCAACGGCCGAAGCCTTAATCACTACTTTCACAAAAACCTCCTTGTAAGACACATGATGTGCCTGTTTTTGAAATCAAAAAACTAGTCGTAACCCATATTAGATATTCTAAGAATAATCAATCAGACGCTGATGCGGATCAGCTCAAGCCGGAGACCAGTGTCGACTCTGGTTCGCCTTGAATTCGCTGCGCCTCCCCAGAAAGGCGCTCAAACGTTGCTTCCAGGTCTGTCGCATCCAGCAAATAGGGATTGAAGTTGCCCCCCGTCCCGGCCGGCATGTCGATTCGGTGCGAAGACAACATGCGAGAAAACCCCATACCCCATTGTGAAAACCATCGCACCGGAGTCGGAGCACTCAGTATCAGCTCAACTGAATGGTGACGCTTATCGGCAAGTATCCGTGCAAAGCACTCAGTCACCGGTGCACGATCTCCCTCGATGCATTGCAGAAAAAACTCACCGGACCAACACAACATACCGCTTATGCCTTGCTGCGGATTGCGCAGCGACGCCACTTTGAGCAAAGACTGAATATCTGCGATGTCCACATTGTTAGCGCAGGTACTCACATAGACCAAACGAATCATAGGGAGATATTAACCTGACTCAGTTCATCACTTAGAAGACCGTACTGTACGTCAAATCATCACGCCACCGGGTCGGGTTGTTCCTATGCGGGTGTGTCGCCCGCTAAAATATCAGTGTGAAATCAACTTCCATTTTTTCGCGCAATTTGTGCTTCCAATTTTTCCATGACTAACTCCGTTAACGCCCTGTTCGCTGCTGTTGAAATGGCCCCTCGTGACCCAATTCTTGGCATCAACGAAGCCTTCAATGCAGACCCGAATCCACACAAAGTCAACCTCGGCGTCGGCGTATACACCGATGCGAACGGGAAGGTGCCGCTACTGCAATGTGTCAAGCGCGCTGAGCTGGCAATGGCCGCAGCAGCTGCGCCGCGTGGCTACTTGCCGATCGATGGAATCGCTGCTTATGACAAGGCAACCCAGGCACTGGTATTCGGCGCTGACTCCAACATCGTCAAAAACAACAGAGCCGTTACTGTGCAAGCGCTGGGCGGCACAGGCGCGCTAAAAGTAGGCGCGGATTTTCTCAAGCGCATTGCACCGACAAGCGCGGTGTACATCTCCAACCCAAGCTGGGAGAACCATCGCGCCTTGTTTGAAAGCGCGGGATTCGTTGTGCTTGATTACGCGTATTACAACGCCGAATCGCGCGACCTTAATTTCGACGGCTTTCTGGCTGCTGTCAAAGGCATGCCCGCTGGCAGCATCGTTGTATTGCATGCCTGCTGCCACAACCCGACTGGCGTTGACCCGACGTTTGCACAGTGGCAACAAATTGCCGCCGCCGTGCGCGCGGGCGGGCTCGTGCCTTTTCTCGATCTCGCTTATCAAGGCTTTGGCGACGGCGTGCTCGAAGATGGTGCGGTGGTCAAACTGTTTGCCGAAACGCCCGGGCCAATATTTGTGTCGAGCTCTTTCTCCAAATCGTTCTCGCTGTACGGCGAGCGCATCGGGGCACTGTCCGTTGTCACGGCGAACAATGAAGAGGCAGCTCGCGTACTGTCGCAATTGAAACGCGTAATCCGGACCAACTATTCAAACCCGCCAACGCATGGCGCCGCGCTAGTTGCTGCGGCGCTCACCGACCCGGAGGCACGTGCACTTTGGGAGTCCGAGCTAAGCGAGATGAGAAATCGCATCAAAGCGATGCGTGTTGCACTACATGCTGCGTTAAGGTGCCTGGCACCGGACGCCAATTTTGAAAACATTCTCACCCAACGAGGCATGTTTTCGTACTCTGGACTGAACAAGGATCAAGTGCTCAGGTTGCGAGCGGAGTTCGGAGTTTATGCCATCGATACAGGCCGAATTTGCGTCGCTGCCCTCAACGAAAAGAACGTAAATTTCGTAGCGGAATCCATCGCCAAAGTGCTGTAATTGTCCGAGTCGACTTGCGCGGATTTTTAGTTAAGCTATAATTATTTTTGTCGCGGCAGTAGCTCAGTTGGTAGAGCGCAACCTTGCCAAGGTTGAGGTCGAGAGTTCGAGACTCTTCTGCCGCTCCAAGTTTCAAATGCAAACGAAGAGCACGACACGGAACCAACGACGGTTCCGTTTTTATTTGTGGCGCAGTTCCTCTGCCGCCGCAAATGTGGCGGGTTAGCAAAGAGGTTATGCAGCGGATTGCAAATCCGTCTAGAGCGGTTCGATTCCGCTACCCGCCTCCAATAAAGTCAATGACTTAGTGAGAAACTTGGAAGCCGAGGGATCAATCGGGCTACACGGGGTTTAGTGGCTTTGCGGTGACTGATAAGTGCCGCTTCTGTTGGGCATCAAAATGATGCGTAGCGTCCGACTTTCGACACCAAATTCGTGCGTCAATTTTGTTCAGTCATTCACTGGGCCTCCGCTTTTGCGACGACGCACATCGTTTCGTTCACTGCGTCAGCGCCCCAGCACCGCCCCTTCGCGTCGCGGGTCTGCGCCACCCTGCCAGACAGGCATTTTTTCGCGACCCGAGCGCTTGAGAATATGCAGTCCGCTGGCGAATTCCAACAGGTTCACCGTGTGGCCCCGACGTTCCAGTTCCGGTTTCAGCCCATCCAGCGCGGTGCCTCGTTCCAGTTCGGTGGGTCCGTTACGCGAACCAAAATTGGGTAGGTCAGCTGCGGCTTGCGGCGAGAGTCCCCAGTCCACCAGCGCCACGATGCTTTTAGCGACGTAGTTAATGATGGCACTGCCTCCCGGTGAGCCAGTAACAATGAGCGGACGTCGCCGCATATCCACCGCGTCGTAGATGATGGTGGGAGCCATGGACGAGCGCGGACGCTTTCCGGGCTGAACGCGGTTGGCGATCGGGACGCCATTTTCCTGCGCCAACATGGAAAAATCAGTCAGTTCGTTATTTAGCAGAAAACCCCGCACCATCAGCCTTGCGCCGAATTGATCTTCAATGGTGGTGGTCATTGACACAGCGTTGCCGTAACGATCAACAATTGACAGATGCGATGTGCCGGGGAGGTCCAGCGATTGATCGTCCGCAAGGGCGGTGCGCAGGCCCTCTGGCTGTCCGGGCTCCGCGCGCTTCATGCTGCGCGTCAGGTCAATTAATTCGCTGCGCGAATTCAGGTAGATTGGGTCGAGCAGCCCCGCTGGTGGTGCCACAAATTCTGGGTCGGCTAGATAGCGGTTGCGGTCTGCAAAAGCCAGTCGTCCCGCCTCGGCCATGACGTGGACGCTGTCCGGCGAGTTGGGGCCCCATGTTGCAAGGGGAAAGCGTTCAACCGCGGCAAGTATTTGCGCCACCGCAATCCCGCCCGACGACGGTGGCCCCATGCCGCAAACGCGCAGCCCGCGATAGTTGCCGCACACCGGGTCGCGTTCAATTACGCGGTAGGCCGCTAGATCGGTCTCAGTCAGGGCACCGGGGTTGCTGTGGCTGCGCACCGCGTTAACCATTGCCGATGCGATATCACCGGTATAAAACGCAGCGGGCCCGCGCTCGGCGATGGCCTTCAACGTGGCGGCATAGTGCGGGTTCTTGAGCACATGACCGACCGGCCACGGCGCACCGGCGGCGTCAAAAAAATAGGCGAGCGATGCCGGATCGAGCTTCAAGAATCGGTCAGCGCTGACCTGGGTATGCAGCCGTGGGCTTACTGAAAATCCTCGCTCGGCGAGCGTAATGGCGGGCTTGAACAGCGTTTTCCACGGCAGTTTGCCGTGTGCCTTGTGGGCAGCCGCCATCAAAGCCACGGTGCCCGGTACCCCGACACTTTTACCGCCCACCACTGCGTCGTAAAACTTGAGCGGCAGACCGTCACTGGCAATGAAGTATTCGGGCGTGACCGCAGCAGGTGCCGTTTCTCGGCCATCGTACGTGGATAGGCGCTGCCTTTTGCCATCGTGAACAAGCAAAAAAGCACCGCCGCCAATACCCGAGCTTTGCGGTTCAACCAATCCCAAGACCAACTGCGCGGCAACCATAGCATCCACCGCAGTGCCGCCAAGCTTGAGCATATCAAGTCCCGCTTGGGACGCGAGTGGATTTGCCGCCGCGACGCCCTCTCTGGTGAAGCCGGTCATACGCTTTTTCAGCAAGCTAGAAGCGGCCGCGGGTGCCTGATCCTGCGCGAACGCGGACGCGCTCGCGGCTAAGAGCACCGCCGCGAGCAGCAATCGCCAGCACCGAGCGCGGGCTAACGCAGCCTGCACAGAGGCGTTCGCGCTACTCATTGCTCGCCGCGCACGAATCGCCCAGGCCCAACGAGCGTTGCATAAAAACTGTGTCGAGCCACCGATCAAATTTCCATCCTGTTGATTGCATAACGCCAACGTGGCGAAAGCCCAATGAGGCGTGCAGACAAATTGAGCCCGTGTTTGCCGAGTCGCCAATCACCGCGATCATTTGTCGCGCGCCAGCTTGCTCGCAGCGCGTAAGCAACTCGGCCATCAGCAATCTCGCCACCCCACCGCGACGACTGTCCGGATGGACGTAAACCGAGTTTTCAACGCTGAATCGATAGGCCAGGCGTGGACGAAACCAATTGGCGTAGGCGTATCCGTGTACCTGCCCCGCGTCCTCGCAAACCAGATACGGAAGCCCCTTGCTAAGCACATCGGCGCGCCGCTTGGCCAGTTCGGCGACGGCAGGCACCGCCAGTTCAAAGCTTCCGGTGCCGTGCGCGACCCAATGTTCGTAGATGGCTTGAATGGCGACGAGATCAACGTCGGTTGCGTTTCTTAACAGCATGATGGTGAGGTAAGCGAAAATGTGGAAAAGGTATTTTTAGCGCAACATGCGCACCTGCTTGTATCGCAAAGTGTAAGGGTGCCCTCGCGGCACGCGACCAAGCTCAATCTTTAGGGGGTGGAGTGATCAAGATACTGCTACTGTCGAATGATGCGATGAGCATGGCGTTGCTGCGTGCGTCCTCAGACGCACTCGATTGCTCACTGGACGCCTTTGCCGACGCGGGAGAGTTGAGGCGAAAACTTGAAAAAAACGCCGATAGCCTGAAGGTTCTCGTAATTTTTGATTTGCCAACGCTCGCGTTGGCCGGTGTTCGGGTAGCCAACGCCTGCGCGCAAGTAAG
>JAYSUK010000404.1:0-2623 GCA_043719085.1 Burkholderiales bacterium | reverse complement strand
TTTTCTGCTTAAGCCATATTCTATTGGGGATTACGTCGCAAAATCGCCTAAGTCAACTATTGTTATTTTTCGCGCTTAGACCATATGCAATGGTAGTTTCAGCGAAAAGCTATACGACAGTTGACGCGTCTGCCTGGCTCACCTGCCATGCCTGCGCGAGTAACGATGACCACGCGAAACATCTATCCTTCTCCTGAATGCTTCACCTAAACAACAGGCACCCATGCGAATCCTTCACACCATGCTGCGCGTTGGCGACTTGCAGCGCTCCATCGATTTCTACACCGGCGTAATGGGCATGCAGCTCTTGCGCACCACGGATCGGCCCGAGCAGAAATACTCGCTTGCGTTTGTGGGTTACGGCGACGAAAAAAGCGGCGCCACCATCGAGCTGACCTACAACTACGGCGTGGAGCGCTACGACATCGGCAGCGGGTTCGGCCACATTGCTATTGCGGTGAACGATGCGGCGGCGACCTGCGAGGCGGTGAAGCGCGCGGGCGCGCAAGTGACGCGTGAAGCCGGCCCGGTCAAAGGCGGCAGCACGGTGATCGCCTTTGTGCAAGACCCGGATGGCTACAAAATTGAGTTGATTGAGGCGAAGGCTGCGTAACCACCCGCCTTTTGCCACCAATAGGGTGCGCCGGACGCATCGGGCAAATTACACCGCTTCCAGTAAACCCTTCTTGCGCAGCATAGGCTCAACCTGTGCGGCGCGCCCCCGAAACGCGGCATAGGCATCGCGCGGCTCAATCGTGTTGCCTGCCGAATAGACGTAGCGATGCAGGCGTTCGGCCGTCTGCGCGTCAAATGGATCGCCCGCTTCGACGAACGCGCCGAACGCGTCCGCATCAAGCACTTCGGCCCACATATAAACGTAATAACCCGCCGCGTAGCTGTCACCGGCGAACAGATGACGGAAGTGGGTCAGGCGATGCGTCATCGGAATGGCGGCAGGCATGCCGAGTCGCGCAAGCTCGGCTGCTTCGAACGCTACGACATCGAACCCGTCGTAGTCAGTGAGCGCGTGCGCTGCCATATCGACCAACGCGCTCGACGTGTACTGCACCGTCTCGTATCCCTTGTTGAACAGCCGCGCCGCCTCGATGCGTTCGCGCAGGCTTACGGGAATCGGTGCACCAGTCTGGAAGTGCTTTGCATGCTTGTCGAGCACCACGGATTCGAGCGCCCAGTGCTCAAACAATTGCGATGGCAACTCCACATAATCCTGCAACACGCTGGTGCCGGAAAGGCGCTCGAACGTGACATTCGACAGCAAACCATGCAGCCCGTGACCGAACTCGTGAAACAGCGTGCGCACGTCGTCGAGGCTCAACAGCGTTGGTTCGCCAGCAGGTGCTTTTGCAAAATTGTTGTGGTTAGCGATGATGGGCAGCACGTCGGCTCCGCCCATGCGACATTGCAATCGGTACGCGCTCATCCACGCGCCCCCGCTCTTGGAGGCGCGCGCAAAATTGTCACTCAGAAATACTCCGGCCAGCACGCCGCTCGCGTTGCGAACTTCGAAGGTGCGCACGTCCGGGTGGTACATCGGCACGCCAAGTTTCTCTTCAAACGAAAGTCCGAACAGCTTTCCCGCGCAATCAAACATCGCGCCGATCATCGCGTTCAATTCGAAATACGGCTTGGTCTCGGCGTCGTCCAGCTGGTAGCGGGTCTGCCGAACTTTTTCTGCGTAAAAACGCCAATCCCATTGCTCGATGCTGTGCGTGTTGCCGGTCAACAGGGCGGTTGCCCTGATCGCATCAAGCTCGGCATCAGCGCGCCGCTTAGCGGGCTCCCACACTTTGCCCAGCAGATCAAGCACGGCCGATGGAACGCCCGCCATGCGATCGACCAACTGATAATCGGCGAAGGTTTTATAGCCGTGCAGATTGGCCTGCTCAAGTCGCAACTTCAAAATTTCAAGCGCAATCGGACGGTTGTCGTTAGCGCCCGCATGCTCGCCACGCGCAAGCCACGCTTTAAGCGCCTGCTCACGCAAGTCGCGACGCTCGGAAAAGGTCAGAAACGGCATCAGCAGCGAACGCGAAAGCGTGATCATGTGCGCGTCACTGACGCCACGCGCCTCGGCGGCCTCTTTTGCGGCGTTTCGAAGCGACACGGGCAGACCAGCCAGGTCCGCCTCGGTCTTGAGCACCAATTGGTAGCCGGCCTCGTCGGCCAGCACATTTTGCGAGAACCGGGTGGTGAGTTCGGCGAGCTTGCCGACCACCGCCGCGTAGCGCACTTTTGATGCAACATCGAGATTCGAACCGGCACGAACGAAATCGAGATGAACGCGCTCGAGCAGTCGCTTTTGTTCGAGCGACAGCGACAACGCGTCGGTCTGCGAGCGAACCGCCTCAACGCGCGCAAACAGTGCCGCATTCATATAAATCGCGCTGGTGTGGGCGGCCAGAAGCGGCGCAATTTCCAGTTCAACTTTTTGCAGCGCCGGCGACGTTTCTGCGGCGGCGAGATTGAAGAACAAATCGCGCACACGCGCCAGAAAACGACCGGTCCCGTCGAACGCGGCTAATGTGTTGGCGAATGTTGGCGGGTCGGTTGCCGCCGTCAATGCGTCAATCTCGTCGCGTTGCTCCGCAAGCGCTGCCGCAAA
>JAYSUK010000403.1:0-23138 GCA_043719085.1 Burkholderiales bacterium | reverse complement strand
CTTTGAGGTCGCCGACGACGAGATTGAGGTGGGCTATGACTGCTTTCATGGGTGAATTGTAGGTAGGGGAACCATCCCTCTCCCGCAGCGCGGGAGAGGGTGCCCGACAGGGCGGGTGAGGGCCGTGACCAACTCACCAATTTGGCTTGACGAGGAAATTCAACCGCCCTCACCCTAACCCTCTCCCGCACTGCGGGAGAGGGAACCATAGATACGGCACAATCTCACCATGCAAATCGAAGTTGTTGATTCGCTTGCGACCGTCGCGGCGCAAGAGTGGGATGCCCTGGTCACCGCCGCCGACGGCAATGTTTTCCTCACCCACGCCTATCTGCACTCATTGCAGACAACCGGCTGCGTGGGCGGGCGCACGGGGTGGATGCCGCGCCACCTGCTGGCGCGTGACGAAACGCACAAGCTAGTCGGGGGGATGCCGCTGTACCTGAAGACGCACTCGTACGGCGAGTATGTGTTCGACTGGGCGTGGGCAGATGCCTACCGCCGCGCGGGCGGCGAGTATTACCCGAAGCTGCTTGCGGCGGTACCGTTCACGCCCTGCACCGGGCCTCGCGTACTCGCCGCAGATGACGAGACGCGGCTCGCGCTGATGCAAGGCGCGATGGCGTTCGCGCAGCAAAGTGGCGTGTCGAGCCTGCACGTTCTGTTTCCACCGGAACGTGAGGCGTGGTTCTGGCAAAAGGCGGGTTTGATGCTGCGTCAGGGCGTGCAGTTTCATTGGGAAAATCAGGCGTTCACGAGCTTCGATGCGATGCTCGCAACCATGACGCACGACAAACGCAAACGCATCAAACAGGATCGTCGTTATGTGGCCGAAGCAGGGTTGACGTGGCGCGTTTCGCGTGGGCCGGAAATCACCGAAGCCGACTGGCAGTTTTTCTATCGCTGCTATGACGGCACTTATCGGGCGCACATGTCGACACCCTATTTATCGCCTGAATTTTTTGCGCGCATGGGTGCTGACTGTGGCGATGCAGCGGTGATGTTTGTCGGCGAGCGCGATGGTTCGCCGTTGTGCGCATCGCTGTGTGTGGCGAGTGGTGAGCGTGTGTATGGCCGCTACTGGGGCACGCTTGCGCCAGTCAAATCGCTGCATTTCGAGGCGTGCTATTACCAGCCAATTGAGTGGTGCATAGCGCATGGCTTCAAGCGCTTTGAAGGCGGCGCACAGGGCGCACACAAGCTGGCGCGGGGGTTGTTGCCGACAGCGACACATTCAGCGCACTGGCTGGCTGATCCCAAGTTTTCTGACGCCGTGAATGACTTTTTGGAGCGGGAGACGGTGGGCGTGGCGCATACGCTGGAGGAGTTGGGTGAGAGCTCTCCGTTTAAGGTTGCTGACAAAGCGCCCGAAATATCCCCACATCCGTAGGGTGGGTTTAAACCCACCTCAAGTTGATACCACCCAACGTCGTTCGGTACGCCTGCCGTCCCGCTCGAACACGCTTGAATCTCTGCCGTTGATGGGTATCGCTTTGCTCCACCCATCCTACTTGCAAACCCATTGCCAATGAAAGTTTTCTACACCGACCACTTCGTCCTGCCCCTGCCGGACGGCCATCGTTTTCCGATGCAGAAATATTCGATGCTGCGCGAAGCCGTGCAGACCTACGCACCGCATTCGCTCGAAGAGGCTCCCGCAGCGCAAGAAGATGAACTGCTCCTGGCGCACGATGCTGACTACGTCGATCGTATGTCAAACGGCACGCTCAGTTCGGCCGAAGTGCGTCAGATCGGTTTTCCGTGGAGCCCGCAAATGGCAGAACGTGCGCGGCGCTCGTCAGGCGCAACCATTGCCGCAGCGACAGCATCATTAACCGACCGCTGCGCCATCAATCTCGCGGGTGGTACGCATCACGCTTTTGCTGACCACGGTGAAGGTTTCTGTTGCTACAACGATGCAGCGGTTGCCGCGCGTGTTTTGCAGCGTGATCACGGGGTGCAGCGCGTGCTCATCTGCGATCTCGACGTGCATCAAGGCAACGGCACCGCGAGCATTTTTCGCGACGACAATTCCGTGTTCACCTTCTCGATGCACGGCGCGCGCAATTACCCGGTTCGCAAAGAAATCAGCGATCTGGACGACGAGCTACAAGATGGTTGCGATGACGCGACCTATCTCGCCGCGCTCAACCAAAATCTGCCGAAAATCATCAATGACTTTCAACCACAAGCCATCATTTATCTCGCAGGTGCCGACCCTTACGAGGGCGACCGAATCGTGCTCGAACTCGCTCGTGACAACGCCATCCCCGTCGCTGTAACCATGGCCGGCGGCTATGCTCACGACGTCGCCGACATCGTCGACATTCATTTCAACACCGTTCGCACCGCCTTTGAGGTTTTCGCATGACCATCGACATCCATTCCGACAGCCCTGTTCTTGTCGCACCGCACGCAACGCTTGCAGGGGTAACCACCGTCACCCTCAATCGCCCCAAGTCGCTCAATTCGCTTGACAGTGCCATGAGCGATGCGTTCACCCCGGCAATTGCCCAAGTGCTTGGCGACGGCAACACGCGAGTGATGATCTTGCAGGGCGCGGGCGCGCATTTCATGGCTGGCGGTGACATCAAAGGATTCGCCGAGACGCTTGACTTACCAGGCTCCGAGCGGCGGCAACGCTACTTTGCCATGATCGGTCGCCTGCATGCGGGCATAGAGCTCATGCAGCGGTCACCTGTCATCACCCTCTGCAAAGTTCAGGGTGCCTGCGCCGGAATTGGCATGAGCTTTGCCATCGGCTGCGACTTGACGGTGGCCAGCGACGACGCTTACTTCGCCACTGCTTACAAGGCCATTGGACTCACGCCGGATGGCGGGCAATCGTTCTTTCTCCCGCGACTGGTCGGAGTCAAAAAAGCGATGGAACTCATGCTGCTTTCCGACCGTATTTCAGCGACCGAGGCTGAGGCTCTGGGCATGCTTACGCGCGTGGTGGGGCGGGCTGATCTCGATGCGACCGTCGACAAGCTGGCTGAAAAAATCGCCCGCAGTTCGCGTGGCTCAATGGCGGGCATCAAGCGATTGATAAG
This sequence comes from Burkholderiales bacterium, assembly GCA_043719085.1. Lineage (GTDB taxonomy): Bacteria > Pseudomonadota > Gammaproteobacteria > Burkholderiales > Casimicrobiaceae > Casimicrobium. The sequence goes on along the minus strand of JAYSUK010000403.1, from coordinate 20,085 downwards.
TGGTTCGCTGCAGAACAGCTTGTCGATGCAGCTCGCTGCTGAGCAAGAGAGCTTTTCAAGTTGCGCGGGGACCGATGATTTTTCGGAGGGCATTCGCGCCTTCATTGAGAAGCGGCACGCAAGGTTTTCGTAACGATGAGCAACAGCAGTGCTCAAATTGCATTGACAGGACATTAAGCACCAACGGTGGTGGTGCATATTTCAAACAACTTTAGACTGCAAGCCCATATTGAGTTGGGCAGCAAGGTCATTTATGACAAAGTCAATAATTAACAAAAACGAGCGTTTCCCCCCATAAAACGGGGCTTTTGTACAAAAGCTGTAGATATCAGTCACCCTCTCATTGAGTGCTCTGCGCCGCGCTGCCCACCTCGGCGCGCACTTGCTGCTTGACATCAGGTTTTGCCCACGTGCCCTTGATGTCGAATTCCTGCATCAGAAAGCGCTCGATGGGGTCTTTTGCGATTTTTTGGCCCAACAAAACCGCCGCGCCAATGGCCGGGTTGGCGGTGGCCAAACCGATGCCGATGGCCGTAGCGGTGGTCAGGCTTGGAAACACGCGGACTCGCAGATCTTGCGTTTCGTGGTTTAAGTCAGCCGTGCCGCGAATTTGCACCCGCGCGGAGGGGCCGCTGATCTGAAAACCGCCTGTTTTTGCGATGCCATCGGCAATCATCACCTCGGCCTTCACCTCATCAAAAGCAAAGCCTTTGCCGAAGATGTCATCAAAATTAAAGCTCAACCGTCGCGGCAATGATTGCAGCGACAACACGCCCAGCAGCTTGGCAAAGCCTGGCTCCATTTCGGTGAATCGGCCCTGCGTGGTTTCAAGCGTGAAATTACCGGCCAGATTGGCGTAGCTGAACTGTGCCGGACTGCCCGCCCAGCTTAGCGCGCCGGTAAGCGAACCGCCACCGCGCTCCACACCTTTGGGCAAACCGAAGCGGGTCATGAACTTGCCCGCGTCACTCCATTTAAGCGTCACGTCCACCGAAGTTTTGCCGACGGTAGGCCCCGCAAATCGCGGCTGCCAGCGGCCTTGCGCTTCGAGCGTGCCATCGACGCTTGACAACTTGACCTGCTCAATTCGCCACTCGTCCACGCCGGGTTGAGCACGCATTTCGAGCTTGCCCAAGTCACGGCCTTCACTCACGAACGAGTCGGCGGTGAGGTCAAGCTTGGGCCAGCGCACACTGGCGTCAGTACCGGTAGTCTGCGCACCCTGCGACGCCGCGCTGGTTGGCAGCGAAAAGCGCTGCAAGCGAACTGACACCGCATCAACTGCACCGCTTTTCGCGTCCGTATCTAGCGAGATGACGCCGGTGGCCTCCTTACTGCGCAGCGCCAAGCGCCAACGCTGATTGGTGGGTTGCGCACGCAGGGTAACATCATTAAAACGCTGCCCCAACACAATCGCCTCGTTAGCGCGCAGGTTGATGTTGACGAAATCGGCGCTGCTGCTTTCGCTGGTCAGACCACCGATTGCGCGCTGACCCGATGCAGAAGTGGGGCTCAGGACCGCGAGCGCAGCGTCCGCGTCCAGCTTGAACACATCCCCTCGCAACGCGTAGCCGCGCGCAGGCATAGCGGTTTGCTGCGCGCCCAAATCAAGCTTGGCTCGCTCGACGGTGCGCACACCCGAGGTGCCCGGTGCGCTTCGTTCAAGATTCGCGTGTAACTGGCCCGGCAGGTCAAGCTCAATGCGGTCGCGCCCCCGATCAAGTTGTGTCCGGTTGATCGTGGCCTTTATCGGGGCCAGGACGTCCCGCGGAACAGTACCGACTTGTACTATGGCGTCCAGCGGCCAGCGCGGCTGCACCGTTGTGGCCGTAATCTGAAAGCTGTTTTCAGGCGGAGCGGCTGCAGTGCCGACCGCAGCCGCTCCGCTTGTCGCGTTCGACAGTTCCAGGTGCCATTGTGTGGCACCGCTCAACTGGTCGAGCAACGGATAGGCGTAGCGTTCGCGCACCCGTTCAAGCAAAGCAGTGCCCGTGGCTTGCGTTTTGATTCGCCCGTCGTTACTTGCCACCGAGAGCTGCAGCGGGCCGCCTAGTGCCGTTGCACGGATATCGGTGCCGCGCACGTCACGCTCAGAAAATTTCAGGCTACCCGTCACATTGTCTAGCGCCGGGATTTCGCCGCCCAAGTCAATGCGATTATCGGCAAATATCAGCTCTCCAGCAATCTGGGTGCGATCTGGCGCGTCAAGCGGCATCATGAGCGACAGGTTCATTCGGGCAGGCCCAGAACCCTTGGCGTCATGTAAAAAGCCGTCCAGCCAGCGGTCTACCGGACTGTTGGCAGCCCAGTGCAACAGCGCGTCCAGCGAGCCTGTCGTGGCTCCCGTGATTTCAAGCAGCGGCGGCTGCGCCAACGTGTCTTTGATGCTGACCAGCGTGGGTGCGATCGGCACGTTGGCAATCGTTGCACTGGCCACCTGCGCCTCAATTTTCGAACCGCGAAGCAGCAGCCTGGCGGTGATATTTTCAGCGCGATCCCACTGGTCTGCGTAATCCAGCGTCGCACCTGTCACCTGCGCATTCAGCTCAAAAATACCCTGCTCGTCATTGTGAAACGGAAAGTGCCAGAGCGGCCCCTTGACGTGAAAGTCCACATCATGCGCATTGCCCGCAACGATCGCTTGACGCAACCAATTGCGCGTAGCGGCGTTAAACGCGCTAGGCAAATAGCGGTGCACCGCCGTGACGTCAGCACGCGACATCGTGCCTCTGAAATCGGCGACCCCCGGACCAAGCGCATCGCTGCGCCACGTACCGCTCACCCGACCGGCGGTGTCAGCATTCTCAAATTCGGCGCTGGCAACATTAATGCTCGTGACCAATGCACCTTTGCCATCAGGCGCACGCTTCCAGTTGAATTTGCCGCGCAGCTGGTCGAAGTTGAATGGCGCTTCGAAATGGCTGCCAAAGTCAACGCTGGTTGACGTTTTGTTTCGGGCAACCTTGCCTTTCTCCGTAAGCTCGCCGATGCTGAATTGTCCTTCGTGCGACGACCCTTTGACGTTGCCCGAAAGTCCGCTGACACCCGGTATGCCCGAATGCTGCTTCCATGAAAGCGACTTCAGATCTGCGCTGCCCTCAACGAAGTAGCGCTCTGGATTTACCGCTGTCGGTGCGCCACGATCCAGCCACTTGAGTTTGAGGTTTTGCAGCGAGCCGCCCGGCTGCGCCGCGTTCAGCTGTTGCGCCAGCACAGCATCGACGGGCAGTGATTTGACCAGCGTTGCCACGCCGCTCAGTTCGACGTCGGACAAGTGCAGCTCGCCTCCGGTCATGGCGTCACCGCGATAGTCGATCAACATCTCGCCATTAACCATTGGTGACTTGACGCCACCCAGCGTCACTGCCTTAACGTCGCGAATCGACCATCGCTCTTGGGTCGTCGGGGCGTTAATCGCACCGACTGCAGCAGCCAAAACGCCCACCGCCGTGGGCTTGCTGCGCCACGACAGTCGACCCGAGAGTGCGGCCAGCTGCAACGGGTCATGGCTCAAATTCGGCGCTGGAGCGTTGGTAGCTCCGGCGGAATTGGCAACGGGCGGCGTCGCTTTGTTCGGAATCAGAATCGCCGGAAAGCGCATTCGCGTATTTTTGACGACCAGATCGGTGGTGACTGCAACCGCCTGGCCCTTGTCAAACTCGAACCACGCCTGCAAGCCGCCTTCGCCCTGTGTCAGCGCAATCGGCAGCGGCAAATATCGCGTTAGCAGACCGAGGTTTGCGTAGTCGGTACGCACGTAGGCCATGCCGTCCCAATCGCTCACTTTACGCACGTCTCCGCCGGTCAGTTGGGCACGAATATCGAGCGGCGCAGCGAGCTCAGCGGGCGGCACGGCGGTCATGCCCACGCGGTGCGTGTCGCCATTGTTTTGCATGCGAATGTTGACGTTTTGCAGTCGCAGCGGCGGCAGCTTGCGCCAGTCATCGACCCATTCGATTTCGCCGCCCACAATTTGCACCAGGCGCTGTTTCAGCAGCCATTCGGGAAGTGTGGCATCAGCCTCGGCCTGGCTGGCCAGATCAAGGTCGATCCCTGCGAAGGTGAGCGTGTTTTCTGCGGTGCGGCGCACCACTACCCGCGGCGCCGTCACCGTCAATGCGGTGAGGCGCGGTTCAAGAAAAATCAGTGAACGCCATGAGATCGTGGTGTTCACCTCGGGCAATTGCAGCAGCATTCTTCCGCGCGCATCAAGCATTTGCAGACGCGTAAGTTTGAGCTGGGGCGACCAGCCGTCCCAACCGGCCTCGAAGCCACCAATAACCACACGCTGGCCGGACAACCTGGACAACTCACTGACAATTCGCGGCCGGAAGCTATCCGCATTCGGGATCAACCAGAAGCGCGTTGCGGCTACCGCCGCAATGAACAAAAACGTCACCAGCACCACGCACCAGAAGGTCACCCGAATGCCATGCCCCGACCAACGTCGCCAAAATGAAAGCTGGCGCGGAGTCGCCCAACTCGCCTCACTTGTCACATCAGGTTTCACGGACTCGGCGACGATAACGGGCTTCTCCTGCACGGTGCGGCATACTTCAACGGATTGTATCGACGGCGCACCGCATGAGTGAGACACAAAGCCTGGACAAAGCGTTCCATTACAGCCACTTCGCGCAGCGCGTGGCCCGACGTGACCCGGCGTTGGTACGCAGGGTTCGTGCAAGCGCGCTGGAGCGCCCTGCCCTTGCAGCGTGGGCTGGGGCGCTTGCCAACGTCGCAAGCAGCGACATTGACAGCACGCTACGCACGATGCGCCGCGAGCTGATGTTGCGCACGCTGGTACGCGATTTAGCGATGGACGCGCCATTTGAGCCCTTAGTTGAAGACTTGTCCAATTTTGCGGACCTGACGATCAGGGCCGCAACCGCAGCACACAGTCAGGACATTTTCGGCACCCGCGAACCACCGTTTGGCTTCTCGACGGTCGCAATGGGCAAGCTCGGCGCGCAGGAACTCAATGCCTCGTCCGACATCGACGTGATCTTCCTCTGCGACGAGCCCGACGTGGATGCGATGGACTCGCTCAATCTGCTCGCCCGACGCATCACGCGGACGCTCAATCAGGAGATCGACGGCGAGTTTGTATTTCGCGTCGATACCCGTTTGCGACCCTATGGTGACGCGGGGCCATTGGTGCCGTCGCTTGATTTTCTGGAGCAATATTTTGTGGCGCAAGGCCGCATGTGGGAGCGCATTGCGTGGCTCAAGGCACGTGTCGCTGCGGGCGCATTGGCGGAGCCACTGGCTGCGCTGACCACGCCGTTTGTGTTCCGCAGATACCTTGATTTTGATGCGGTCGCGGGCATGCGTGAATTGCATGCGCAGCTTCGCGCCGAAAAGAACGATCAACGCAATATCAAGCTCGGTCGTGGCGGCATTCGCGAGCTGGAATTTGGCGCGCAACTGCGGCAGCTGGTTCGTGGTGGTCGGGACGCGAGCCTGCGCGTCAAGGCCACGATGCCCGCCCTCGCAGCCCTCGCCGTCGCGGGAAAAATTTCACTGAATCAGTCGCAGCTTTTATCCACGCATTACCGATTTTTACGTCGTGCAGAACATGTTTTGCAATATCGCGATGACCTGCAAACGCAAACCTTGCCGCGCGATGCCCACGAATTGACGTGTCTGGCTGAGGCGCTTGGTTTCGCTACTTCCGACGCGTTTGAACGGCAACTCAACACCATTCGCAACGACGTCGCCGAGTTTTTCGACGGCACGTTAACAGGCGCGTTCGGCGTCAGCGACGACACCGCTGCGCGCATTGCGATTCGAGGCGTGCCGATTGCTGAAAACTCCGCTGACAGCACCGATGCGGCGGTGATCGCGCGAATGAAAGCCAGCGGCTATGTTGACGCCGAAGGCAGCCTGAGTTACCTGCGCGCGACGCTTGGCAGCGTTCGTGTTGCAGCGCTGCCCGCAGCGAGCCGCACCCGATTTGAACAACTGGCGGATGCCACCGTTCGCTACGCCGGCAGCACCTCTCTGCCAGACGCGGCCTGCAAACGCTCCCTCGATTTGTTGCTCGCTGTCGCCTCGCGATCCAGCTATCTCGCGTTGATGATCGAGCGTCCGCAAGTGCTTGATCGGGTGATTGATTTGGCAGCGGCCAGCGACTGGGCGCTGCGCTACGTGACGTCGCATCCTCTACTGCTCGACGAATTGATGGACGGTCGCACGCTCAGCTCGCCTATCGACTACATACAGTGGCGGCGCGAGTTGACGGCGCAACTGCACGCAGCGGGCGACGACGCCGAGCGCGGCATTGACGCAATTCGCCACTTTCAGCAAGGCGAAACGTTTCGCTTGTTGCTGAAAGACATCGCGGGTTTGCTCTCGGTTGAGACGCTGTCGGACCATTTATCCGCGCTCGCCGACACAGTGGTGGACATCACTTTGCGGCATCTGCTAGCCGCCGCGCATCTCGGCGACGCGGCGCGCATGGCGGTGATCGCGTATGGCCGTTGGGGTGGCAAAGAATTGGGTTACGCCAGCGACCTGGATCTGATTTTTTTGATGCCAGACGACGCAGCAGCCGAGCGCGACCAACTCACCCGCGTTGCGCAGCGCCTGCAAACGTGGCTCACCGCCATGACCGCAGCGGGCCGCGCCTACGACATCGACGTGCGCCTGCGCCCTGATGGCGTCAGCGGACTGCTGCTATCGAGCGTGTCCGCGTTCGCCGAATACCAGCGCGACAAGGCGTGGACGTGGGAGCACCAAGCGCTGACCCGCGCACGATGCGCGGCAGGCGACGCGACCATAGGTGCCGCCTTCGAGCCGATCCGCGAAGCCATCATCGCCGCCCCGCGCGACTGGCCGAAACTGCGCGACGAAATCGTTGCGATGCGCGCCAAAGTCGCAGAAGGCCACCCCAACAAACAACGCGAAACGCAGTTCGACATCAAGCACGACGCAGGCGGGCTGGTCGATCTCGAATTCGCTGTGCAAGCGTTGGTGCTGCGCCACAGCGCCACGCACCCCACAATGCGCGCCAATCACGGAAATATCGCTCTGTCGATTCGCGCGGGGGAATTGGGTTTGGTTGATCTGAAAGTGGGCGCGGCCGCAGCGGCGGCATATCGCACGCTGCGATCACGGCAACACGCGCTGCGGCTTCAGGGCGCGGAACGGGCGGTGGTTCCTTTTGGGCAACTTGACGTGGAACGGCTTGCCATTCGGGCGTTCTATGGCGAGGTGATGCAGGCGTAATAACCGGTGCACTAAAACTCCATGTCAGCAACAACGTTGCCACCCACCTAGCCCTCAATAGCGTGTAGCGTCGTGGCGTCGCAATTTTGCGGTAACTGCGGCAGCGTACGCGTGACATTTCCAGGATGGTCTACTCGCCGATTGAGTAGCTGTGATTGCTTGGGTCAACCAAGCGCCAGGGCCTCTTAAGCGACGTCGGCGCAACGCCCGCGCAGATTGCGATTGCGTGGGTACTCACGCAGCCCGATGTGATCCGAATTCCGAAAAAAACGTACCTAACGCAGTTTGAAGCAAACCCTTGGCAGCTTGGTGTGAAGCTTGATGCATCAACGCTCGTCGCACTGGACGCTGCTTCCCCACTGTGCACACGCACCCAATCGCGGTTTTGTAACACCTGTGCACGCATTTCTGACCCACCGCCGTGCTTGATATCCGATTCTTGTTACGCTCCAGCAGTGTTCGCCCAACTTCCGCCTTTTCTACTCCCGCTTATTTTCATCAACCTGACGGCCCACATGGCGCTGTCCGGCGGGCGGCTCACCGGATCACTCTACATCCTGAAGGCGAATGGCGCGGAATACCTGGTCGGCGTTTTCATGGCGCTGTTCTCGATCATCCCGGTGTTGACGTCTCTCTCAATCGGTCGTTGGGTCGACCGCGTTGGCGCAGGTCGTGTTATGCGCTTGGGCGTGGCGTTGATCGTTCTCGGAGCGTGGTTGCCAGTGGTGTATCTGACCGTTCCAACGTTGTTGATGACGGCGGTGACTATCGGGTGCGGTTTCAACATTCTGTCGGTTGCGGCGCAACACACGGTGGGGCATTTGGTGGCCACGGCCAGCTCGTCGGAACGTTTAGCCAACTTCGGTTGGTTTGCAATGGGCCATTCCGCTTCGAGCACTATTGGGCCGTTCGTTGCCGGGCTGCTTATCGACGCGTTAAGTTTTCGCGCGGCGTTTGCGACGCTTGCGGCGTTTGCATGTGTTGCCGCTTGGCTGGTATTGACCAAAGCGCACAAATTGCCCAGACCCTATGCCGAACCAGAGGCCGAAGTAGCAATCAATGAAGAGAACGCGACGCGCGAAGTGCAACAGAAGCCGCGCGTACTTGATCTCCTGTCGACACCAGAGATGCGGCGCATCTATTGGGTAAACATGATTATGGCGTCGAGCTGGGACTTGTTCATCGTGATGTTGCCGGTGCTCGGCACGCGACTGGGCTATTCAGCATCCGTCATCGGCACCGTGTTTTCGTTGTTCGCTTTGGGTACATTTGCCGCGCGCGCTGCGATGCCGTGGCTATCGCAACGCGCAAACGAGTGGCAGATTCTTCGCGCGTCGGTTTGTGTGGTGGTGCTGGTGTTTTGCTTGCTACCGTGGGCAAGCGTGGCTCCGAGCTTGATGGCGCTGGGGCTACTCTTCGGCTGCTCAGTAGGTATGAGCCAGCCGAACATGTTGTCGCTTTTGCATGCAGCCTCCCCGCCCGGTCGCGGTGGCGAAGCGGTGGGCCTGCGCTCCGTGTTGAGCAACAGTTGCTCGGTCATGGTGCCGCTGGCATTTGGCGCAGCTGTGGTGCCATTTGGCATCTCGGCGTTGCTGGTGAGCGGCGGCGTGGTGTTCGCCTCGGGCATTGCGCCTGCGCATCGCGGCGTGGTCGCGCGTGGCGCGCGGGCATAAGTGACCACGGCTTTGACGAAAAATTTTCCACCGAAGCGTCTTGACGCTACCAGCTTGCGCTTGGTGAGAATGCAGTCCTTCAATTTAGGAAAAACGCAATGTGTTTTGAGTTCTTCACTCACCGGCTTGCAACGGCATTGATCACAGCCGCGCTTGGTATGTTGACCACGGCGGCCGCCGCGCAAGACGCAGCGAGCTACAAAACGCCGCCAGCGCCGTTGCAGGCCATCGTCCAGCAATTGCGCGCGCCAACCGTAAGTCTGAGCCCGCAACGCGATCTGACGGCGATGGTCAAGACGCCAACGCTGCCGAGCATCCGCGAAGTTGCACAGCCGGAATTGAAACTCGCGGGGCTGCGCATCAATCCGCGCACTTACAGCCAAAGCCGTTTTTCGTTTGGTGAAGACTTGTGGTTGTTTGATATTGCGACGCGCAAGGAGATTCGCCTAACCGGGTTGCCGCAAAATTTGCGGCTCGCCGATATGGCGTGGTCACCGGATCAGTGCTCGCTTGCGTTCACGCATGTGTCAGACGGCATTGTTGAATTGTGGGCTGTCGATATCGCAACAAAATCCGCGCGCAAAATTTCTGCGGCTCCGTTGAACACCGTTTATGGACGCGGCTTTTCGTGGATGCCGGACAGCCGATCGCTGCTGGTGCGCCTGCGACCTGCAGCGCAAGGCTTGGTGCCCGCCCCCATCATTGTTCCCGCTGGTCCGAACAGTCAGGACGCAATTCCTGGCGGTGCGGTGCGGCAGGTGGTTACGTTGCAGGATTTGCTGAAGAACGAGAATGACGCTGCCGTGTTTGATCACTACACGCTGGTGCAACCGGCGCTGGTCGAGCTCAGCGGCAAGACCACGACCATCGGCGTGCCAGACCGTTTTTTGGGTATCAGCGTTGCGCCAGATGGCAAGCATGTGTTGACGCAGGTCATTGAACGCCCCTACTCATATGTGGTGTCGTCACGATCCTTTCCGCGCCGTATCGAGGTTCGCAATTTGACAGGGAGTGTGATTCATACCGTTGCCAAATTGTCGCTGGAAGAAGGGCTTCCTCCGGGCTACGACTCGGTCAGCACAGGTGTGCGCGAGATCGCATGGCGCGCCGACAAGCCAGCAACGCTAGTGTGGGCCGAGGCGCTGGATGGCGGCGATCAGGCAAAGGCGGTGGAGTATCGCGACGCGGTGTTGACGCAGGTCGCGCCGTTCACCGACCAACCGCGCGAATTGATCAAGCTTGCGACGCGCTATCAGGGCGCGTTGTGGGCGCGTGGCGACTTGGCCTTAATCTCCGAATATTGGTGGAAAACACGAGCCATTAAAACATGGCGCATTGCGCCTGACACACCGGCAACGCAGGCCGAGTTGATCGCAAGCTATTCAAGTGAGGATCGCTACAACGACCCGGGCAAGCCCGTAACGACAATGGACCAATCGGGCCATACGCGACTGATGGTCGCGCCAGACGGGAAGTCTATTTTTCTCACCAGTGCGGGTGCATCAATCGATGGTGACCGTCCGTTTGTTGATCGGTTTAATCTTGTTACTAAAAAGCGAGAACGGCTGTTTCGCTCGGAGAAGCCGGTGTTTGAAGACGTAGCCGCCATGCTCGACAACGAAGGCAAGCGGTTGCTTTCCACGCGTGAATCGCCCAATGAACCATCCAATTTTTTCCTGCGGGATTTGACTAAAGCGAAAAACGCGCAACTCACACAATTGACGCTGTTTCCTCATCCGACACCACAATTGGCAAACGTGAGCAAGGAGCAAATTCGCTACAAGCGCGCTGACGGTGTTGACCTAACGGCCACACTCTATTTGCCGCCGAATTACGATGCAAAGCGCGATGGCCCACTGCCGCTGTTGATGTGGGCTTACCCGCAGGAATTCACCAGCGCCAGCGCTGCGAGCCAGGTCACCGGATCGCCTTACCGCTTCAACAGCATCAGCTATTGGCGACCGCAAGCGCTGTTGGCAATGGGCTACGCCGTGCTCGACAATCCCTCGATGCCGATTGTCGGCGAAGGTGGCAAGGAGGCAAACGAAACGTTTCTGCCCCAACTCATTGCCAGCGCGCAAGCCGCCATCGATGAAGTGGTGAAGCGCGGCGTCGCTGACCGTGATCGCATCGCTATCGGGGGCCACTCCTACGGCGCGTTCATGACCGCGAATTTGCTTGCGCACACGCGATTGTTCCGCGCTGGCATCGCGCGCTCCGGCGCATACAACCGCACGTTGACCCCGTTCGGCTTTCAGTCGGAAGAGCGCAATTTCTGGAAAGCACAAAGCACCTATAACGCGATGTCACCATTTAACTACGCCGACAAAATCAAAGACGCGCTTCTCATTATCCATGGCGAGCAGGACAACAATCCTGGCACGTACCCCGTGCAGAGCGAACGCTTGTTTCAGGCCATCAAAGGCTTGGGCGGCACCGCGCGATTGGTGATGTTGCCGAACGAAAGTCACGCCTACCGTGCGCATGAATCCATTTCGCACATGCTCTACGAGACGAACTTATGGATGGAAAAGTACGTGAAGAACGCTAAGCCACGCGCGGGTGCGGCGAGTCCGAAGAGCGCTGCAATGCAGTAAGTCTGTAAGAGCGGCTTTGCCGCGACTTATGTCAAGGTGACCATATGGGCCACGGCTGGGCCGCTCATGCGAGAGGTGGCGAACGCTACCCTGGCTTCCAGCCATCTTTCAACGTCACGACGCGATTGAACACCAGCGCGCCCGGCTTTGAATCGACGCGGTCGGCTGTGAAATAGCCATTGCGTTCGAACTGATAGCTTTCGTCCGCCTGCGCGCTCGCTAGCGACGGTTCAAGCCACGCAGTGACCGTTTTTAGTGAATTCGGATTCAGGTACGTCCTGTAATCGCCCTCGCCTGCGTCCGGATTTTCAACGTTGAACAGCCTGTCGTACAGTCGCACTTCGGCCTGAATCCCGTCGATCCTCGCTACCCAATGAATTGCGCCCTTGACATTGCGCCCGCCGCTACCGCTTTTGGTGGCCGGATCGTAGGATGCATAAATCGTCGTAACGATGCCCGTCGAATCCTTCTCGATGCGCTCGCATTTGATGATGAAACCGTGACGCAGACGCACTTCGCCACCCGGCACGAGACGGAAGAATCCTTTCACCGGGTTCTCCATGAAGTCTTCACGTTCGATGAACACTTCGCGCGCAAATTTGAACTGGCGCGAACCCGCCGTGTCATCATGCGGATTGAGCTTTGCTGAGCATTGCTCAAACGTGCCTTCAGGATAGTTCTCGATCACCACGCGAACCGGATCAAGCACCACCATCGCGCGCTTCGCGGATGCGTCAAGATCGTCACGCAGCGCCCGCTCCAGGTCCGCCACGTCAATCCATTGATGCGCCTTGGACACACCCACACGCTCAGCGAACAGCCTAATTGATCGCGGCGTAAAGCCGCGTCTCCGAAGCCCCGCCAGCGTCATCATGCGCGGGTCGTCCCAGCCGTTAACGAGGCCCGTCTCCACCAGCTCAAGGAGCTTCCTCTTGCTCATCACGGTGTAGCTCAAATTCAACCGCGAAAACTCAATCTGTTGCGGGCTTGGGCTAGGCAATTTTCCGGCTTCAACCAATTGGCCTAGCACCCAGTCGTACAGCGGGCGATGCGCTTCAAATTCGAGCGTACACAACGAGTGAGTGATGCGCTCAATCGCGTCGCTGATTGAGTGCGTGAAGTCATACATCGGGTACACGCACCACGTGTTGCCGGTGCGGTGATGTTCGGTGTGCCGAATGCGATAAATCGCCGGGTCGCGCAAATTAATGTTGGGCGAAGCCATATCGAGCTTCAGACGCAAAATCTGCGAGCCATCGGCATGCAAGCCACGCTTCATTTCGTCGAAAAGACGTAGGTTTTCTTCCACCCTACGATCACGAAACGGCGAATTCTTTCCGGGCTCGGTCAGCGTGCCGCGATGGGCGCGAATCTCGTCGGCAGACTGGCTGTCGACATAGGCCAACCCGCGCTCGATAAAGTGCCGCGCAAACGCATAAAGCTGGTCGAAATAATCACTTGCGTAATACAGATTTTTCTCAAACGAAAAGCCCAGCCACTCGACCATCTCTTTGATTGACGCTTCGTATTCGACGTCTTCCTTGACCGGATTGGTGTCGTCGAAACGAAGGTGGCAAACGCCCGCGTAGTCGTTAGCTAATCCAAAGTTCAAACAAATCGATTTCGCGTGTCCTATGTGCAAATAACCGTTCGGCTCGGGTGGAAACCGTGTGATGACCTGGCCACCGTGTTTGCCGCTGGCGTTGTCTGCATCGATAATTTGGCGAATGAAGTTCGAGGTTGGCGATGATTTGCTGCCATCCTTGCCGTTGCCGATCGGGGTCACTGAACTCATTGGCGATTGGACAAACTGTCTTTGTGCGATTGCAGCATTGTAACGGCGACTTTCGCTGCGGGCACGGCGCTTGCAGCAACGTTTTCGCCGCGAAAATTCAGCGCTGGCCCTTTAAACATTAGCCTCTCCAAATTCAAAAAGTTGCCCACATCCCTTGTGGATAACTCGCCTGATAACTTGCCGGACTTAGCTCCAACCCGCATGCCTTGGCGATCCCGCTTTTTGCTCGCGGAGTACACCGCAAAAAAGTAAACTCAATCAATGACTTGCACCACACCTTCGGTGATTCAGGGCGTGGCAAAGCGCATCAAGCAAGACTAATCCTACGAGCACTGACAACCCACATGTCCTGGACAGAACCCACCGAAATTCCGAACATCGCCGACGCGATCTCGGTGAGCATGTTGGTCAGTCGCGCGAAATTTGCGCTGGAACGTGCCTTGCCTTTATGTTGGGTGAGCGGCGAAATTTCCGGCTTCAAACGCGCCGCCTCGGGGCACTGCTATTTCGATTTGAAAGACGACGCCGCGCAAATCGCCTGCGTGCTTTACCGCAATCGAGCCGCGCTGGTCGGCTTTGAATTGAAAGAAGGGGCAGCTGTGGAGCTGCGCGTGCGGCCTACGATTTATGAGCCGCGCGGTAGCCTGCAATTTGCGGTGGAACAAGCGCGGCTGGCCGGTGTGGGGCGCTTGTACGAGGCGTTTTTGCGCCTTAAGACAAAACTGGAAGCGGAGGGCGTTTTTTCTGAGGAACACAAACGCGCGTTGCCACCGTTTCCCCGCCGCATCGGGCTCATCACTTCAACCAAAGCGGCAGCGCTTGCCGACATGTTGCGCGTATTGCGCGACCGTTGGCCGCGCGCCGACATCGTTGTGTATCCTGCCAGCGTACAGGGCACGGCGGCCCCGCGCGAGCTGCTGGCGGCGCTCAACATTGCCAACGCCCGCGCCGAAACCGATGTCCTGATCATCGGTCGTGGCGGCGGCAGCATAGAGGACTTGTGGGCGTTTAACGATGAGGCCTTGACCCGTGCCGTGGCGGCGTCACTCCTGCCCATTGTCAGCGCCGTGGGACACGAAACCGACTTCACGCTGTGCGACTTTGCCGCCGACGCACGGGCGGCAACGCCCACGGCTGCCGCCGCAATGATTACGCCATCACGCGAGAACTTGCTGGATCAGCTTGCAAGTCTCGGACAAACGCACTCGCAATCGATGCAGCGAGGGCTTGATCAGCTAGCCGAGCGCCTTGATCGCAGCGCAGAGCGGCTTTTAGGTAGCCGCGCCCTGCTCGCGCCATGGCGCGAAGCGCTGCTCCGCAAGCAGCATCGGCTGCAACGCGCTTTGCTGTCGCTGCAACCGGTGCAGCGGGTTCGCGTCGGGAGCCTGCAACAACGCCTGCTGCTGACCTTGCAGCAAATTCGGCTGGCGCGGATACGTGCAACGCAGATGCAGCCGCGACTTGACGCAGCCCTTGCACGGATCTTGAGCGAATACAACGCGAGGCTGCAATCATCGTCCCGAGCGCTGCGTCTGCTCAATCCGCAGCAAGTACTCGACCGTGGCTATGCCCTGGTGTTGACCGAGGGCGGTATGCCGGTGACCGATTCCTCGAGGGTCGCAATCGGTACCGCGCTGCACGTCAGGGTGCAGCGCGGCGAGATAGATGCCGTGGTGACGGCTATTCGCCCTGACGCGGCCCGCTGATCCTGTTTGTCGGTATTAAGCGGCCGCTTATCGCCAGTCATTTTGGACTTTAATGCCATTGACATAAACTTCCGGGGAATTTGATATTAGGCGGTCAATAGTGAAAAAAATACTCATTCCCGTAGTAACAGCCCTTAGCCTCTTTGCCGCCGACATGACAGGCGCCGCGTGCGACTTCGATGTTGCTGCGGGCAATGCTGTCGCAGACCCGTTGCGCGACGGCCTGCTGCTGCAGCGCTACGCCCGAGGAATGCGCGGCACCGCGCTGGTCGCCGGAACCAGCGCCGTCGCCGCCGACGTTGAGAGCCGAATCGCCGCGCGTTCTGCCCTTCTCGACATCAACGGCAATGGTGTATTTGACACGGACGACGCAGCGGTAATCGGTCGAAATTTGTTCGGTTTCAAAAATGACGCATGGCTGCCCGACGGTAAAGCCGGTGCCTACGCCACACGCACCAATACGGCAAAACTCAAAGCGTTTGTAGACGCGGGGTGCCCAGCCACAAACGTCAGCCCACCCACCGCCGCCGAGTTTGACGCCGCACGCTTCCTGATTCAGTCGACCTTTGGACCTAGTCGCGCGGGTATTCAGGCATTTGTAGCGCTCTCAAGTGTCGATCAAGCCACGCGAGCTTCGCTGTGGATCGCCGATCAGCTGGCAAAACCGCGCTCGCCATCGCATGTCCAGTACGTTACGACCCGCAAGGCCGAATACGCCACCGTAAGCGCATCAATCGGCAACGAGATGAGCCGTGAAACATTTTGGGCGCAAGCGCTGTCGAGCCCCGATCAGTTGCGCCAACGGGTCGCGTTTGCGCTCTCGGAGATACTGGTGGTGTCGACCGCGGGTGACTCTGACAATCCGTTCGAGCTTGCGGCGTATCTGGATTTGCTGGCCGACAATGCCTTCGGCAACTACCGCGACATTCTCTACAAAGTCGCGCTGTCACCCGCCATGGGGCGGTATTTGAACCATTTGAAGAACGATGGCAGCAATGCCAATCCGAACGAAAATTTCGCGCGTGAGGTGTTGCAGCTTTTCAGTGTGGGATTGTTCATGCTCGCGCCGAACGGCGATAAATTGCTCTCGCTCACTGACGGCCAGCCGATTGCAACGTACGACGAGCCGACGGTCAAGGGCTTCGCTAAAGTTTTCACCGGACTTTCCTATGACGATCCGTATTGCCGATTGGGGGATGCGGGGTACGGCATCCCGCGAACGAGTTGCCTCGACGGCTTTGGAGATACCCATCCCTCATGGAACTGGTCGCCTGACAACCCTTACTTGCCGGCCAATGCGCTGGGTGAAACGTTTCCACCACTGGATGCAGGCTGGACTCGATCAATGGTCACCTTCCCCGGCCGCCATAGCGCGCTGTCCAAGCAGTTGTTAGCGTACAACTACGCCAACCCCGTGGTCGCGTGCGCCAGTGCGCTCGCGTTGGCCTCAGCAGCTTCGAACGCGGGACTGCTGGCGGCGATCAACACCACCGGATCAGGTGTTAGCAACCGCACCAGAGTCAACACCACTCAGGCTAATGCCACCATTAACGCGGCCATTGACAACATTTTTTGTCATCCCAATGTTGGGCCGTTCATGGCCAAGCAGCTGATTCGCTTTTTTGTAACTTCAACACCGTCGCCCGCCTTCGTGGCACGTGTTGCAGCACAATTTGACGACAACGGTGCGGGCGTTCGCGGCGACATGCAGGCGGTGATTCGCGCGATATTGCTTGACAGCGAAGCGGCGCAGCTGAACGTGACGCCACCGGCCAATTTCGGCAAACTGAAAGAGCCGATGCTGCGCCTGTCGGCCATTTTCCGGGCGTTTAATGCGACATCCGCTTCAGGCCGCTATCAAATGCATTACAACTTTGACGATGTGGATTTCGGCATCAGTCAGGGCCCCCTGCAATCGCCCACGGTGTTCAACTATTTTCACCCGGAATACTCGCCGCCCGGCCCGGTTTCCGCGGGCGGGGCAACGGGGCCTGAGTTTGAAATCACCACCACCACCGCCATTGCCTCAACGCAAAATTTTTTCCACAATATCGTTACCAATGTCGACACCAGTAACAACAACGCCTTCAACACCAGCTTGCTCGGGCGCTATGGCTGCAACCTAAGCCTCATCAGCAGCCCAAACCCCACCACCGCGTCTCGCCAGCATTGCCTGATTGGCGATCTATCCGATCTCTACGCACTGCACGCCGATGCCAACGCGCTGTTTGATCATCTGAATCTGGTGCTGATGGGCGGCTCGCTCAACGCGGCTAACAAAGCCCCTCTGGTGACTGCGCTCAATAGCGCTTTCACACTGGTTGCACCGCCCCCGCCGCTGGCGGGTAACCCGCCCTCTGCGAGCCAAATATCGACTTACAACACCGCCGTGTCGAACTGGCAGCAATACAAAACCAACCGCGTCAAGGCGGCGCTGTCGTTGGCGGTGCACACGCCTGAATTCCAGATTCAACGGTAGGCCACACAATTATGAATTTCACCTCTTTCAAACAGCGCCGCGATTTTCTGAAAACCGTAGGCAGCGCCGCCGTGGCCACCGGCGTGCCCACGCTCGACGCGCTCAGCAATGTGGCGCTCGCCGCTAGCCCGATCAACACTGCACAGGTGGGCAGCGATTACAAAGCTATCGTCTGCGTTTTTTTGTACGGTGGGCAAGACCACTCCAACATCCTGATCCCTTACCAGGACGGCAACGCAACCGGCACCGGGCCTGATGCGGGCACCGTCGAATTTGATCGTTACGCGCAAGCCCGCTCGAATTTCAGCACCAGCAACCCCAACGGTGATCTGCCGATACAAACTTCCGGCACGGGCAACCTTGCGTTCACCCGCGCGCAGCTCGCAGCAACGGCCCTGCCACCGACCACGGGCAACAGCCTCAACAGTAATATCAATGACCCTGCACCCGCAGCGGGTGGCTGGACGACCAACACCTATGGTCGCCAGTTTGCGCTGCACCCGCAATACGCCGAACTCAAGTCCATTTTCGACAGCGGCAAGCTGGCCGTGGTCGCCAACGTGGGCCCGTTGATTGCGCCGATGACCCGCGCCCAGTGGTACGGTCCGTCCGCCAGCAAACCGGCGCAGCCGCGTAACCTGTATTCACACGATGACCAGCAAAAAAGCTGGATGAGCGGCACTGCCAACATCACCAACCCAAGCTCGGGCATCGGCGGTCGCATCGCCAACCACGCCGCCATCGTGGGGCTCAATGCGGGCGTTCAGGTTGCCACGCAAGTATCGGTGGACGGCACCAATACCTTCATGCTCACACCCGACAATCCAGACCCCTCCGCCATCGCGTATCAGATCGGCACCGGATCGATCGGGCGCATTCGCAACGCGGGCACTGTCAACACCAACACGGGCTACGTCAGCGGCACCGACTGCTACACCGGCAGCAGCTTCATGACCGCCAACCCAACCTCCCCCTACTGCGTCTCCGGCGGGCCGGTCACGCTGAACAACGGCTACGGTAGTAACGCCACATTGAAGGCCGCGTTTCAGACGCGCATCAACAGCGGCGTGGCTGACAGCTCGTTCTACAGCGACCAATGGCGCTTGGTCATGCGCCAGTCAATCAACACGCAAACCGTGATTGCGGCGGCGTTTATCAACAGCCCGCCCACCGAGGAAATTGTCGCGCCCTTCGTATCGGTCGTGGGCTCAGGCTCGACTTACAACTCGCTGGCCGCGCAACTGCGGATGGTGGCCGCGATGATTCGCGCCAGCGCGCAGTTGGGTGCGGGTGGCACCCCGATGAAGCGACAAATTTTCTTCGTCAGTATGGGTGGGTTTGACACCCACGGCAATGAATTCTGGACCAGCAACCCTAGAAACAACGGAAACATCAGCAAGGCCATCAACGCGTTCTGGACGGCCATGGGTAACGTCACAGTTACCGGCGTGCCAGGCGAGACCGCGCGCGATCACGTGACGCTGTTCACCATGTCGGAATTTGGCCGCACCCTCGACTCCAATGGCGCAGGCTCCGATCATGGCTGGGGGAACTATCAAATCGTGCTTGGCGGCGCGGTCAAAGGCGGAAAAATTTACGGTAACGATCACAACGTGTATTCGGTACCGGCAACCACGCCCGTCTACATGCAGGTTGACACCACAGCCGGTGCGGTGCCGCGCATCGGTCTGCCACCGTCACCGTATTCGGGCACCATACGCATCAGTAATCTTCTCAACCACACGCTGTCCCGAGGCGAACTGCTGCCCACCACATCAAGCGACGCGGTGGTCGCCACCATCGCACAATGGTTCGGCGTGCCGCCCGCATCAATCGCTGGACCGAGCAACGTGTTTCCAACGCTCGCTGCCGCGCATTCAAGCAACTGGAATATGGGGTTTATGGCATGAGACGGCGCTTGGTTGGGGTGGCAGCGTTGGCCGCTCTGTCGCTAGGTGCGCTGCTGCTCTCGACGACATCAGGGGCACAAAATGTGGCAGCAGGCAGGGTCGTCTACACCACACCGCAAGTAACCGGACAATTGAGCTGTGCCGCTGGGGCGTGCCACACGCTCTCCCCGAGCAACAACCAAAACCGTATTCTGAAAGCAGCCGATGACCCTGGCGCCATCGGTGTTGCCGTGAACACGGTGACGCAAATGGCGTTTTTGAAGGGCAAGCTCACCACCACGCAATTTGTCGACCTTGCCGCCTATATCGGCAACCCCGGCGGGGCGGCAGGCACGCCGAGCGCAACGCTTTCGACCACGGCGCTCAGCTTTCCGTCCACCGTGCCCGGCGGCAGCAGCAGCGCGCAAACGCTGTCGATCAGCAACACCGGAACTGAAGCGTTAATCGTTAGCTCGGTCACAAGCTCGCTTTCTGACTTTGTCGTCAACGGCAGTTGCGCAACGATTGCGGTTGGCGCTAGCTGCAATCTGTCGGTCACTTTCACGCCTGCACAGGTGGGCAACCGGGCAGGCAACCTGACCGTCAGCCACAATGCCGCTGGTGGCAGCAGCACGGTTAGTTTGAGCGGTACCGGCAGCGCTCCGCTTGGGGCGAGAATCTCCGTGCCGTCGTCGCTCAATTTTGGCGCTGTGGTCTCG
>JAYSUK010000402.1:0-7301 GCA_043719085.1 Burkholderiales bacterium | reverse complement strand
CACCGCACGCGCCCACTGGCCTGCGATGATAGGGGTGACCATGAATCCGCGCTCAGCAGTGTCAATCGCGGGTGCGAGCAAATCAGCAAAGGGCAGCTTTCCGTAACGCTTCGACAGCGCCAGCCATCCCGCGACAGCGCCCGGCACGGAGACCGACATCCAGCCGCGCTCAGGCATCGCCTGCATGTCTTTGAACGTGTCCGGTGACCATGCCTGCGGTGAACGCCCCGACGAGTTCAGTCCGTGCAACGCCTTGTCGTCAGGACTCCACACGAGCGCGAAAAGATCGCTGCCGAGGCCATTGCTGCACGGCTCGACGACCGTCAAAATCGCGGCGGTGGCGATGACCGCGTCAATTGCGTTGCCACCCGCTTTCAGCATTGACAGCCCCGCTTGGGCTGCCAGCGGATGCGTGGTTGATACCACATTGCGGGTCATCAGCGGTGAGCGGCCACCGGGGTAGGGACGGGTGTAGTTGAAAGTCATGGTGAAGCTTGAAATGTGGGGGTGAAGTGCGAAGTAGATTATCCGCGCTTGCCAGCGCTTGCTTCGCCCTGCACATGGGAAAATGAATTATGGATAGTTCGAATACTCGATTTTGCATACGGCTTTCCGCTGAGCGCCGCAAGCTACCGGGGCCAACGTGCTTATTAGCGGTAAAGTCAATAAGCAGTAATTCGTGTGCTTACCCCATGCGGGTAAAGGGATTTGCTGAAAAGCTGTTGCCATGAGCACGCTCGTATGTGTGCCCGTCTACAACGGTTTTGACAGCGTAGCGCGTTGCCTGTCAGCCCTTGCAAGTTCGCCCGTCCGCGCTGCGTTTCGCGTGCTGCTCATCAACGACGCCTCCCCCGACGCCCGCATTGCGCCGCTGGTCAACGATTACGCGCTAGCCCACGCAAACTGGCAGGCACGGCACAACGCCGACAATCGCGGCTTCACCTGGAACGTCAATCAGGCGTTCGCAGCGGCGCGCGCCGACGAACCTATTTGCCTGCTCAATTCAGACGCGTTGGTAACGCCTGGCTGGCTCGATCACATGCTCGCCTGCGTTGAGCACGACGCGCGCATCGGCACGGTGACGCCGTTTTCTAACAACGCCACCATTTGCTCGCTGCCCGATTTTTCGCGGGCGTGGCCGGTGCCCGAACTGGCTGAGCGCGAACGTATCGCCACAGCCCTTGCAGCCACGCCTGCCGAACCGATTGATCTACCCACCGGCGTGGGGTTTTGCATGCTGATTTCAGCCGCCTGCCGTGCGACGGTCGGGCGGTTCGATGTGGAAAATTTTCCACGCGGTTACGGCGAAGAAAACGACTTTTGCATGCGCGCCGCAGCCGCAGGTTTTAGAAACGTGCTGTGCCCGAACGCCT
The DNA here is from genome assembly GCA_043719085.1 of Burkholderiales bacterium. Lineage (GTDB taxonomy): Bacteria > Pseudomonadota > Gammaproteobacteria > Burkholderiales > Casimicrobiaceae > Casimicrobium. The sequence continues at coordinate 5,928 of JAYSUK010000402.1, read as the reverse complement.
ACGTGGCGCACGAGGGCGGCGTGTCATTCAGCGACTCAACCCAGGCGCTGATGAAAATTGGCGGTGAGCGCTTGCTAGCTTTGCATCCAAGCTATGACAACGAGGTGCGCGCATGGATTGCGCGCGACCCGGTTAAGGCGCGACGCGATGAAATCATGGCTACGCTGTGGCCCGAACGTGAAACACCTGCCCGGTAGGCGACGACTTGGCGTCGCTCGATGCACTGCGCGCGGCCAAGTCCGCGCCTACAAGTTGGTGGCGTGTCGCGACTCGTGTCTTACGTCATGTAGGTCAGCGGCAGCACCGTGGTTTCTTTCACCTTCTCCAGTACAAAGCTTGACTTGACGTTGATCACACCGGGTAGGGTCAGCACCCGATCCATCAAAAACGAGGTGTAATGCTTGAGATCAGGCATCACCACTTGCATGGTGTAATCCATTTCGCCGGAGAGCGAATGGCACCACGTCACCTCAGACCACGTCAGCACCGCGGCCTTGAGCCGGTCGCGGGCTTTGGCGTCACGCTTGTCGAGCGCGACGTCGAGGTGCACGGTGAGGTCAAGGCCGAGCTTTTCGGGGTTGAGCAACGCGGCATAACTTGAGATGATGCCGTCCTCTTCCAGCGCGCGCACTCGGCGCAAGCAGGGCGAAGCCGAGAGCGATACTTTTTCGGCGAGTTCAATGTTGGAAAGGCGGCCATCGGCCTGCAACGTCTCCAAAATGCGCAAATCGGTGCGATCTATCATTTGTATGCCCGTATATAACCTTATTAACGCAATTATAAGCCCCAATTAAGCCAATTGTCGGCCATGTTTGCGTCATCATTGCGCCAACATACCGACAAAATACGGCTTACTTAAAATTTCTTGGGAGCGGCACCTTGGCAGCAGCATTTCAAACTTGGGATAACCCGATGGGTACTGACGGTTTCGAGTTCATCGAATTCGCCGCGCCCGATCCGTTAGCGATGGGCGCGCTGTTTGAGCAAATGGGCTTCGTGGCGGTCGCCAAACATCGCTCAAAGAACGTCCTGCTGTACAAACAAGGCGACATTAATTTCATCCTGAACGCCGAGCCTGGCTCGTTCGCGCAAAGCTTTGCGCGCGTACACGGCCCGTCAATCTGCGCGATTGCTTTTCGCGTGAAAGACGCAGCATTCGCATACAAGCGGGCGGTGGAGCAGGGCGCATGGGGTGTCGACATGCATCCGGGCCCGATGGAGCTGAATATTCCGGCCATCAAAGGCATCGGCGACTCGCTGCTTTACTTCGTGGATCGCTATGCTGGCAACAGCACGCATGGCGGCAATAACGTCACCATTTACGACATCGACTTTGTGCCGATTCCGGGTGCCCCGCGTGTGCCTGAAGGCGCGGGCCTAACCTATCTCGATCACCTGACGCACAACGTGCATCGTGGCCGTATGGATGAGTGGGCGGGCTTCTACGAGCGGCTGTTTAACTTCAAGGAAGTGCGCTACTTCGATATCGAAGGCAAGTTGACCGGCCTGAAAAGCAAAGCAATGACCAGCCCCTGCGGCAAGATTCGCATCCCGATCAACGAGTCAAGCGACGACAAATCACAGATTCAAGAATACTTGCATGCCTATCATGGCGAAGGCATTCAGCATGTTGCTTTCGGCGCGGCCGACATTTACGGCACAGTCGAATCATTGACAAAAAAATCAGTGCCATTCCAAACTACGCCCGCCACCTATTACGAGCAATTGCCGGCCCGCATTCCCGATCACGGCGAGGACGTTGCCAAGCTGCGCGCGCTAAACATTCTGATCGATGGCGCACCCGAAGACTCCGGCATGCTGCTGCAAATCTTCACCCAAAATCTGATCGGCCCGATCTTCTTCGAAATCATCCAGCGCAAAGGCAATCAGGGTTTCGGCGAAGGCAATTTCAAGGCGCTGTTTGAATCCATCGAACTCGACCAAATTCGTCGCGGTGTTTTGACTGCGTAAATTTGTAAGGGTGGGCGCAGTGCCGTCAACAAGCGAGCAGGCGTCGCTTGCCTGTCACACTGCTGTAATGCGAAAGCAGCAAACTCATAAAAATTTTGCTGTGAGTTACTGCGCATGATGCCGACAATCAACCGCGAGCTATCGATGCTCGCCTTCAACGAGCGGGTGCTCGCGCAATGTGAATTGCCATGGGTGCCAACGCTTGAGCGGCTGCGCTATCTGACCATCGTCAGCTCCAACCTCGACGAATTTTTTGAGGTGCGGATCGCCGAGCAAAAAGAGCGGCTGAAGACGCTGACGGCGCGACACGACCCCGAAGCGCCAGCACTTAAGCTGGAGCTGGAAGAGGTTGCCGTGCATGCACGTGCATTGGTCACACGCAAGTACCAATTGCTGAACAACCAAATCTTGCCCACACTGCGCACAGCCGGCATCCATCTGGTGAGTGGCGCTGACCTTACCCCCGCGCAGCGGCGTTGGGTGAAGGCCACTTTTGCCCGCGAGATCGCGCCGGTGCTAACACCTATCGGGCTCGATCCTGCGCACCCGTTCCCCGCAGTAGCGAACAAGGGTCTGCATTTCATCGTCGAACTTAAGAGCAAGCGCGGCGGCGGCAAGTCGAGCATTGCGATTGTTAAAGTGCCGCGCAGCTTACCCCGGTTGTTCGAAATTCAGGACAAAACCGGGCACGGTCAGCACTCGTTCATTTTGCTGACCACACTGATTGAAACCGAACTCGCTTCGCTGTTTCCGGGGCGCGAAGTGGTCAGCGATTCGCAGTTTCGCGTCACGCGCGACAGTGACCTGTGGGTCGACGAACAAGAGATGACCAACCTGCGACACGCGCTCGCGGGCGAGTTGCGCCGCCGTCCATTCGGTCGCGCGGTGCGGTTGGAAATCAACGCCGATCGCAGCGACTCCATTACCGAATTGTTGAGCAAACATTTTAAACTGGAGCCGCACGAGGTGTATCGCGTCGATGGTCCGGTAAACCTTGCGCGACTCCTGGCGCTGGCCGAAGCAGTAGATCACCCCGAATTGCGCTTCAAGCCGTTTACGCCGGGGCCGTCCCTGCCGGAGGTGGTCGATGAGCGACTGTTCGCGGAACTCAAGCAGCGCGACATCCTGCTGCACCATCCGTATCAATCATTCGATCCGGTGATTCAGTTTCTACGCTGCGCCGTGGAAGACCCGAACGTCATTGCCATCAAGCAAACCATTTATCGCACCGGCTCAAAGTCGGTGTTGATGGAGTTGCTGCTCGATGCCGTGCGACGCGGTAAAGAGGTGACCGTTGTGCTTGAACTGAAGGCGCGCTTTGATGAAGAAACCAACATCAACTGGGCAGACAAGTTCGAGCAAGCCGGTGCGCACGTAGTGTACGGATTGGTAGGACTGAAAACGCACGCGAAAATGGCCCTGGTGTTGCGGCGTGAAGCGAATGCCGCGCGTAACGCGAAGGGAGGAAACGCCGGCAACACGATTCGCACTTACGCGCACATCGGCACCGGTAACTACAACCCGTCGACTGCGCGCTTCTACACCGACTTCGGGCTGCTCACTGCGAATCAAGAAATCGGCAAAGATGTAGCCGCGATTTTTCATCATCTGACGAGCTTGTCGCAGCCGCCAAAACTCAAACATTTATGGTGGGCACCGCACACCATGAAGAGCAATATCCTCGTCGCGATCCGTGCAGAAATCAAGTTTGCCAAAGCAGGCAAGCCCGCGCTGATCATGGCCAAGATCAACGCGCTGACCGACGAAATGGTGATGGCCGCGCTGTGTGAGGCGTCGAAGGCGGGCGTTCGCATTGAGCTGATTGTGCGCGGTGCGTGTTCGTTGCGCCCCGATGTCGACGACGAGACCAAAAACATTCGCGTGCGCTCCATCGTGGGGCGCTTTCTGGAGCACAGCCGCATCTACTATTTTGAGAACGGTGGTCAGCCCAACGTGTACATCTCAAGCGCCGACTGGATGAGTCGCAATCTGGATCGGCGTGTCGAAGTGGCCACGCCAATTCTCGACGGCCCATTGCGTGCGCGGGTGATCGACGAAGGGCTGCTCATCACGCTGCGCGACAACTCACAGGCGTGGCAGCTTGAGCGCAGCGGCGCTTATCGTTTGTCGAAACCCGCCCTGCGGCAAAAGCCGTTTGTTGCGCAACACGAACTTGCGGAAAAGCTGGGCCAACCTCTTGACGGCGTTGCAGCCGAATGAGCGAGATCATCTTTTGGCGGCACGCTGAAGCGCATGATGCGGACCCCGATCAAGATGACCTGTCGCGAAAGCTAACGGTCAAGGGGCAACGGCAGGCCGAACGCGTGGCATTCTGGCTGGATCGAAATTTGCCACAGCAGTGCAAGGTGTTTGTGAGCGAAGCGAAACGTGCCCAACAAACGGCACGCGCACTACCGCGAAAGCACAAGACGCTCGCCGAGCTCAACCCGGATGCGGAACCGCCAGAAATTCTCGCCGCCGTCGGTTGGGGCAGTCAGATCGAACCGATTGTGCTTATCGGACACCAGCCGTGGATGGGTGAATGCATTCACTGGTTGCTGCTGGATGCCATCGCACCGATGGCGGTGCGTAAGGGGGCCGTGTGGTGGCTGCAATCGCGCGCAAGCGACGCCGCCTCGTTTGAGGTAATTGTGCGGGCAGTAATTACCCCGGAATTGATGTAGTCACGGTCGGCGTATTGACTGCCGCCCGTGAAATAGTCGTATCGTCAAACTGTCGCCAAAGTGTCATGCGAGCGTAACTGGCAAGCACTGAAATCGGTGCTCGAAGTGATGCGTTCGCGTCGCTCATATTTGCGCTGCCGATACCCGCTCGCAGTCTGGAATGTGGCGTCATCATCCGCGCAGTCTTTGAGGAAATTTGCACGAAATCTTTATTGTCGTTTCCACGCTGCTTGCCGTTGATCGCTGCAATGTCTGCGTCGTTTGCGTTGCCTGTAGCTGCCGTCACGTGGAACACCTTGAACGGTCGACCGGGTGCAAAAAGATAATACCGTATTATTAATAGCAGATTGTGACATGCATTTTGGGGAGACGAGATTCATTATGAGCAAGTTGGTTAAGCGTATTCAGCAATTCAACGCCGGGCGAGAGCCTGAGCGTCTGGCAATGAAATATCGCAACATGCGCGAAAGCGCGTTTGTTTACTTGCGCGCCACGTGTCACCTGTTTCCAGGGCAGCTACCAGAGTTAAAGACGTTGGCCAAAGCGCCCGCTATCTGGTCGTGCGGCGATCTGCATCTGGAAAACTTTGGCAGCTACAAGGGCGACAACCGGCTGACCTATTTCGATATCAATGATTTTGACGAGTCTGCGTTGATTCCCGCAAGCTGGGACATCGTACGGTTGCTGACCAGTGTGCGTTTGGCGTGCGCGGAGCCTGAATTTAAAGCAGATCGGGTGCGCGAACTGATTGACGGATTGCTTGCTGCGTATTTTCAGCAATTGCATCGTGGTACTGCACGATGGATAGAGCGCGACACCGCGACGGGTCCAGTACACGAGCTATTGACAACGGTTAACGAGCGCAAGCGCGAAGACTTTCTCAACTCTCGGAGCGTTAGGCAAGGCAAGAAGCGCAAGCTGCTGATTGATGGAAAAAAGGCACTCGCCGCAAACAAAGAGCAGCACGCGCAGGTAGGTGAATTTATGCAGAAATTCGCTAAAACGCAAAGCGAGCCGGAGTTCTATGAAGTGCTCGACGTCGCTCGGCGCATCGCGGGCAATGGCAGCCTCGGCGTCGATCGCTTCGTCGTGCTGGTGCGCGGCAAGGGCAATCCGGATAACAACTATCTGCTGGATCTAAAGCAGTCAGTGCCGTCGGCGCTCGCGCCCGCGCTCACACTCAAACAACCCAAATGGGCGAACGAGGGCGAACGCGTGGTCGCGCTGACGCGGCGTGCACAAGCCGTGCCCGTCGCCTTTCTGCATGCGGTGC
>JAYSUK010000401.1:0-2639 GCA_043719085.1 Burkholderiales bacterium | reverse complement strand
CGTCGTTGGCCAGAAAGTCATTGCACCGTCCGCCAGCGGCCTCCACGATCACGATGGCGGCCAAGCAATCCCACGAATTGATGTGCGGCTCGTAGTAGCCGATCAGCCGCCCCGCCGCGACGTAGCAGAGCATCAGCGCGCCGGAACCGTTCCTGATGAACATGCCGTCGGATGAGAGCAGGGTGTGCATGAAGGGCACAAATTCGTCGGGCTGCGAGCGATGCGAAAAGCCCACGCCGAGCACGCCGCCTTTGAAATCAGCAACTTCTTTCACCTGAATTTTTTTGTCGTTGACGAATGCAGCGCTGCCATTCGTTGCGTGAAACAGCTCGTTCGCGTTCGGGTCGAATACGACGCCGATGCTCGGCACACCATCGATCACCACGGCAATCGAGATGCACCACGAAAACATGCCGTTGACGAAACACGCGGTGCCGTCAATCGGGTCAAGCACCCAGATGATCGCGCGGCCGTTGGTATCGTCTCCGCCTTCTTCGCCAAGGATGCCGTCATCGGGAAACGCCTCAAGAATGCGCGCGCGGAGGAAGACCTCTGTCTCACGATCGGCAATGCTGACTTCGTCCTGCGTGCCTTTGCTTTCGACGACAAGCTGGTCGCGATTTTTGAAATAGTTGTGGGCGAGGGCGCCCGCTTCACGGGCGAGCATTAGCGCGAAGGTGTAGCGGGATTGGAGGGGTTCGGTTGTCATTGCCGGAAGATCGTTAGCGAAAAATTCCCTCTCCCGCAGCGCGGGAGAGGGTGCCCGACAGGGCGGGTGAGGGCGGTGGCTTCGGAATCAAGTTGGCTTTGCAACGTAGTCGCCCTCACCCCAACCCTCTCCCGCGCTGCGGGAGAGGGGGCCAGTCGAGCCTAGCGAGGCGCGCCCGAAACCTCGTCCGACCAGCGCTTCAAAAGGCGCTTGCGCACTTCGGTCGAGCCGTACTTCACCTGATCGTAGTCAATCAATTTCACGTCAGCGGACTTGACCGACTCGGCGGACACTTTCGCCTCCACATGCGAAGGAATTTGGTACGCCTTCACCGACGGTGCGAGCGATTGAATATCGGGCCGTAGCGCGAACTCGTAGAAGCGTTTGGCCTCGGTCATGTTGCGTGCGCCTTTGATGATGCTCATTGAGCCAATCTCGTAGCCTGTGCCTTCGCACGGCGCGACCAGAGTTACCGGAAATCCGCCCAATTTCGGCACGATCAAATCGTGCATGAACGAGATACCGATCAACGTTTCCCCACGGCCCACCGCCTGCGACGGCGCGACGCCGCTCTTGGTGTACTGGTTCACGTTTTTGTGCATCGCCTTCATGAAGGCAAACGCCTTTTCTTCGCCCATTAACTGCACCAGCGTGGCGAGCATGGTGTACGCCGTACCCGACGAATTTGGGTCAGGCATTTGCACTTCGTCTTTGTACTTCGGGTCGGCCAGATCGCTCCAGCATTTCGGAGCGGCCAATTTTTTTGATGCCAACATTTTGTCGTTGTAGGCATAGCCGAGCGCGCCGAGATAGATGCCGACGGTGCGATTGCCGGAGGCCTCTGCGACCTTGTTCGCCCACGGTTGCAATTTGGCGAGCGTGGGCGATTTGTAGACCTCGGTCAAGCCTTCGCCTGCCGCTTGCAAGTGCGGGTCGCCGGTGCCCGCCCACCACACATCAATTTTTGGGTTGGCCGACTCGGCACGCACCTGCGCATACGATTCGCCGGAGCTGCGACGTGTCATGCTGGTCTTAATGCCCGTCTCGGCCTCAAACTTGTTTTTCATCAGCTCACACCAGTCGATGGTGGCGTTGCAGAGTAGGCTCAGGTTTTGTGCCTCGGCGGCGGGTGCCAACAGCATGAGCGTGCTGACGATAATGGCCACGGCGGGCGCAAATTTTGCGATCTGTTTCGACATGATTTCCTCCTTGGACGCGCGGACAACTGCGCCGCGCTTTTGGGAAGTATGCGATACCTGGGCCGTTCACCGATGCGGGTTGTTCCGCACTTACTTTTTCACCTTCGCGCCAACGGGCTCACACCGGTGAAATTACCGATATGCTTCGGGTATCGACATCGCTCAACGTGGTCAGCGCCACCTGTATCAGGGTACACACCGTAGAGCATGGAAACCACACTGTTCGTTCGCATTTATCTGATCATCGCCGCGGTCGCTGTCGGCAGCGCACTACTTGAAGGTGCGGTTTTGACGCTCACCGGACGGCGCGACTACGACTGGAAAGGCGCTGGCGCGTCGCTCGCGATCGCAGTGGGTCGACGGCTCACTGATTTTGTGCCAGCGCTCTTTGCGCTGCCCGGCGCAGCATGGCTCTACGACCATCGACTCTTTACGTGGGACATGCGCGAGCCATTGAGCTGGATCGTGCTGTTCTTCATGCTCGAATTTGCGTATTACTGGTTTCATCGGGCGAGCCACCGTGTGCGCTGGTTCTGGGCGAACCACGCCGTGCATCACTCGCCGAATCAGTTCAACCTGTCGGCTGCGTATCGTCTGGGCTGGCTTGGCAAGATTACGCTGACGCTGGTGTTTTTCTCGCCACTCGCTTTGCTCGGTTTTGCACCAGAGATGATCCTGCTCGCCTTTGCAGTCAACCTGCTGTATCAGTTCTGGATTCACGCGGAATGGAT
>JAYSUK010000041.1:0-6295 GCA_043719085.1 Burkholderiales bacterium | reverse complement strand
GACACGGGTTGAAGCAGAGTTCGCCACCGCCGGCGATATCGTGGCCGTCACCGGCATTCCCGAGATCGGCATCGGCTACACGCTGTGCAGCAAAGAGGCACCCGAAGGCTTGCCGCCGATCGCTGTGGACGAACCCACGCTGACCATGAGCTTCTGCGTGAATACGTCGCCGCAAGCCGGTCGCGAAGGCAAATTTGTCACGTCACGGCAGATTCGCGAGCGTCTGCAAAAAGAACTGCTGGCAAACGTTGCGCTCAAAGTTGAAGACACCGAAGACGCCGACATTTTTCGCGTCTCGGGTCGTGGCGAATTGCACCTAACGATCCTCGTGGAAAACATGCGCCGCGAAGGGTATGAACTCGCAGTGGGCAAGCCACAAGTGCTGTTCAAGATGATCGACGGCGTGCAAAACGAGCCGATGGAAGCGCTCACCGTTGACGTCGAAGAAGGCCATCAAGGCGGCGTGATGCAGGCGCTCGGCGAGCGTCGCGCAGAACTGCTCAACATGGAAAACGATGCCCGTGGCCGTGCTCGCCTTGAGTACAGCTGCCCAGCGCGTGGATTGATCGGCTTTCAAAACGAATTCATGAACTTAACGCGCGGCACCGGCCTTATCAGCCACGTGTTCGACGGCTACGGCCCGCATCGCGGCTCGATTCCAGGCCGCCGCAACGGCGTGTTGATCAGCCAGGACGATGGCGTCGGCGTTGGCTACGCGCTGTTCTTCCTGCAAGATCGCGGCCGTCTTTTCGTGTCGCCTGGCGACATCATTTACGAAGGCATGCTGGTCGGCATACACAGTCGCGACAACGATCTGGTGGTCAACCCGATCAAAGAGAAAAAGCTCACCAACGTGCGCTCCGCCGGCAAAGACGACAACATGATCCTGACCCCACCAGTCAAGCTCACGCTCGAATACGCGGTTGAATTCATCGAAGACGACGAGCTCGTCGAAGTCACACCGAAGACGATTCGCCTGCGCAAGCGCTTCCTGAAAGAGCATGAGCGCAAGGCCTCGTTGCGTAAGACGGAAGCTGCGGCGGTTGCGGCGTAAAACGCCCGATACGCTCCACCATTTTCTGTCGTCATTCTCGCCCCATCGGGGCGGGAATCTAGGAGGGTGGATGCGGCAGTGATCGTAGGCACACGGACTCTTTCGTGCGATCAATGGCTGTGATTATCAACAGCCTGCCCCCAAGTTCGACTATCATCCGTTTGCGCTGATTACAGCGCGCGCAACCGAGGATTTCTGCGTGGTCCGGTGCGTCTAAAGTTCGTAACTCGGGAGCCTCATGAATCGGCCAGTCGGAATTGATCTCTTCGCCGGTGCAGGCGGTCTGTCGCTCGGTTTTGAGCAGGCCGGATTTGATGTCGCTGCCGCGGTCGAAATCGATCCGATTCACTGTGCGACGCACGAGTTCAACTTCCCGAAATCAACGGCGATTTGTGCCAGTGTGATTGATCTGACGGGCACAGAAATTCGTCGTCGCGCAGGTTTGGGCAAAACAGATATTGATGTCGTTTTTGGAGGCGCACCATGCCAGGGTTTTTCGCTGATGGGCAAGCGATCTTTCGACGACCCGCGAAACCAACTGGTGTTTCACTACGTCCGCCTCGTGAACGAACTGCGCCCCAAATACTGCGTGTTTGAGAACGTCAAAGGCTTGACGCTCGGGGCGCACGCCCGCTTCCTCGCGGAAATCGTTGAAGCGCTGCAAGCCAGCGGCTACGACGTGCTGCTGCCCTATCAAGTGCTTAACGCCGCCGATTTCTCGGTGCCGCAAGATCGCCGCCGCTTGTTCCTCATTGCGGCGCGCCGTGGTCTGCCACTGCCTTCGTATCCGGTAATCTTTGGCCAGCGCACAACCGTCGCCGACGCAATCAGTGATTTACCAGACGCGGATCAGTACGACCCATTGCGCCGCGAAGATGCAATTGAAATCAACTGGAAAACGCGTCGAAAGTACGCCAAAATTTTGCGCGGTATGGAGGCAGACGCTACCGATTTCAGCTACGCACGCGCCCATGATCGCAACGTGCTTACGTCAAGCCTGCGCACCGAACACACCGAGCTTTCGCAACAGCGATTTCAGGCAACGGAGCATGGCAAAACCGAGCCCATCAGCCATTTCCGCAAGCTCGATCCACAAGGCTTGTGCAACACGTTGCGCGCAGGCACCGACAGCGCTCGCGGCGCATTTACCTCACCACGCCCGATTCATCCCAGTTTGCCGCGCGTCATTACCGTGCGAGAGGCCGCGCGCCTGCATTCGTACCCCGACTGGTTTCGCTTTCACGCGACCAAATGGCATGGCTTTCGACAAATTGGCAACAGCGTTCCGCCGCTGCTGGGCCGCGCGGTAGCGACTCAAATTGCCGCTGCATTGGGAGCCACACCGACAAAGCCAACCGCAGAACTGCAACTCGGCGATCCACAATTGCTGACTTTTGACATGGGCGGTGCGGCGCGCTATTTCTCCGTTCCGCGAGATACGATTGCACAGCGCACACGGAAGATTGTTAATGATCAACAGGCTGAACTGAGTTATGCCTAGAGAAACACTTATCAAGAAGCCAAATCGTTACGGCGCGATCATCGAGCGTGTGTTCGACCAGCATTTCAAAAAGGGCGTGAAGGAATTTGAGTTCACGCGTGAAGAATTTGCCGAGGCAGCCAAAGCGTTAGAAATCGTCCTCCCAAAAAATCTCGGAGACGTGATTTATTCGGTTCGCTATCGCGTCGAATTGCCAGACACGATCAAATTAAAAGCTGCTGCGGGCAACGAATGGATCATCGAAGGCGCGGGCCACGGCAGCTATCGCTTCAAACAAGTACGTCTGAATCGCATCGTTCCGCGCGAAGAATTGATAACGATCAAGGTGCCGGATGCAACGCCCGAAATCATCGTGGCCTACGCGTTGGGCGACGAACAAGCCTTGCTCGCGAAGGTTCGCTACAACAGGTTGGTCGATGTATTCCTCGGCATCACCACGTTCTCGTTGCAAAACCACTTGCGCACCACCGTGAGGGGGATCGGTCAGATAGAAATTGACGAAATTTACGTCGGCATCGACCGGCATGGTCGGCAGTTCGTGGTTCCCGTCCAGGCGAAGGGCGGCAGCGACCGACACGGCGTGGTGCAAACGCAGCAGGACATCGCGTGCTGCGCGCAAAAATTTCCTGATCTGATTTGTAGAGCGATCTCTGCTCAATTCATGAGCAATGACCGCATTGCGATGTTTGAGATGATGATCGTCGACGGTGAAGTGAAAGTGGTCGACGAAAAGCATTACCAACTAGTCGCCGCGAGCGGTATTTCAAAAGCAGACTTGCAGCAGTATCGCAATGCGGTTGCTTAAGGCTGAGGCTTTAGGTCAATGAATCGCTCGCTAAAAAGTGTGAGCCACGAACGTGAACTAGGACAAGTTTCGGCGGTTTGGCCGGTAGTCACGTCTTTTGAGTTCACTCCAACGGAGCACGCTGAACTCATGCGCGCAATCGTCGAAGACTTCGCTCCACGATTCGCACCCGGCAGTAAATTGATCTATGTCGGCGAGACGAAGCAGACGCCGGGCTACTTTGACGAGCCGCTGCTTTCAAGCCTCGGCGTGACCGTCGACGCCCACGGCAAGATGCCCGATGTTGTTTTGTATTTTGAAGCGCGAAAATGGCTGCTGCTCGTGGAGTCCGTTACCAGTCATGGACCTGTCAATGCGAAGCGCCATGCGGAGTTGCGCAAGCTCTTCGCTGATTCATCTGTGGGTATCGTTTTCGTCACCGCGTTTCCTAGTCGTGCGGTCATGGGCCGGTACCTGAGCGAAATTGCGTGGGAAACTGAAGTTTGGGTGGCGGATTCGCCTTCGCATCTGATCCACTTCAACGGGGATCGCTTTTTGGGGCCGCATGCGTAATTGCGTGTTTCACGCCGTGAACTTTCCGCCCGCTGCGTTATCCTAGACAGATGCAATCCCTGCGTCGCTTCCGCAAACTTGTCGTTTTAGCCGCCCTCGTGTGGCTGCCGATGAGTGTGTTTGCGCAAATTTGTGCAACGCATGCGTTGGTGTCGCAGATGGGCGGGCCGCAGCATCCGGCGTTGGTTGCGCCCGGGGAAGTCAGCGTTGCTGAGGCGGTGCAGCCGCCTTTGGCCGTGGTTGATGCGGTCAGTTTCTGGCAGTCGGTGGATGACTTTGAGCCAAGCTGCGACATGAAATCCATGTGCGCGTTTGCGTCCTTTTCCGTGCTGACATCCGCAACTACAGACGTGTCGTTTGCCAACGACACGCTGGTTCCGCTGACACGTGCAATCGTGTTTTCTACGCGTGAGCTTACGCCGGACACGCCTCCACCCCGCCTCTAGACAGTCACTACATCGGCGTAGCACCTCTATGAGTTGCTGCATTAGTTGCTTTGATTGCGAGGTTTTATGTACACAGTATTTTTTCGCCGACATGTTGGGCGACGCGCTTCAACGTTCGTCGCGGCGCTTCTGGCTGCGAGCCTACCCGCTCTTACTCACGCGGGATTCTTTATCCCTAAAGACAACTGGATGGCGATGTCAACCTACACGCCGGACGAGATCAATCTTGATCTGGCGTACGGCATTCGTCGCGATACCAGCGTTTCCGTCGGCTTGACGCGAGTTCGAGAGGCGGCGAGCGACACGCCGTCGGGCAAGGCTTGGCGCAACATCTGGTTCACCCAGGGCGTGTATCTGGTGAAGCGCGTTTCAACCGAGGACGGTATTGGCAATGCGTATGTGTTTGGCGGGCCGATTCTGCAACAGCGTGAGTCGGGTGGCGCGGGGCCCGGCGCGGACACCAGGGCACACGTTGGCGGGCAGGCCGGCGTGTGGGCCGACTACGAAACACGGCGTATCTACACGCGCGTCAAGATCCACGGTCTCAAATCTGCGGGCGGAGACAACTGGCGCAGAAACGAGGTGATTGCGCAGGCCATGTGGGCACCTTATGCGGCGGAATACGAGGATGTGGCAAGCTGGATTGGCGTGCAGGGCAAGCGCGTGAGCGGCGAGCGGCAGATCGAGGTCACGCCTTACGTTCGGTTCTTCCGCAAAAACTGGTGGATTGACGCCGGGGTCAGCGTTGACCGGGCGCATCGCAAAGACGTTTTCGTCAACTTTATGTATCTTTTTTAGTCACAAAATTCAGGAGTTCATTATGAAAAACTTTTCTCTAATTACCATTGCTGCTGCTGCCGCCGCGCTCAGCGCGCAAGCGTCGTTTGCGGACACGTTGAAAATCAAGGTCGACGGCATGGTGTGCGGCTTTTGCGCGAGTTCCATTGAGAAGAAAATGCGCGCCAACAAGGCGACCGCCGACGTCTACGTCAATCTGGGCAACAAGATTGTTGCCGTGTCCGAAAAGACCGGACAGAAACTCGATGAAGCCGCGATTAAAGCGCAGATCGCCGACGCTGGGTACGAGGTGAAAGTAGTCGAGCGCGTCAGTGCATCGATTGCCGATGTGCGCGCGCAAGACAAGGTGAAAAAGACCTGATGGACGCGACCAACGAGCAACGGATCGGGACTCGCCTGACGTGGTTCTCGATCTTTACTAGCGCCAGCACGCTTTTGTGCTGCGCCCTGCCAGCGCTGTTGGTCGCGCTGGGCGCGGGCGCCGCGCTGGCCACCGTGGTCGGCGTGGTGCCGCAGATCGTCTGGGTGTCAGAAAATAAGACGCTGGTATTCGTCGGCGCGGGCGTAATGCTCGCGGCGGCGGGCTATCTGCAGTACCGGGCGCGGTTTTTGCCGTGTCCGCTGGATCCGGCGCTGGCGGCAGCCTGCTCGCGACAACGCCGCGTGTCGAACGTGATTTATTTCGCTTCGCTCGCGATTTACGTGATCGGGGTGGGCTTTGCGCTGCTTTGGCCGTACCTGGCCGACTAGCGAGAGCAATCATGGCTGATGTCGTTCTTGAATCGACCATCACCTGTCCGTCCTGTCAGCAGACAGTGACGGAGGTGATGCCGACCGACGCGTGTGCATTCTTTTGGCAATGCCCGAACTGCCATCAGGTAGCGTCGCCGAAAGCGGGTGATTGCTGCGTTTATTGCAGTTATGGCACGGTGAAGTGCCCGCCGATTCAGGCCGGCAATAACTGCTGCGCTTGACTGCACCTCCGGTGCAAATTTGTAGCGGAGCACGATTTAACTTTGTGAGCTAATCTCAACATATATGCGGGCTAGGAGTGTGCGCGGCAGAAGGTTTACGTAATCGGAGAAGTCATGATCTAGCCGATTTGTAGGTACGATGATCGAGATTGTGCGTGTCAGATC
>JAYSUK010000005.1:0-2488 GCA_043719085.1 Burkholderiales bacterium | reverse complement strand
CATTGCAAGAGGTGCTGCAAGGGGCTAAGCCTCCTGAAAACGACCGACCCTCCGCTAACCAATTGAATTTGTTCGAGTTTTAACCGGACACTAGTGGTGTTTATTGCAAAAGTCGACTTTATTGCGGCCTGACTGGCACTCCGTGAGAGTCGGAATGTTCGGTTATGGTTCGGTGGGTATGGTCAGCTTTCCCACTTATTTTGGGTAGCCGACTACGACCCGAAAATCGCTGCCGCAGCCTGGCGGTGCATAAGGTCGAAGTGCTCACTGCAGATGTGGTGTTTTGCTGCGTGCCCGCCCACGCCCACGCGCACGCGGATGGCAGTCTGGACACGCACATTGTTGAAGCGTTAGTGCGCGATTTCGCGTCGCGCAACGGCAACGGCAAAGGCCTGTTTGAATCACGTTGATCGTCAACCCGGGCACGACGCAGCGATTGGCCACAGGTTACAACGTTGATCGACTCCTGGCTTGCCGGGAATTTTTGTCGAAGCACACGGCTGACTTTGAGTTCTGCCACCCGCTTGACATCGCAACGGTGGCGCGCCGTCGGCAAGGCGAACCCCCACTGCTCACCGGGAAGCATTCGATGGTGCCTTGCCCCGACGACCGGTTCGGCTTTGGCGGCAAATGTCTGGCGAAAGATGAGCAGGATTTGTTTGAGCTGTCGCTGGCGCAGGGCGTGCCGATGCGAACGATTCAGGCGTCGCTTGCCATTAATGCGCAGCAGTGTCAGGTCATTGCGGAGGCAGGCGAAACGCTGTGAACACGTGCCCTTCTGCAAACTGAGACGAGCCCTGTAGAACTGCGGTATCAGCACATTGCGCGATCGCTGCATCAAGCACTTTGGCGGACAGCAGATTCGCTGATTCATCGATCGCGACAATGCGAACGCAGGAGAAATCAAAGTACCGTTTGACCAGCGGGTAGAGGCACTTAAACGCAGCCTCCTTCGCGGAAAAGCAAAGCGTCAGAAGTTGTGTTTCAGACAGTGACGGCGCCGCCCGGACCAGCACATCCATTTCGCCTTCGACGACACAGTACCGCCGCACCAAGATCTGCTGATCGACGCCCAGCTCACATTCAGCATCAATCCCCACCGAGCGAGCCGTTGACTCAGGCATCACCGCCACGGCGGCGAACCGATCTGTATGGGTTATCGAACCAATAAATCCCCGTGGCCAAAGCGGCGCGCGATCAGACCCGCGCAACACAACGGTGTCACCTGCACCCTGGGCTTCAAGCAACTGCGCTGTTAGCCGCAGCGTCGCTGCGTGCGGGTGGCACGCGACACCATCCGGATCAGCCCCATCAGACCCATGCATCCTTGCGCCCCGCACAAGTTCAGACGCGCCGACCGCTTTCGGTTCATCCAGAGCGACAACACGTTGAAATTCGCGCGGTAGGCACGTAAATGGAGACCAGTGCATTACGAATGGATCAACGCCGCAAGGTCTACCTTGCCATTGCCGTTGCGCGGCAAGGCACCCAGCACAATTATTTTTGACGGAATCTGATGCGATTCCATGAGCGGCGCGCAGGCACGACGCAAATTTGTTTCGTCTAACTCCACGCTGCCATCCAGAACAACGAATGCGTGTACGGCGTGACCAAGCACTTCATCGGGAACGCCAGTGACAGCAACCTCAGAAACGCCAGCGATTTTCATTATCGCGGTTTCGACGTCGTGCGGCGCAACCTTTTTCCCGCGATTCTTGAAAACAGAGTCCATTCGTGCCACGAGATATAGATACCCATCATCGTCGAAGCGGCCTAAATCGCCCGTGTACAGCACGAGTTCGCCCGGCAGCGGGCCCGGTCGCAGGCGCTCGGCGGTCGCAGCCGGTGCGTCCCAATAGCCACGCATGACGGTGGAGCCGCGCACGACCAATTGTCCGGTCTGATGAGGGCCGAGTCTTTGGTCGTGCTCATCCACCACCCAAAGCTCGGTATTGGGAATCGCAATGCCGACGCTGCCCGGTTTTAGGTCAATGGTGTCGGGCGGCAAATAGGTGCAACGCTTGCACTCGGTGAGCCCGTACATCGAAAAAATTTCAGCCGCAGGAAATCGCCGCTGCATCCACTTAATTTGCGAGGATGCCAAGTGGGCACCGGAGGCAGTGAGAAACCGAACGGCAGTCAAGTCGTAACGGTCCAGCGCTTCGAACTGCGACAGCATTGCAAAGACAGTTGGCACTGCCGGAAGGCCGGTGACTGCCTCGCGACTTGCGCGTGCAAGCACCTGTGGCAGCAGCGCAAACGATCGTTCAAGCACCAGCCGCCCGCCCGCCGCGAACGCCATAATCATCTGATACAGCCCATAGTCAAAAGACAGCGGCATGGCATTCAGGATGACGTCGCTTTCATCGAGTTTCAAATATTCCATGATCGACGCTGCTGCCGTCAGCATGTTGCGGTGCGTGAGCATGACGCCTTTCGGCGCTCCGGTGCTTCCGGAGGTGTAAATAATCGCCGCGAGGTCGGCGTC
>JAYSUK010000400.1:0-7307 GCA_043719085.1 Burkholderiales bacterium | reverse complement strand
GGTGCTCGCAATCCTCATGTACCAGGGCGTACATTCCGGTTGCTGTGCGCCATGCGCCTTGCATTTCATCCCGAAAAATGAATTTATAGGAGTGCCCTAATCGCAGCGAGCTCCCTTTCTTTGCGCTGGCGTCGCGCCAAGTTTCATGATTCCCGCCCTTGCCTGGTTTATCGCGCTTGACCTGTTGGCCGTTTATCTGCCAGTAGCTTGATTGGGAGTTCAGATTGGGACTCACATGAAGCAAGGGACGACTGCACGGAAAGGAGTGCCCTGACCACTCGGTCGAGCCGACTTGCCGTCCGTAGCAGATCATCGCAAACGTTCGCCCACACAAAACACCACCGCGCTGCGTATGCCAGCGCTAACACGCCGGAGGCTTTTGCACCATGTCACACACGCTACTGTCGCTGCTCGGGTTCATTTGCTGGGCACTGCTCCTACTGGTGCTGATGGAGGCAGTTCGCTGCAAGCTGGTTGTCACGGGAGCGGTTGCCGCAAACGGATTCAATCCTGAGAACTCGAATCTGTCGCCATTCATGCAGCGACTTGCGCGTGCCCACGCCAACTGCCTGGAGGGTTTGCCCATCTTCGGCGGCCTCATGCTGGTCGCGGTCATCGCAGGCAAGTCCAGTATCACCGACCCCCTTGCGTACCTACTGCTCGCCGCTCGTATCGTGCAGTCCAGCATTCATCTCGCATCCATTGCTTCGGCTGCGGTAAACGCAAGGTTCGCAGCCTTCGCCGTGCAAATCGGCATCGCTGTCTATTGGGCGTTCAAACTCCATGGCGCATAGGCTGACCTGCCAATAAGGCCGCGCGCTAACGCTTCCATCAGGCGAACCTGCGCCGGCATGACTCGCGAGCCGTCCCAAGCCAGCAGCGATCTGAACGATTGCGGCCACGAAAATTTGCTGGCACGTATTCAATAAAGTCACCAACCCGCAGGGATTTCAACGCGGCCCTCGATGCTGTCCAGTTGCTTGATGGTTGGTGTGCTCCGTAGAATCGGGCGATGAACGAAATTCGTAGTTGCACGATTGCGACGAGGGGCGTCGCGTGACCCGTCGTGCGATCTACCTTTGCCCGAGCGATCGGTCGGCGCGCGCGTTTCACGCCGCACTGGCAGCGCACGACATTGCGCCATCCGACTGCGTGGATATCGAGCGGTTTTGTCGCGAGCTATGGCAGCGTGGGCAATTGTTTGGCTTGATCGGCGACACCCGCGATTACGTGGATGCCGCTGCTACCAATGCGCTGTGGCAATACGTGGTGCGGGACGAAACCGATTTCAGCGCCAGCGAGGTTACGCGTGTCGCGGCGCTTGCGAGTGATGCCTGGGCGCTGGCCCATCGCTACGCATTTCCGTTGAACAGTCTGGAAAATCTCGTCGCTGGCAACGACAATCTGGCGCTGTTTGCGCGGTGCGCGCTGCGCATGCAGTCGTTGCTGAAGCGTCAGCGCGGCATCACGCAGCCCGAGCTTGCATCTGCGTTGGTGGGCGTTCTGGAATGGATGCGTTCGCTGCTGCCGTCGAGGATCGTGCTGACGCCTGCGTTTGCCGCGAACACGGCGCACACACGCTTGTTGAACGAAATGGCGCGACTTGGTGTGTCGGTCGAGCTGTGGGTTGCGCCGCAGCGAGAGCACGTGCCGACCGTTGTCCTTCGCTTTGCTGATGCAACTCAAGAAATGCGTGCCGCGATTGCCTGGGCATCGCGCGCCGTGCGTGCGGTAGATGCGTCGGGCGGCGGCCCCCTTGGCGCCGTTGCCATAGTGGTGCCTGCGCTTTCGTCGCAACGCAGCGTGTGGTTGTCGGCGTTGCGTGAACAACTGAATCCTGACACGTGGTGGCTCAATCCAGAGACGGATCGCGACTGCTTCAATCTGTCGGTGGGGTTGTGTCTGGGTGAATATCCACACATCCATTGCCTCATTACGGTGCTGCGGGCGACGTACGGCAACAGCGAAGGCAACAGCGACACTGAGGCGCTGGCGCAGGCCCTGATGCATCCGCGCTGGGGGCGCACGCCTGCTTCGATCAAGCGCATTGAGCGGCAACTATTGTTGCTGCTTGCGCGTGGCATGGATCAATCCTCGCTCACAGACTGGTGGAACGTATTGCCTGCGACGGTTGCAGAATGCTCTGCGTTGAATCTCGGTCAGCGTCGCAACGCCGTTGCAGTTGAAGAAAAGCGCGCTTCACGAGTTACGCATGCTGCGACCATTGCTGACGTGGTGCTGGCGTTAACCGAACGCGCGATGATTGCGCAGAGCGATCTGTTTCAACTCGAAGTCGCGTGGACTGAGGCGATCAAAAGCTGGACGCAACTAGATCGCTGGTTACCGTCGATCACCGCGCAGCAAGCCGTGAGTGAACTCGCGCAACTTGCCAATCAGCAACCATTTCAACCAAAGGCAGGGCGCGCGCGGATTCAGGTAATGGGCTTGCTTGAGTCGGCCGGTGTGCCGTTGGCTGCTGCATGGATTGTCGGGTTCACCGCGGACGTGCTGCCCGAGTCTTTCAAGCCGAATCCGATGTTGCCCATGGCGTGGCAGGCGGCACACAACGTCGGCCTGGGCTCGCGTGACGAGGTGCGACAGCGAGCCAACGCGCTGTGGACGAACTGGGGCGCGCTAACAGGTTCGTTACGCGTGTCGTATGCAGGTGAATCTGAAGGCAGCGTGCAGCGCATCAGCGCACTTGCCGCGAATCTGGTTGTCGACAATTGCGAACCCGAAGCCAAATCAACACCATCTGCAACACGCTCAGTGGTAAGCGTTGCGGACGAAGCACTACCGTTTCGCACGACGCCCGACACTGCAAAACCGCTGTCATCAAGCGATATCGAGCGGCAAGCCCATTGCCCGCGCAAAGCGGCGGCGTCGTTCCTGCGACTTCACGAATGGCCCGAGCATGTGGTGGGCATTTCGCCGCGCGTGCGGGGCACGCTGGTGCATGAAGTGATGGCTGCCATCGGCGAGGCCCGCATGCGTGGCATTGTCGACGGCGAGGGCGAGCCTGACCTTGCCACGCTGCGGGCGATCGCCGACAGTGCGTTTACGCGTGCAGTAACTGATGCTGCTGAAAAGCGCTCGCGAATTCCGGTGGCGGTGTGGGACATTGAGCGCGCGCGGTTGTTGCCGCTGATCGACCAAGTGCTAGCACTTGACGCCGCTCGCGAGGGTTTTCGGGTGGTGAATGTTGAAGAAGACGTGAAGGCGCAGCTGTTCAATGCCGCCTTCAAATTGCGCGTGGATCGAGTGGACGATTACGCAGCGGCGCTTGCGGAGGAGGATCAATTTGGCGTAGTGCTGGACTACAAAACAGGTGCGGTGGCACGCACCGATTGGTTCGCCGAAAATTCGTCGGGACGGCTCGCTGCGCCGCAGTTGCCGCTGTATCTGTTTGCGCTGCACGCTGTCATGCCCCCCAATTTGCCGCGCATCGGTGCGATTGGCTACATCATCATTTCTGACGACGATGTGAAATTTGTCGGTCTGGGCGCTGATGCATCGCTGGCAACCAATAAAAAATCGGGCAAGGACGAGCCTGATTGGTTCGAGCTGACCACGCAGTGGAAGGATCAGTTGGCTCTGTTGGTCGACGAGATTGCGAGCGGCGTGGCGGACGTCGCCCCACTTAAGGGCCGTGCGACCTGTCGCTATTGCGGGTTCGCTTCGTTTTGTCGCGAGCCGTGGTCATTGTCGGGATCGGGTGCTGCGGAGGCCGACGACGGGATCAGCGCTGACGGCGGGAGCGGCACATGAGCGCGAACGGCGATTTGCAAGCCGATCAAGCGGCGCGTCTGGATGCACTTAACGCGCATGAGTCGTTCATCGTGCAGGCCCCTGCGGGATCAGGCAAAACAGAGCTATTGATTCAGCGCCTGCTCACGGTGTTGGCAGACGCTGAGCATCCCTCGGAAGTGCTTGCAATTACCTTTACTAACAAGGCCGCTGGCGAGATGCGCGATCGCTTGCAAAGCGCGCTGCAATCCGCAACGGTTCCGGCTGCTGAAAACCTGTCGCCGCTTGAGCTTCGGCGTCGTGATTTAGCGACCCGCGTGCTGCAGCGCGACGCTGCACGCGGCTGGCATTTGCTCACTGACTTAAGCGCGGTGTTGATCGATACTTTCGATGCCTTTTGCGCACGCATCATTGCTCGCGCACCGCTGACCCAGGTCGCTGCCGCTGGCGCGCTGGCGGGCATTAGCACGTCGCTCGCGCCGCTGTATCGCGAGGCCGCGCGCGACGCCTTGTTTGACACCGGCATTCGTCAATCTTGCGACGTGTTACTGACACTCGCTGCGAACAAAGTCGACGACGTGATCGATCTGATTGCCAATCTGCTGGCGCGTCGCTCGCAGTGGTTGGGGCAGGCGGTGGACACTTCCGACGCGGCCATTGCGTGGCACACCTCACGCCTTCTGAAGGCGGTTCGGAACGAGCTGGAAGCGGTGTCCAACAGTTTGAATGCGACGCATCTCAGTGATGTGGAACGATTGCTGGCGTTCACCGCGTTGTCGCTTGAAATGGCGGGCAGAACTGAGCTGTCTGCCGAGCGCGCCGCGGCGGCTGCTGATTGGGCCACTGGCGCGCGCATCAAGACTGTCGCAACCTGGCGCGCGTTGTCGGTCATGCTCTTGACCGACAGCGGTGAATTGCGCAAGCCACGCGGCGTCACCAAGTCAATCGGCTTTCCACTGCACAACGACAGAGAGTTCGCGGAGCTCGATGCCCAAGTGCGTGCGGATGCCAAGCTACGCATGCAGACGTTGCTTGATGAATTGGTGAACGAGCCCGCCTTTGTTCGTGCGCTCGCCAAGACACGCCATCTGCCCACCAGCGTTGCGATCAAAGAGCACGCACCGATGCTGCAGGCAACACTCGTCGTCTTGCGCCTGGCCGCGATGAACCTGATTGTGTTGCTGCGCGAACGCGGCGTCGCGGATTTTGGGGGTGTCGCCGACGCCGCATTGCAGGTGCTGGTCGAGGCTCGTGAAGACGTGATGGCTGGGTTAGATGCGCGACTTAAACACGTGCTGGTGGATGAGGTGCAAGACACCAATCCAGCGCAGTTTGCGCTGCTCGCAACACTCGTGAGTGACTGGTCGGCGGGGGACGGGCGCACGCTATTTTTGGTGGGCGATCCGATGCAGTCGATCTACGGATTTCGCGATGCTGACGTGGGATTATTTGCGCAAGCGCAAACGCGGGGCGTAAGTTCTGTGGCGTTAACGCCGCTCACCTTGAGCGCGAACTATCGCGCACGACCCGCCATCGTAGATTGGGTGAACGCCGCGCTGTCTCGCGTGTTCAGCCACGTCGGTGCATGGGAAACCACCCCCGTGCAGTTCGAGGCCGCGGTTGCCACGCGGGAGGTTAACGCCAACTCAATCGTCAATCGTCTGGCCTTCAGCGACGCCGAGGACGAGGCGAACGCCATTGCAGAGCGCATCGCCCAGCTGCAGCAAACGTCACCTGGCGAGAGCATCGCCGTTCTGGTGCGTAATCGACCGCACGCCAGTGCCATCGTCAAAGCGTTGGCTGGGCGCAACGTAGCCTTTGTGGCGCGTGAATTTGCGCGTTGGACCGAGCGCGAAACGATTCGCGATCTGCTGTCGCTGACTTATGCCATCGCGCATCCGTCGGATCGGTTGATGTTGTTCTCAGTATTGCGCAGCCCGTGGGTGGGTCTGACGCTCGCCACATTGGCAGCATTGGCGGATCATCTCGATGGCGACGGAAAGTGCGAGCAAAGCTTGCGTGCGCTAGCAGCGGATTCGCCGTGGCAGAGTGCGTTGTCCGTGGCCGAGCGGGAACGGGTCTGCGGCGCACATACGGCGCTCAGCGTTGCAGAGGCGCGCGCGTGGCTGTCACCGCTTGCCGAGCGAGTGCAGGCCGCATGGACGTCGCTGGGCGGTGCTTTGAGCTGTATGGACAGCGATGCGCGCGATGATGCAAATGCATTTTTTGCGTGGCTTGACGTGCAGGCGGTGGGCGGTTTGTTGCCGCCACGGCACATCGTTGCCGAACTGCTCGCGGCGCAGCGACGCTCGTTTTCGTCGTCGAACGATTCGGGCAGCGTCGTTGAAATTCTCACCATTCACAAAGCGAAGGGACTGGAGTGGGATCACGTCTTTCTGCCTGGCATTGATCGCAAGCAACGTGGCGATTCGCGCGATCTGGCGCAGTGGCAGTTCACGGCGGCGGGCGACGAGGAGGAGGGCCGTTCCGTGTTGATTGCTGCGCGTGATTCGCGCAAGAAACAGGATGGCAGCGTGTACGACTACGTGAGTCAACACACCCGAGCGGCTCGTTCGGCCGAGGTAAAACGGCTGTTGTATGTTGCGGTGACCCGCGCCAAGTCGACGCTGACCTTGACGCGCTGCAATGCCTCGAAAATACCGGCAGTGGATAGTTTTTCTGCGTTGTTGGGCGACGTGGCGGATGAATCGTTAGCGAGAGTCGAGCCCGCGCCAGACAAGCGACTGCATCTGGAAAAGTCATTGACGCGATGGATCGGATTGCCGCGTGTTGCGAGCGTTCCCCTATCGTTCCCAGCTTATCTGGCGTCGGCTGCGAAAGCCGATCTCGCCGTGCCGCAGTCGCAATTGAACGCGCGCGCCGCAGGCGTGGTCGGTCACTTGCTGTTTGAGGGGCTTTCGGGCGCGATGAATGCTGCGCCGCCGCGTGACTTTTTACCCAATGAAACCATGGTGAAGAATCTGCTTCGTAATGAAGGCGCGGAGGAGGCAGTGGCCACAGCAACGGCCACGCGATTGGTTAACTATTTCACGGTTGCCGCGGGCCTGGACAACGTCAGATTCATGTTTTCACCTGATCACAGCGACGCCGCGAATGAGCTGACGCTGATCGATAAAAGTGGAACGAAAATGCGCGCTGATCGCACCTTCATCACGGCTGACGGCAAGCGCTGGTTGATCGATTTCAAATTCACCGAACCGGGTGACGCTGCGGCGGTGGCAGCCGAGGCGGAGCGCTATCGACCGCAATTGCTCTGCTACGGGGAACGCCTGACCGAGCTAGACCGGACGCGTGGCGGCGTACGTCCTATTTGCGTTGCGTTGTACTTTCCGTGGGGCGATATTTTGCATCAAATTGACATATAGCTTTTTGTTGAAAAGCCCGTTTAGTATGGGCTTGGGCTATCTTTAAGCCTTTAGTCGATAAATGGCGTTTTATGCCGCTAGGAGTCTGCGCGGCAGAAGCTGGATTGTGTCGACGAGCGAAGGCTCTCAGGCGTTGAATGGTGATGAGCACAAGCTACCTACCGTACGAGCCGC
>JAYSUK010000399.1:0-7321 GCA_043719085.1 Burkholderiales bacterium | reverse complement strand
TGCGGATCGCGTTTCAGCAATGGATCAATATTTTCGCTGACCTGCGCAAGGCGCGGTCAACTCGCGAAGTGCTCGGCTATCTTTTCGGCCCGCCGGGTTGGCAGCCTGACGGGAACGGGCCAACGACTGAGAATTTGCGGAAGCAGGGCGGGGCAGCTGAGTAGACGATGTCCGTGAAGAGAAATCCGTCGTCGAATCCATCCAATCCCGTGGGAGCGGCTCTACCGTGATCGCGCGCGCAGGAAACATCTTTCGCGGTGGAACCGCTCCCACAAAGACACCTGATGAAATCTGCGCAAGCAAAAACGGCCCCGAAAGGCCGTTTTTGCTTTGGAAAGGTGGGTGACTTACCGCTCAATGGCCAGCGCCACACCCATACCGCCACCGATACACAGGGAGGCCAAGCCCTTGTGCGCATCGCGACGGATCATTTCGTGAATCAGCGTGACGAGGATGCGGGCACCGGACGCGCCGATGGGATGACCGATGGCAATCGCGCCGCCGTTGACGTTGATTTTGCTTACGTCCCAGCCCATTTCTTTATTCACTGCGCAGGCTTGACCGGCGAAGGCTTCGTTGATTTCCATCAGGTCGAGGTCAGCGGCGTTCCAGCCCGCTTTTTTCAAACACAGCGTGGACGCAGGCACCGGGCCCATGCCCATGATGGCCGGGTCGAGACCGGCTGAGGCGTAGCTGGCGATGCGGGCGAGGGGCGTGAGGCCAAGTTCTTTGGCCTTTTTTGCCGACATCATCAGCACGCCAGCTGCGCCGTCGTTGAGGCCAGATGCGTTGCCCGCAGTGACGGTGCCTGCCTTGTCGAACGCAGGGCGCAGCGCGGCGAGCGACTCAGCGGTGACGCCCGGTTTGATGAATTCGTCCGCGTCAAAAAACGTGCTGCCCTTCTTCGAGACGATTTCAACCGGGACGATTTCATCCTTGAATTTGCCCGCTTTTTGTGCGGCTTCGGCTTTGTTTTGCGAGGCAGCAGCAAAGGCATCCTGCGCTTCGCGCGAAATTTCAAATTTCTTGGCGACGTTTTCTGCTGTGATGCCCATGTGGTACTGGTTGTACACGTCCCACAGTCCGTCGACGATCATGGTGTCGGTCATTTTCCAGTCGCCCATGCGCTGGCCGTCACGAGAGCCGAGCAGCACGTGCGGCGAGGCGCTCATGTTTTCTTGTCCGCCGGCAATGATGATGTCGGCGTCGCCACACTTGATGGCCTGTGCGGCGAGATGTGTGGCTTTAAGCCCGGACCCGCAAACTTTACCCACGACAAACGCTGGCACATGGTTCGGCAGGCCCGATTTGATAACCGATTGCCGCGCTGGATTTTGTCCGCCACCGGCCGTGAGCACCTGCCCGAGGATGACTTCATTAATTAGCTCGGGCGATACGCCACTGCGTGCCAACAGCGCGCGGATAACCGTCGCTCCGAGGTCGGGGGCGGAGACTTTGGCAATGCTGCCGCCAAATTTGCCCACTGCTGTGCGTGCTGCCGATACGATGACTACGTCTTCCATGACCTGCTCCTTGTGATTTCGATTACGAGCCCGTGGCTCCCTTGTGAGCAGTTTACTCGTGCAACCTGTCGCAACGACTGCGCCCTCCGGTAGAATTTGGCTTTCCCGCTGGTGAGCTATGACCAAATACGTATTCGTCACAGGTGGGGTGGTGTCCTCTCTCGGCAAGGGCATCGCCGCCGCTTCGCTCGCAGCGATTCTCGAATCGCGCGGCCTTAAAGTCTCCCTCGTAAAGCTTGACCCGTACATCAACGTTGATCCGGGCACTATGAGTCCGTATCAGCACGGCGAGGTGTACGTGACCAACGACGGGGCCGAAACCGACCTCGATCTTGGCCACTATGAGCGTTTCACCTCAGCCAAGATGACCACGCGCAATAGTTTTACGTCGGGCAAGGTCTATCAAAACGTGATCAACAAGGAGCGCCGCGGCGACTACCTCGGCGGCACGGTGCAGGTGATTCCGCACATCACCGACGAGATCAAGGCGGGCATTAAAAGCGCCGGTGAGGGTCTCGACGTATTGATGGTTGAAATCGGCGGCACGGTGGGCGACATTGAGTCGCTGCCGTTCGTCGAGGCCATCCGCCAGATGGGCGTTGAAGTCGGGCGCAAAAATCGCTGCTATATCCACTTGACGCTGGTGCCGTATATCGCCAGCGCGGGTGAATTGAAGACCAAGCCTACCCAGCACAGCGTACAAAAGCTGCGTGAAATCGGTATCTTTCCTGATGTGCTGTTGTGCCGATCAGATCGCGAAGTGCCTGAAGACGAGAAGAAAAAAATCTCGTTGTTCACTAACGTTGAAGAGCGTGCCGTGATCTCGGTGCCTGACCTTGACACAATCTTCAAAGTGCCGCGTCGATTGCATGAGCAGTTGCTCGACGAGATCGTGCTTCACACGCTTGATATTGTGGCCAGACCGGCCGATCTTGCGCCTTGGGATGACATCGTTAAGCGTACGTTGCACCCCAACTGTGGCGAGGTGAATATCGCGTTCGTTGGCAAGTACGTAGAGCTGATTGATGCCTACAAGTCGATTAACGAAGCGCTGAAAGCGGGCGGCATTCACAACGATTGTCGCGTCAACATCCGGTACCTGGAGTCAGAGAAAGTTGAAGCCGAAAATGGAGCGCCTCTGGCGGGCATGGACGCCATTCTGGTTGGGCCCGGGTTTGGTGAGCGCGGGATTGAAGGCAAAATTCTCGCAGCGAAATACGCCCGCGAAAACAAGGTGCCGTACCTTGGTATTTGCCTTGGAATGCAGGTCGCGATCATCGAATTTGCGCGTGACGTTTGCGGTATGGCCGATGCGCACTCCACCGAGTTTGATCAGGACACAAAAAATCCGGTGGTTGGCTTGGTGACCGAATGGCAAGACGCTACCGGTGCGTTGCAGAAGCGCGACACCACCTCCGATAAAGGCGGCACCATGCGCGTTGGCGCGCAGAAGGCAGCGCTCAAAGCGGGTTCGCTTGCGGCTGACGTTTACGGCAGCACGGAAATCAATGAGCGGCATCGCCATCGATATGAGGTCAACAGCAATTTCGTTGCGCAGTTTGAAGCCATGGGTCTGATTGTTTCGGGGCGCTCAGCGGTTCAGGACTTGGTTGAGGTGATGGAGTATCCAGCGGCAACGCATCCGTGGTTCATCGGCGTGCAATATCACCCGGAATTTAATTCCACGCCGCGTGCCGGGCACCCGCTGTTTAAGGCGTTTGTGGGCGCAGCGATGGTTTATCGTGATGCATCAGAGCGGAGCACGACATGAACCTGTGCGGCTTCACCGTCGGTCTCGATCACCCCATCTTTTTGATCGCGGGGCCCTGCGTTGTGGAGAGCGAACAACTACAACTGGATACAGCCGGTACGCTTAAAGAAATGACGCAAGCGCTCGGCATTCCTTTCATTTTTAAATCCAGCTACGACAAAGCCAATCGCTCCAGCGGCAAGAGTTTTCGTGGCCCTGGCATGCAAAACGGGCTGCGAATTCTTGCTGAAGTTAAACGCCAGATCGGGGTGCCGGTGCTGACCGACGTGCATGCGATTGACGAGATCGCCGAAGTCGCGAGCGTGGTTGATGTATTGCAGACTCCAGCGTTTTTAAGCCGCCAGACGGACTTTATTCACGCCGTCGCTGTCAGTGGCAAACCGGTGAACATCAAGAAGGGCCAGTTCCTCGCGCCTGGTGACATGAAAAACGTGGTCGACAAAGCGAAAGAAGCGAACAACGGTGCCGACACCATCATGGTTTGCGAACGTGGCGTGAGCTTTGGCTACAACAATCTGGTGAGCGACATGCGCTCGCTTGCCATCATGCGTGAGACTAATTGCCCTGTTGTGTTTGACGCGACGCACTCGGTGCAGCTTCCGGGCGGGCAGGGCACGACCAGTGGCGGTCAACGCGAGTTCGTGCCGGTGCTGGCGCGGGCGGCGGTTGCCGTGGGCGTCGCGGGCCTGTTCATGGAAACACATCCGCATCCGGACAAAGCGCTGTCCGATGGCCCGAACGCATGGCCGCTGCCGCGCATGAAAGCGTTGCTCGAACAACTTATTGAACTTGACCGCATCGTCAAGGCGCGCCCCTTTGCTGAAAACCAACTCGTCGGAGCACACAAACTATGACCGCTTATGTGATTGCATCAATCAACGTCACCGACCCTGATAAATACAAAAATTACATGGCGGTGTCTCCAGCAGCGGTCGCTGCTGCTGGCGGGAAATTTATTGTTCGCGGCGGCAATCTGGAGATCCTCGAAGGCGACTGGTCGCGACCACGCGTCGTCATCATTGAATATCCCACGCGTGACGCGGCAAAGGCGTTTTATGACTCAGCGTCGTACGTTGCCGCAAGAGCCGAACGTGACGGTGCGGCGGAGTTCAGCATGATTGTGGTGGATGGGGTTTGATGGCGTTCGCGCAAGCCAATCTATCCACTGGCGTCATTCGCGCGATGCGGGAATCCAGTGCGTAACCCGCGTGTAGCGCCAAGCTTGATGCTTCGCTTTTGTACACCCGCTGGATTCCCGCTTCGCGAGAATGACGGCACAAAAATTACAGGTTTCTGCAGGAAATAATATGAGCGCCATTGTTGACGTAATCGCCCGCGAAGTTCTCGACTCTCGCGGTAATCCTACCGTTGAAGCCGACGTTGTTTTAGAGAGTGGTGCCACCGGTCGCGCTGCTGTCCCAAGCGGCGCTTCCACGGGGTCTCGTGAAGCCATCGAACTTCGCGACGGCGACATTCGACGCTACCTCGGCAAAGGGGTGCTCAAAGCCGTCGAGTATGTCAACACGGAAATCGCCGAGGCGCTGCTCGGCCTAGACGGTGAAGAGCAAACACGCATCGACCACATCTTGTGTGAGCTCGACGGCACCGAAAACAAATCACGCCTTGGTGCAAACGCAATGCTCGCCGTGTCGTGCGCGGTCGCCAAAGCGTCGGCTGAGGACGCAGGCTTACCGCTGTATCGTTACTTCGGCGGCGCGGGGCCGATGAGTTTGCCAGTGCCGTTGATGAACGTAATCAATGGCGGCGCGCATGCCAACAACTCGGTCGACCTGCAGGAATTCATGATCGTGCCGGTTGGTGCGCCGAGCTTCAAGGAAGCGCTGCGCTGGGGCGCAGAAGTATTCCACACGCTCAAGAAAATCATCGGCAACAAAGGCTGGCCGACGCAGGTGGGCGACGAGGGCGGCTTTGCGCCGGATCTTAAATCCAACGAAGAAGCATTGACGCTTTTGATGCAAGCTATCGAGACGGCAGGCTACAAACCCGGCGAGCAAATCGCGCTAGCGCTCGACTGTGCTGCGAGCGAGTTCTACAAAGACGGCACGTACGTGCTCGAGGGCGAAGGCCGCTCGCTGGACAGTGCAGAACTGACCGATCTGTGGGCTGACTGGGCCGCGCGTTATCCGATTATTTCTATCGAAGACGGCATGGCGGAAGGCGATTGGGCTGGCTGGAAACTGCTCACAGACAAGCTCGGAAAAAAAGTGCAACTGGTGGGCGACGACATTTTCGTCACCAACCCAAAAATATTCCGCGAAGGTATCAAGCAGGGCATCGCTAATTCAATCCTGATCAAGATCAACCAGATCGGCACACTGTCGGAAACATTCGCGGCAATTGAGATGGCCAAGCGCGCGGCGTACAGCAACGTGATCTCACATCGTTCCGGTGAAACCGAGGATTCGTTGATTGCTGATCTGGCGGTCGGCACCAACGCTGGCCAGATCAAAACCGGCTCGCTGTCACGCTCGGACCGCACCGCAAAATACAATCAGTTGCTGCGTATTGAAGAAGACCTGGGCGATGTTGCGAGCTACGCTGGGGCAGACGTGTTTTCACGCTTTGCCCGATAAAGCAGTGAATGCCGGTGCGCACGCGCCATCGCCCGACGCCAGCATGATGGGACGCGTCATCTTCGCCGCACTGGTGCTGATGTTTTTGGGCGTTCAGTACAAGCTATGGTTTGACAAAGGCTCGGTGCCGCGGGCGCATGCGCTCGAGCAGGATCTCGCCGATTTGAAAGCGAAGAACGAAGACGCCAAGCAGAAAAACGCAGCGCTCGAAGCTGACGTGCGCGATCTTGAGAAGGCCGGTGAAGCAATAGAGGAGCGCGCGCGCAGCGAACTCGGCATGGTTAAAAAAGGCGAGACGCTGATTCAGGTGAAGGAATTGCCGCTGCCAGCGGCGTCGATTCCGAATACGTCGGCGGCATCCGGGAATTCGCCGTCAATCGGTGGCTCCACTACAAAGAAGCAGTAGCTGTCTCTGTGGGAGCGGTTCCACCGCGACGGTTGCGTGATTTTCTGCCACCCGTCGCGGTAAAACCGCTCCCACAAGCCACGCAGAGTATCGATGACTCTAATCAAAACAATCTCCTCCCGCGATAACCCGCTGGTTAAGCGCTTTGCGGCGCTGTCGCGCTCCGCGCCTGCAAGAAAGCGCGACGGCATGTGTTTGCTTGAGGGCGAGCACCTGGCGCAGAGCTACGTTGCGCGGATCGGTATGCTGGAAATCATCGCCATTCGTGACGTCACTGGTACGGGCGCACTCACCCCCGTGCAGGCCGTTCTCGCGCAGCGCTCTCGCGAGGCTGTGCTTGTGGCCCCGGCGCTTTTTGACTCGCTTTCTACTCTGGTCAGCCCCAGCGGCGTGCTCGCCATCGCCGCCGTGCCGCCAACGCCCGCCCTGGCTACCGCCGGCCTCGTGCTCGCGCTCGATGAAGTGCAGGATCCCGGAAACGTTGGCACGCTGATCCGCACCGCTGCGGCGGCAGGCGTGGCGCAAGTGTGGCTGTCGCAAGGCTGCGCCTTTGCCTGGAGCGTCAAGACGATGCGCGCATCACAGGGCGCGCACTTTCACACGCAGTTGCTCGAAGACGTGGATTTGCCGGCCGCGCTTGCCACGTTCAACGGCGCGCGCTGGGCGACGCTGCCACGGGATATCGGTGCGCTCAAAACTGCCTCATTGTTTGCTGCGAAATTCGCTGCAAACAATGCGCTGGTGCTCTCCAACGAAGGCCACGGCTTGAGCCCAACCATTCTGCCCGAGCTCACCGGCGGCTTGCGAATTCCGATGGCCGCAGGCGTCGAATCGCTCAATGTGGCGACGGCAGGCGCAATCGTTCTGTACGCAATTTATGGGCAGCAACTTTCTGCGTAAAACGCCATTTAATATGGGCTGAACCGCAGAAAACGCCATTTATCGATATTAATCACTTTATTCACTAGTGTCCGGTTAAAACTCGAACAAATTCAATTGGTTAGCGGAGGGTCGGTCGTTTTCAGGA
>JAYSUK010000398.1:0-2656 GCA_043719085.1 Burkholderiales bacterium | reverse complement strand
GCACCCTCGAATTCATCAACGTGGTCAAGGATTACGGCACCGGCGAGGCCGCCGTGAAGGGCATCACCTTCCGCATTGAAGACGGTGAACTGGTCACCCTGCTCGGGCCATCCGGCTGCGGCAAAACGACGACGTTGCGCATGGTGGCGGGGCTTGAATTGCCGAACGCCGGGCAGATTTTGCTTGGCGGCAAAGACGTCACGGCCAAGTCCGCCGCGCAGCGCAATGTGTCGCTGGTGTTCCAGAGTTACGCCTTGTTTCCACACATGAGCGTGATGGAAAACGTTGGCTACGGCCCGACCGTGCAGGGCATGAAAAAGCCACAGGTTGCCGACAAGGTCAACGACGTGTTGAAGTTGATTGGTCTCACGGGCTACGAAAATCGTCTGCCGTCAGAGCTGTCAGGGGGCCAGCAGCAACGCGTCGCCATCGCTCGTGCGCTAGTGCTTGAGCCTGCGGTGCTGCTGTTCGACGAACCGTTATCCAACCTCGACACCAAGCTGCGCCGCCACGTTCGCGAAGAGATTCGCGAGCTGCAACAGCGCCTGAAGATCACCTGCGTGTACGTGACCCATGATCGCGAAGAGGCGATGGCCGTGTCCGATCACATCATCGTGATGGATCGCGGGCGCATCGCTGAGGCGGGCACAGCGAATCAATTGTTCTTTCATCCGCGCACCGCGTTTGTTGCTGACTTTTTATCCGAGGCGAACGTCGCCAAAGGGCAGGTGGTGTCGTTTGAAAATGGCACTGCTACGCTCACGCTCGGCGACTCGCGGTTTGATATAAAAACCGATGCAGCAACGGTGGGTGAAGCAAAAATTGCGTTGCGCCCGGATGTATTTGAAGTCACCACCGACGCGGCGGTGAGCCCCGCCATTGAAGGCATTGTGCAAAAGTCGGCCTTCATCGGCAAAGGTGTTGAACTGGTCGTCGCAACGAGTGCGGGCGATCTGTTCGTGTTTCTGCCCAAAGAGCGCGCACCGCATCCAATCGGTAGCGCAATACGGCTTGCGTTCCCGGCAGATGAGGCGCGTGTGATCGTATAGCTGTCCCGCATGCAGGTGCGGTCTCGGTTGCGTTTTTATAGAGTAGTGGCGACTTGGGCGGCTTGCTATGGTGACGTCGGTCACGTTTCGTCCCGAATTTGATTCATGATTTATTTAGTCATGTCGCTTTTATTTCACTCAAAGGGTCTGAGATTCACCCCCCAGCCTCGCTTTGCGATATAACTAATTCCGTTGTCATGATTGGTGTGAGATCAGCGGCGCAGCTTTTTGCTGCCACCAGGAAAAGACCGTAAATAAATGGGTCAATGTGGCTACTGAAAAATGACGTGGCACCATGGTCTACAGAGAGTTCTATCCAATGAATCGTATCTTTTTCATGACGGCCGTATTGCTGTTGAGCTATACCGCCCCAATCGGCGCGCAGGAAATCGTGCTTGGTCAGTCGGCCGCGCTGACCGGACCTGCGCAGGAACTGGGCAAAGAGTTGCAGCTTGGCGCCAGGACTTACTTTGACGTCGTGAACGCCAGCGGCGGCATTCGCGGCAAGAAAATCATATTACGCACGCTCGACGACGGCTACGAGCCGCCGCGCGCTGAAGCTAACACCAAAAAATTTGTAGAAGACGGCGATGTGCTCGCGCTGTTTGGCTACGTCGGTACTCCGACCAGCGCGGCATCGATTCCTGTTGCAAGCCAAGCGAAGATACCTTTTTTTGGCGCATTCACCGGCGCCGAATTGCTGCGCACACCGATCAATCGCTATGTGTTCAACGTGCGCGCAAGTTACTTCGATGAAACCGAAGCGATCGTGCGCCAGATGACGCAGGGCGGGGTGACTCGCGTGGCTGTTTTCTATCAGAACGACTCGTACGGGCAAGCGGGGTTGGCGGGGGTTGAGCGGGCGCTAGCCAAGCGTCAGCTTCAGGTGGCCGCCAAGGCAACCGTGGAGCGCAACTCCACGGATGTCGCCGCCGCCGTCGCAACGATGATGGCCGCCAAGCCGGAGTTGATCGTGATGATCAGCGCCTATAGTTCATGCAGCGAATTTATCCGGCAATTGAAGGCTAGGGAGCTGCCAACGCGCTTTGTCAACGTTAGTTTTGTTGGCACCAAACCACTCGCCAAAGCACTCGGCCCTGCCGCCGATGGGGTGATGATTTCGCAGGTCATGTTGCCACCCACGGCCAATAAATTTCCGCTCATCGTGGAATACCAAAAAGCGATGAAAGCGGCGGGCGTCACCGAGTTTTCGTACACCAGCCTTGAGGGTTATGTGGCGGCCAAAGTCATGGTCGAGGCCTTACGGCGTGGTGGGGACGCATCGCGTGAGGCCCTGGTGCGAGCGCTGGAAGGGTTGCGCAACCTTGATATCGGCGGCTTCAACGTGTCGTTTGGCCCGGATAATCACAATGCGTCGAGCTTCGTGGAGCTAACCGTGCTCAATAAAAAGGGCGAGATTCGCTACTGAGCAGTCGCACCGCGGGGGGTATCTACCCGGTTCAAGTTACATTGATGACATCCATGCAGGCTGAATATCGGCCACGGAGTCGAGCGACGTGATTGTGTACAACCTGGCTTGTGATCAACACCACCCCTTTGAAGGATGGTTTGCCTCACCCGCCGATTTTGAAAACCAACGTGATCAG
>JAYSUK010000397.1:0-23394 GCA_043719085.1 Burkholderiales bacterium | reverse complement strand
CGTATCGCCTGTTGGCGCATCTGCCCGCAGGAAACGCGGTCATTGATTCACTGGTGCTGGAGGGGGTGTATTTGCTGGCAGAATCTGTGACTGAATTCCCTCTGCGCGCTTGATGAAAAAACTCTTTATTTTTCTGCTGCTGGCCAATGCTGCGCTATTCGCGTATGCCTACGTGGAGCGCATGAACAGTGCCGCACAAGCCTCCGCAGATCGCTACAAGCCGTTCAATGCGGATCAAGTGAAATCACTGACCGCGCAACAGGTCGCCAAACTGGGGCCCGCGAAGGTGGCGCAGCTCACACTGGCGTGCGCGGAATGGGGGCCATTCTCAGAAGCAGATCGTCTGAAAGCCGCCAAGCTGCTTGAGCCACTCGTGCTGGGCCGCACGATGACGTCGCGGCGGGTGGAAGTTGCCGCTGAGCATTGGGTCTATATACCGCCGAAACCTAGCCGCACGGCGGCTGATCGATCCATGGCAGATCTGAAAAAACTTAACGTTGCGGACAGCGCGATCGTGCTTGAGGACGGCCCGTGGAATTTGGCGATCTCGCTCGGCGTGTTTCGAAACAAAGCGGGCGCGGACACGCGGCTCGTCGAACTCAAAACAAAAGGCGTGAAGACGGCCATTTACCGCCAGCGCGAGCAGATCGTCGCCATGAATGCGCTGGTGTTGCGCGAGCCCACGCAGGCGATTTTGTCAAAGCTTGAAGAGCTGAAGGCGCAAGTGGCGGGCACGGCCGTGACCACGGGAGCCTGCCCGGAAGCGAGAACATGATCTCGATTGTGCTCGCCGCCGCAGATCAGGACATGGCCGATGCACGTGACTTGATGCGTCGCTATGCGCAGTGGACGGGCATTGATTTATGTTTTCAGAACTTTGAGGCTGAGCTTGCTGACTTGCCGGGCAAATATGTAGCCCCGCTGGGCGCACTCTGGCTGGCGCGCGTTGAAGCATCGCGCAATCCGGTTGGTGTCATTGCGGTGCGCCCGATTGATGATGCGGTCTGCGAAATGAAGCGCCTGTGGGTCGAACCCGAAGCTCAGGGGTTGGGCTTGGGCGGCAAGCTTGCTCGCACCGCTATCGAATTTGCGCGAGTCGCAGGATTTGAAAAAATGAAACTCGATACGCTACGAGAACGCATGCCTGCCGCCATTGCGCTGTACCGTTCACTCGGCTTTGTTGAAACCGAGCCCTACACCGTTAACCCCGAACCCGACGTGCTCTACATGTGCCTGAATCTTCGAGCGAAATCGTCATGACGCCTGACTACATCATCGTCGGCGCGGGCACCGCAGGCTGCGTGCTCGCCAATCGTTTGTCTGAGGATGGACGTAACTTGGTTTGCCTGCTGGAGGCCGGCCCGACCGACAATTATTTGTGGATTCACATCCCGATTGGCTATGCCAAAACGATGTTTCACCCGGTCTACAACTACGGTTATTACACCGAGCCTGACCCGAACATGAACAATCGCAAGGTCTACTGGCCGCGCGGTCGCGGCCTTGGTGGTTCGTCGTCAATCAATGGGCTGATTTACATTCGCGGGCAAGCCGCCGACTATGACCGCTGGAGTGACGCGGGCAACAATGGCTGGAGCTGGAACGAAGTGCTGCCCTACTTTATCAAGAGCGAGCACAACAGCGACAAGCGAATGATTGCCAACGGTACGCATGGGCAGGGCGGGCCGCTATGGGGCACGTCCATTCCTGATCCGCACCCGGTGATGGACGCGATCATCGCGGGCGGTGAAGAGTTGGGCGTGCCGCGCGTGGTTGACTTCAATAGCGGCAATCAAGAGGGCGTCGGCTATTACCAGCTGTTCACAAAAAATGGCTGGCGCTGCTCCACGGCGGTGGCGTATTTGCGGCCCGCGCAGAAGCGTAAAAATTTGCGGGTGGAGGTGAACGCGCAAGTCACACGCGTGTTGTTTGAAGGCTCGCGCGCCGTTGGCGTTGAATACCAGCAGAACGGCAACCGCATCACGCTGCGTGCGAACAAAGAAGTGCTGCTCACGGCTGGCGCATTGCAAAGCCCGCAGCTCTTGATGCTGTCAGGTGTTGGCCCAAGCGAGCACCTGCGCGAGCACGGGATTGAGGTCAGACACCACCTGCCGGGTGTCGGCGAAAATTTGCAGGATCACTTGCAGTTCCGTTTGCTTTTCAAAGTCAAAAAGCCGATCACCATCAATGATGATTTGCAGAGTAACTGGCGCAAATTCATGATGGGCTGGGACTGGGTCACGCGCCGCGCGGGGCCTCTCGCCATCGGCATAAATCACGGTGGCATGTTCACCCGCGTGTTGCCTGAATCAAAGACACCGGACATTCAATTTCACTTCGCGGCGCTCTCCGCCGAGATGGCGGGCGGATCAACACATCCGTGGAGCGGCTGTACGTTTTCAGTCTGCCAGTTGCGCCCCGAATCACGCGGTCAAGTTCGGCTGAAATCGGCCGACCCGCTGGCCGCTCCCGCTATGTTTTCCAACTATTTATCGCACGAAACAGACCGCCGCTGCGCAGTTGAGTCGATCCGTTTCGCACGAAAACTGGCCAGCACCAGAGCCATGTCCGATTTGATCGGCGAAGAATATCGCCCCGGCAACAGCGTGCACAGCGACGACGAAGTGCTGCAATTCGCGCGCCACTACGGTGCAACGATCTTTCACCCCAGCGGCACCTGCAAAATGGCGACTGACAACGATCCGATGGGCGTGGTAGACGCACGGTTGCGGGTGCGTGGCTTAACGGGTTTGCGCGTGATTGATTGTTCCATCATGCCGACGCTAGTGTCTGGCAACACCAATTCGCCGGTGGTCATGATGGGGGAGAAAGCCGCCGATATGATCAAGGATGACGCAATACGCGCCTGAACCGAGTTCACGACTCATGCCAAACTACACAGCCCAGATCGCGTGGGAACGCGGCGATCAGGACTTCCTCTCCGGGCGCTATAGCCGCAAGCACTTGATGCGCTTTGATGGCGGCATTGACGTGCCCGGTTCGTCTTCACCGCACGTCGTACCGGTGCCGATGTCTGATGCGGCTGCTGTCGATCCGGAAGAGGCTTTCGTTGCGTCACTTTCCGCCTGTCATATGCTGTGGTTTTTGTCCATCGCAGGCAAGCGCAAGTTTTGTGTGGATCGATACGAAGACACGGCCACAGGCGTCATGGCGCGCAATGCTGAGGGCAAAATGGCGATGGCCGTCGTCACGCTGCGACCTGATGCGCGCTTCTCGGGTGCCGTGTTACCCACACGTGAAGAAATCCTTCAAATGCATCATGAAGCGCACGAACAATGTTTCATCGCCAGTTCGGTGAAGACGGAGGTTCGCTGTGAACCTCTCTTTGTTGTCGCTGCGTGAAATGTTCGCCTATTTGTGTAGTTGCCGAATGAGGAAAACCGCCTGATGTACACCTGCTGCCGCTACTACGGACTCGAAGGCGTTGCCGGGCACGAGGGTGATGCCGCGTTCACGGTGCAGATCAACCATTTCACGTTCGGTCCCGGCTGCCTGCGTGAAGCGGGCTCGCATGCTCGGGCGCTTGGCATGCACCGAGTGGGTCTTTTCACCGATAAAACTGTGCGTGATTTACCCTATGTTGCGACGGTGAAGCGCTCGCTGGAGGCCGCAGGTTGCGCCGTTGAAATCTACTGGGAATGCGCGGTTGAGCCGACGGGTGACTCATTCATGGCAGCCGCGAAATTTGCGCAGGAAGGCAAGTTTGACGGTTTCGTTTCGGTGGGCGGTGGCTCGGTGATGGACACCGCGAAGGCCGCGAATCTCTACGCGACTTATCCCGCCGAATTGCTTGCTTATGTGAATGCGCCGATCGGTCTCGGCAAGCCCGTGCCCGGCCCGTTGAAGCCGCACATCGCTTGCCCAACCACCTGCGGCACAGGCTCTGAGGTCA
Organism: Burkholderiales bacterium; assembly: GCA_043719085.1. Classification (GTDB taxonomy): domain Bacteria; phylum Pseudomonadota; class Gammaproteobacteria; order Burkholderiales; family Casimicrobiaceae; genus Casimicrobium. The sequence goes on along the minus strand of JAYSUK010000397.1, from coordinate 19,481 downwards.
CCGGCATTGCCATCTGCAATCTGGTGGAGCAGCAATGCAAAACTGGCATTCTGTCGCGCCACATGCTGCCTTCACGCGCCTTGGTCGACCCGGATGTTACGCACACTCTTTCGTCGGCTGTGATCGCTGCCAATGGCTTCGACGCGTTGTCTCACGCGCTGGAGAGTTACACCGCGCGGCCGCACAGCGCGAAGGCAAAAGTGTACGAAGGCGATGAGGGGGCGATGCGTCCGATGAATCAGGGTGCGAATTTGTGGAGCGACATGGGCGCGCGTGAGTCGCTGCGCATCATCGGGCTGAATTTCGTCAGAGCGGTGAATGACCCAGCAGATCAACAGGCGAAGGGTGCGGTTATGTATTCGGCGCTGATCGCGGGCATGACGTTCTCCAACGCCGGTTGTCACCTGCCACATGGCATGAGCTACGCCGTCAGCGGACTCGTTCGCGATTTCAAACCGCCACTTGGCTATCCGCAGCACGCGCCGATGGTGCCCCATGGCATGAGCGTGGTGCTCAACGCGCCTAGCGTTTATCGATTCACAGGTGAGGCCGCGCCCGAGCGTCACCTGGAAGCAGCGCAATTTCTCGGTGCGAATACAAAGGACGCTCACACCAAAGACGCAGGCGAAATCGTCGCAAACAAATTGATCGAAATGATGCGTGCGGTGAACTTCCCGAACGGTCTCAATGCGGTCGGCTACACCGATGCTGACGCTGAAAGCCTTGCTGAGCGTGCTTTCCCACAACAACGCGTGATCAAGAACGCGCCACGTGAGGTCACCAAGTCGTCGCTCGCCGAGTTATTCAAAGGCGCAATGCGCTACTGGTAGCGGAGGCGAGTTCAACTGCGAGCACGATCCATGGCGGCGCGGTACGTACTCTATTGAGTCTTGGTTTAGTTGGGTGCGATAACGGCCATGATGCGGATTAAAGGCGATCAGGTGTTATTCCATTTCTAGTTCAATACGATACGTTGTTGCTCCGCCTTGCCGTGCTCACGCACTGTCTGCGTCGTCGCGCCTAGTCTCCTATTGAATTAGAAATGGAATTAGGCGCGTAACTCAACGTGTTCCGCCCGTTCACACAGCACTTCAATCACATTCTCAATCAAATCTCCGTCTACAAGATACGGGTTGAAGCCATCTGCGTCGTGCCACCGTGCTGAGGTCGGCGCGGCCGTCGAAAGGTCTGGCGTAAAGCCCATATCCCAAACCGGAAAAAGCCGCCGCCAAGGCTCAACATAGCGCAACAGCGTCACCTCGGTATGCCGCGGGTCAGTCGCGATGTGGTTGTAGAGCCGATTGACTGATTCGCGCATGCCTTCGAGGCATTGCAATGCATGGGTCGGCGATACGCACAAGTACCCGCTAATGCCCTGCTCACCGTTGTGTCGCTGGCTGGTGGCCAGTATTTGCTGCACATCGGTCTTGGTCATCGGCGCGACCAGGCGGCTGGCATAAATTAGACGGACTAGTTTCATTGTTTGAGTTTAGATGCGAATTCGCTAGACGCACCAGCCCTCGACAGCGGATCATTTGTCGAGGCGAGAGCGCTAACGCAACGCGCTATTTTTTGCCATTGCCCGCCAAAATAGGCTTCGCCTCGTCGCTGATCGGCGCGGCTGGCGTAGGGTTCAAGTCCTTGGCGATTTGATACGCACGGAGGGTTGCGGGTCGCTCCCTGATCGTGTGAAACCAACGCTTCAAGTTAGGAAAGTCATTCAGATTCATTTGCTGCCGCTCATGCGGAACCACCCACGGATAACAGGCCATATCGGCGATTGAATAGTCACCCGCTAGAAACTCACGGTCGGCCAATCGCTGGTTCATCACGCCGTAAAGCCGTGCGGTTTCGTTGATGTAGCGATTGATTGCATACGGCAGTTTCTCTGGCGCGAAGGTGCCGAAGTGGTGGTTCTGACCGGCCATTGGCCCCAAGCCCCCCATCTGCCAGAACAGCCATTGAATGGCTTCCTTGCGCCAATAGGGCGACTTGCGGCTCAAAAATTTTTTGGATTTATCGGCGAGATACAGCAGCATCGCACCGCTCTCGAAAAGCGTCAGCGGCTCGCCGTCTGGCATCGGTTGCATCGGCTTGTGATCCACCATCGCCGGGATACGATTATTGGGCGCGATTTTCAGAAATGCCGGGTCGAATTGTTCGTCCTTGTCAATGTTTACCGGTATGACGCGATATTTCAGCTTCGCCTCCTCCAGAAACATCGTGATTTTGTGCCCGTTCGGCGTGGTCCAATAATACAAATCGATCATGATTACCTTTGGGTAGCTGCAGGTTGCTAGGTGAGTAGATCGGCTACCGCGCAGGCTACTACTGTGGTTGCTCGCCGCAGATCCTCCAGCAGCAAATTTTCGTCAGCTCGCTTGGCGTTTGATTCCTGCACGGTGCGCGGCCCTGCGCCGTACAGCACCACCGGAATGCCTGCCTCGCCGTAAAGGCGGGCATCGGTATAAAGCGGCACGCCGAGCGCAGGAATGGGTTCGCCAAACACGCGTTCACCATGCTTTTGTAACGCCGTGACCAGCTTATCCTGACCAGGCAGGGGTTGCAGCGCCTGCGACAGCAAAATGCGTTTGATTTCGACCGTGATGCCAGTGCGACCCGCCACTGCGCCATGAATGAGGGCTCGCACCTGTGCTTCCACCTCGCTCGGATTCTCTTCAGGAATCATGCGCCGATCCATTTTCAGCACTACTTTGCCGGGCACCACATTGGTGTTGGTGCCGCCGTTGATCTGGCCCACCAGCATGGTGGGCGAGCCGATGCCGAATACCTTTGACTTGATCTTGCCAAGGTCGGGTAGCTTGCCGTAGATCGCATTCAAAACAGCGTTGGCGGCTTGCAACGCGTCGTCGCCTGTCTCCGGCATCGCGCCGTGGGTGGCTGTGCCATGCACCGTGACCTCAAATTGCAGGCAGCCGTTATGCGCCGTCACAATCGCGTAGCTGAAGCTTGCGGCGATAACATAGTCGGGCCGGGTCGCCTTGATTTCAAGCAGGTAACCGGGACCGACGAGCCCCCCAAATTCCTCGTCATAGGTGAAATGCAACTCCACGGTGCCGTTGAGCATCGTTCCTGCTTTTGCTGCCGCCTTCAGCGCTTCCAGCGCGAACGAGAAACTCGCAATGTCGCACTTGCTGACTGCGACGCCACGGCCATACATCCGACCGTCCTTCACTTCACCGCCGTAGGGGTCAAACGACCAACCATCCCCCGGCGGTACCACATCGCCGTGCGCATTGAGCGCGACGGTCGGGCCACCGCTGCCGAATTTATGGCGCACGATGAGATTGGTCACCGACACCATGCCGTAGTCGCGCACACGTTGCTCGGGCACCACGAATCGCTCGACGGTGTGACCTCTTGCGGCAAGCAGTTCTGCCGCCTTTTCCGCAGGCGGATTGTTGTTGCCCGGAGGAGTGTCGGACGGCACGCGCACGATCTGGCGCAGAAAGTCGATCTGTTCTGCGTGGTGAGCGTCGATGTATTGGGACAGGGTTTCTTGTGTATTCATAGAGCGTGATGGTGCATGTGGTGCACGGATTTTTAGACGGGCCGTTCGACTCGCTGCGCTTTGTTCGCGCTGAACGGCGGCGGTTGATAATTCTCAAAAAAATGCAGCAACACTTCTGTCGCAACTTCAGCGTCATCTGCCGTCATCGTTTCGTCGGGATGATGGCTGATACCGTTATTACCGCAGCGTACGAACAGCATGGCGATTGGCGCAACCGCAGGAAAAACCATCGCGTCGTGTCCTGCCCCGCTGGCCAGATAGCGCGGCTTGATACCCTGCGCTGCAATAGCCGCTTCAAACTGCTTTTGCAACGTTGGGTCGCAGGGCGCGGCGTCGGCATCGTAAAGCGTCTCGACGTCCAGTTTCACATTGCGACGATGCGCAATCGACGGTAACTCGGTTGAAAACTTTGCCAGCGCGACGGCGCGAATCGCATCATCGCCTGACCGCACATCAACGGTGAACTCCACATCCTGGGGTATCACGTTGATCGCGCCGGGTTTGACCGAAAGTTTGCCGACCGTGCCGACGAGCCCCGCGTTGTCGGTACAGTATTTTTCGACTCCGAGAATCATCTCGGCGGCAGCCGCAAGCGCGTCCTGTCGAGCGCCCATCGGCACCGTGCCCGCATGACCAGCGAGACCCGTCACGTTGAGCAGCAACCGCGTCGCGCCAGCGATGGCAGTCACCACGCCAACCGCTAAGCCTTCGTTCAACAGCACCGGTCCCTGCTCGATATGTGATTCGACAAACGCCACGACTTCGCCGTGCTGCTCACCACGACGATCAAGCTCGCGCCACTTATTCGCTTCGCCGCCGAAGTCATTGATCGCCTGCCGCATGGTCACGCCCTCAGCGTCAGCCTTGTCGAGCCATGCTGGATCAAATTTTCCGGCCATCGCTTTGCTGCCGATCAGCGTGGCCGGAAAGCGCACGCCTTCTTCGTCGCCGAAGCCGACGACTTCCAATGTGTACGGCAGGCGCACGCCTCGTCGGTTCAATTCCTTCACGCAGGCAATCGGCGAAAGGATGCCAAACAGACCGTCGTACTTTCCTGCATTGCGTACGCTGTCCTGATGCGAACCGGTCATCACCACCGGCGCGAACGGCACGCCGGCTTCATACCGGCCAACAATGTTGCCAAGCGGATCAAAGTCAGCGTTCATGCCAGCGTCCCGCATCAGCCCAATAAGGTACTCGCCTGCCCGCTTGTGTTCTTTCGACAAATAAGTGCGCGTGATGCGCGGCGCGTCCTCGGTGAACGCGGCGAGCACGTCGGCTTGCTTAAGGATTTCAGTACCGAACTTCATGACCAACGTCTCCTACCCTTTGTCCGGATGCACTGCGCGCCAGTGCCGTGCGATGTCGATGCGACGTGTTACCCACACCCGATCATGCTTTTCAATGTGGTCGAGAAATTTCATCAAGCCTGCCATGCGGCCCGGCTTGCCAAGAATGCGGCAATGCATGCCAATGCTCATCATCTTGGGTGATTCTTCGCCCTCGGCGTAGAGCACATCGAAGCTGTCGATGAGGTACTGCGCAAAATCCTGTCCGTTGTTGAATCCGGCGGCCGACGAGAACTTCATGTCGTTCGCGTCGAGCGAATAGGGCACGATGAGCTGGCGCGCGATTGCGCCGTCGCGCATGAGCACCGGCAGATAGAACGGCAGATCATCACCGTAGTAGTCGCTGTCGTACTCGTAGCCACCCTGCTCGATGACCAGGCGCTTGGTGTTCGGGCTGTCGCGTCCGGTGTACCAGCCGTATGGCCAAAGGCCCCCGGTCATCTCGTTGATGATCTGCGTGGCCTTGGCCATATCCTGCGCCTCACGCACCTCGTCGATATGCTGATAATGAATCCAGCGCAGACCATGGCAGGCAACTTCGTGACCCAATTCGCAGAAGGCTTTAGTCGCTTCTTCGTTGTGTTTCAACGCCCACGCGGCGGCAAACACCGTAAGTGGCAAGTTGCGTTTCGCGAATTCGCGCAAGATGCGCCACACGCCGACGCGCGAGCCATATTCGTACATCGATTCCATCGACAGATGGCGTGCCTCGAAGGCCTGCGCGAAGGCGATTTCTGACAGGAATGTCTCCGACGCAGGATCGCCGTGCAGCACCGAATTTTCCGCGCCCTCTTCATAGTTGAGCACGAAATTAATCGCGATCTTCGCGCGATTGGGCCATTGCGCGTGCGGCGGATTGCGACCGTAACCAGTCATATCTCGCGGGTATTCAGGAGTCCAGGGCATGATGTCTCTTTGTTTAGCAGTGAAGTCTAGCGAGCAATGCGCGAACCACACAGCGCCACGCGCTTATGAGCCCTATTTGCCCTCGGTGCTTCGCGCGTTCCACCAGCCGTCAACAAAACGCCCCTGCGCGAAACTCACGAAGGCGAGCACTTTCGCAGGAACGCGCTTCGGTGACGGAAAAACGGCGTGCAATTCCTGATCGGGCTGCGAGAACTCCTTGAGCACTTCAACCACTTTGCCGGTTCGCAAGGATTCCGACGCGACGTAGCGTGGCAACGCCGCCACGCCAAGCCCTTCTCGACAAGCGGCGAGCACCGCCGACAGATTGTTTGAACGCAACCGCCCCTGCACGCTCGCCGCAATACGTTCACCACGCGGCCCAATGAAATGCCAGACGTCATCGCCCTGAACGCTGCTGTAGACCAATGCGTTGTGGCGCGCTAGATCGGTAGGCCGCTTCGGCGTGCCGGCAGTTTTGAGGTATTTAGGGGATGCAACAACCGTCCACGGATTGTTGCCGAGGTAGCGCGCGCCGAGGCTTGAATCGGCGAGCCTGCCCATGCGCAGCGCCACGTCAATGCCTTGTGCCATGAGGTCCACGTAGCGATCCTCAAACGACAAATCCACTCGAATCTGCGGATGTAGCGACATGAACTCCAGCGTTAGCGGCACCACCGCACGGCGGCCAAAAGCGACTGAGGTGCCAATGCGCAACGTGCCTTGCGCTTCGCTTTGCGCCACGCGTACCGCCTGCTCGGCGGCTTCGACGTCTTGCAACAATTGTTTGCAGCGCTCGTAGAACAACGCGCCTGGCTCGCTGAGGCTCACGCCTCGTGTGTTGCGGTTGAGCAGGCGCACTTTCAGGCGCGCCTCCAGCGCGGCGACCTGCTTGGTCACCGTAGGTTGCGTAGTTTGAAATTCAGCGGCAGCTTTGGAAAAACTGCCGGTCTCCACCACCCGCACAAACACCTGCATCGCATCGAGTCTGTCCATGCGTAGAGTTTAGCTACTTTCCTCGACAGCTATTCCATTTGCGAATAGATGTTATGGACAGGCGACGTATTCCCGGAACCGTCGCAACCGCCTAACGTTCGGAGCGCAAGGAAAGTGGTTCGCGACAAAAAGAGGAGTTTTCATGGCCAAAATGACGGCAGCACAGGCAGCGGTGTACGTGATGGAGAAGGAAGGCGTCGAGCAGGCTTTCGGCGTTCCGGGCGCCGCAATCAACCCGCTTTACTCAGCCATTCGCAAGCACGGCGGCATCGCACATATTCTTGCGCGGCATGTCGAAGGCGCCTCGCACATGGCCGAGGGCTACACCCGCGCCGTCGCTGGCAACATCGGCGTCTGCATCGGCACCTCAGGCCCTGCGGGCACCGACATGATTACCGGGCTCTACTCGGCGTGGGCGGATTCGATCCCGATTCTCTGCATTACCGGGCAGGCCCCACGTGCTCGACTGTACAAGGAAGACTTTCAGGCGGTGGATATCGAATCTATCTCCAAGCCCGTGACCAAGTGGTCGGTCACGGTGCGTGAACCGGCGCTGGTGCCGCGCGTGTTTCAGCAGGCGTTTCATGTGATGCGCTCGGGTCGACCCGGCCCGGTGTTGATTGATTTGCCGTTTGATGTGCAGATGACCGAAATTGAATTTGACGTCGACACCTACGCGCCGCTGCCGGTGTACAAACCCGCTGCAACGCGCCTGCAAATCGAGAAAGTCATCGCGATGCTGCAGGCGGCCGAGCGACCGTTGATCGTTGCAGGCGGCGGCATCATCAACGCCGATGCCTGCAATCTGCTCGTTGAATTTGCAGAACTCAGCGGCGTGCCGGTAATACCCACGCTGATGGGCTGGGGCAGCATCCCCGACAACCACCCGTTGATGGCGGGCATGTGTGGTTTGCAGACCAGCCATCGCTATGGCAACGCAACGATGCTCGCATCCGACTTCGTGCTCGGCATCGGTAACCGCTGGGCTAATCGACATACCGGCTCGATTGAGATCTACACCAAAGATCGTAAATTTGTGCATGTGGACATTGAGCCGACGCAGATTGGGCGCGTGTTTTCGCCAGACTTTGGCATCGCATCCGACGCGAAGTTGGCGCTAGAACAGTTCGTCACCATTGCCAAGGAGATGAAGGCGAAAGGGCAGCTCAAGGATCGCAGCGCCTGGGTCGGTGACTGCCTGGAGCGCAAACGCACGATGCTGCGGAAAACCAATTTCGACGCGGTGCCGATGAAGCCGCAGCGGGTGTATCAGTGCATGAACAATGCGTTTGGTCAGGATGCCTGCTACGTGAGCACGATTGGCCTGTCGCAGATCGCTGGCGCGCAGTTTCTGCATGTGTACAAGCCGCGCCACTGGATCAACTGCGGGCAGGCGGGGCCGCTCGGCTGGACCGTGCCTGCAGCGCTTGGCGTGCGCGCGGCTGACCCGACAAGGAAGATCATCGCGCTCTCAGGCGACTACGATTTTCAGTTCATGATTGAGGAGCTGGCCGTTGGCGCTCAGTTCAAACTTCCGTACCTGCATATCGTCGTAAACAATTCATACCTTGGCTTGATTCGACAGAGCCAGCGCGGATTTGACATGGATTACTGCGTGCAACTCGCATTTGACAATATCAACACGCCCGAGACTGAAACATTGTCAAAGGCGTACGGCGTCGATCACGTAAAAGTGGTGGAAGGTTTGGGCTGCAAGGCCATTCGCGTTCACAAACAGGAAGAAATTGCGCCCGCGATCAAGCAGGCCGAGGCGTGGATGGAGCAGTATCGCGTGCCAGTGGTGATCGAGATCATGCTGGAGCGCGTGACTAATATCGCGATGGGCACTGAGATTGATAACGTGGTCGAATTTGAAGAAATCACCGATAGCAGAGCCGATGCGCCGACCGCAGTCATGGCGATGCTTGATTAACCGAAATTACGCATTAGAAGAAATTCCCGCATTTCGTCGTTCCTGCGAAGGCAGGAACCCAGCGACTTTGGGTGTTTCGTGGCTGGTTTGGCATGGTCGCAAGGCGCTGGGCCCCTGCCTTCGCAGGGGCGACGAGGAAAAAGCTTTTGAATAATCCCCATTAATTAACTGAAATTTGACATGCCAAAATTTTCTGCCAACCTCACTTTTTTGTTCAACGAATTGCCATTCATGGAACGCTTCAAAGCCGCAGCCATTGCGGGTTTCAAGGCCGTTGAATACATGGCCCCCTATCCGTACCCGGCCGAAGACCTGAAAGCCGCTCTCAAGGCCAATGGGCTGGTACAGGCTCTGTTCAATCTGCCTGCTGGCGACTGGGACAACGGTGAGCGTGGCATCGCCTGCATTCCGGGTCGTGAAACTGAATTCAAGGATGGTGTGGCGAAAGCCATCATCTACGCCCACGCGCTGGACTGCAAGAAAATCAACTGCCTGTCGGGGAAGCTACCGCCCGCTGTTTCGCGCGAAGCCGCACAAGCCACGATGGTCGCCAACCTCACCTACGCCGCTGCAGCGCTCAAGCGCGAAGGCATCATGCTGGTGACCGAACCGATCAATTCATTCGACATTCCGGGGTACTTTGTTAATCGCACCAGCGAGGCGCTGGCAATTCTCGACGCCGTGGGCTCAGACAATCTGTTCATCCAATATGACGTCTACCACGCGCAACGAATGGAAGGCGAGCTGGGGAGTACGCTTAAAAATCATCTGTCACGCATCGGCCACATCCAGATTGCCGACAACCCCGGTCGTAACGAACCGGGCACGGGTGAGATCAACTATGCATGGGTGCTCAAACATATTGATGCGATTGGCTATGACGGCTGGATTGGCTGCGAGTACAAACCGAAGACGACTACTGTTGAGGGCCTAGGGTGGATGAAAGCCTTCACATAGGCCGAGCGCCCCTCTTTGCCGTCATCCTCGCCGAAGGCGGGGATCCAGAGACGGTGGTGTTCCGCGCTGGCGCGAAATGGCTCTGATCGCCGCGTTTCTGGATTCCCGGCTGCGCCGTGAATGACGCCGTTTTGTAAACCGCTCATTTATTCTGATTTCAACGAAAAGCACATCATGACCACTCTCAATCTCGGCTTCATCGGCCTCGGCATCATGGGCGCGCCAATGGCGGGCCACCTACGTGCGGCGGGGCACACGCTTTATGTGAACACGCGCAGCAAACTGCCAGATGCTTTGCGCGAAGCTGGCGCTATCAGTTGCACTGATGCTGCGGAGGTCGCGCAAAAAACCGACATCATCTTCACCATGCTGCCGGATACACCGGACGTGGAAAAAGTGTTGTTCGGCAAAAGCGGCATCGCCTCCGGTTTGACCGCAGGCAAAACGGTGGTGGACATGAGTTCCATCGATCCGATGGCGACCAAAGAATTCGCGAAACAAATCAACGCGTATGGTTGCGATTATCTAGACGCTCCGGTCTCTGGCGGCGAAGTCGGTGCGAAAGCCGCGATGCTGACCATCATGGTTGGTGGCCCACAGGTCGCGTTTGATCGCGTCAAACCGCTGTTTGAATTGATGGGCAAGAACATCACCTTGATCGGCGGCAACGGCGACGGCCAGACCTGCAAGGTGGCCAACCAAATCATCGTGGCGCTCAACATTGCAGCGGTGGCCGAGGCGCTGGTATTCGCGTCCAAGGCCGGGGCCGATCCGGCTAAAGTTCGGCAAGCGCTCATGGGCGGATTCGCGTCATCGCGCATTCTTGAAGTTCACGGTGAGCGCATGATCAAGCGCACGTTTAATCCGGGATTTCGCCTCGCGCTGCATCAAAAGGATTTGAGCCTGGCGCTTCAAGGCGCACGCACGTTGGGTGTTGCGCTGCCGCAAACCGCGAGTGCTGCGCAGCTGATGAATGCGTGCGCCGCTTTGGGGCACGGTCAGGCCGACCACTCCGCACTGGTGCGGGCGCTGGAAGCAATGGCCAACCATGAGCTTGCATAGGGCTAAGAAGGGGTGATTGCGGCACCGCAAGAAAGCGCTACGCCGCTGAAAGCTATGCGCCGCATGATTGACCCTCATTGGCTTTTTGATATGGCATAACGACTGCCCTCTCCCTACACTCCGGAACGCGTTGAGTCGCGCAAATTCGAAGTTGAATTGACGTCGCTCAAGCGATTCTCAAAAAATCATCAAAGGGGAGTTTGCAATGTCAAGTGGGTCTGCCGTCCATCCTGTGGACGAAATACTGCCGCTGCCGCGTCTGGGCGCGCTGGGGCTGCAACATGTGCTGGTGATGTATGCCGGTGCCATCGCGGTGCCGCTGATTGTCGGGCGCGCGTTGAAGCTGACGCCCGATCAGGTGGCATTGCTGATCTCGGCCGATCTCTTCTGCTGCGGCGTGGTCACCTTGATTCAGGCGTTCGGTGCCACGCAATGGTTTGGCATTCGCCTGCCGGTGATGATGGGCGTGACCTTCGCATCGGTGGCACCGATGGTGGCCATTGCCGGTACGAACCCCGGTGTGGCTGGGGCACAGCTCATCTTCGGCGCGATTATCGGCGCCGGGGTCATATCGATTTTGATTGCGCCCGCGGTTAGTCGCATGCTGCGCTTTTTTCCGCCCGTAGTTACCGGCACCATCATCGCCGTCATCGGCATCAGCCTCATGCGCATTGGCATCAACTGGATATTCGGCAACCCGTTTGGGCCGACCGCACCCTCGGTGGTCAACCCCGAGCATGCCAAGTGGCTGGCAGACGCAACCGCGGCAGCTACCTCGCCCGGTTCTGCCTTTCCGGCAATTCCTAAAGGCGTTGCCCTCGTGCCCAGCGTGCCTAATCCTAAATATGCAGAACTCACTGGCGTCGGCATTGCCGCGCTGGTGTTGGTGTCCATTCTGGTGATTGCCAAGTACGCAAAAGGCTTTATCGCCAACATCTCGGTGTTGCTCGGCATCATCATTGGCGGCGTGGTTGCCACGGCAATGGGCCTGATGAATTTCGATAAGGTCGGCAAGGCCGCATGGTTCGAATTTGTGATGCCGTTTGCCTTCGGAATGCCGCAATTTGATGCGGTGATGATTCTCACCATGACGCTGGTGATGATTGTGGTGATGATTGAATCCACTGGAATGTTTCTCGCACTCGGCGAGATGACCGAGCGCAAGATTGATCAACCCGCCTTGAGCCGCGGCCTACGCACCGATGGGCTGGGCACCCTGATCGGCGGCATTTTCAATACCTTCCCGTACACCAGTTTTTCGCAAAACGTGGGGTTGGTCGCGGTGACCGGTGTGAAGAGCCGCTTTGTCTGCGTGGCCGGTGGCGTGATCCTGATCGTGCTGGGGTTGTTGCCGAAAATGGCCGCACTGGTCGAGTCGCTGCCAACGGTGGTGCTCGGTGGCGCAGGGTTGGTGATGTTCGGCATGGTCACGGCGACCGGAATTCGCATCTTGTCCGGTGTAGATTTCAAAGGCAACCGCTACAACGCGCTGATCGTGGCAGTATCGATTGGCGTTGGCATGATTCCGCTGATTGCACCCAACTTCAAGCAATGGATGCCGCACGGCATTCATCCGCTGATTGAGTCAGGTATTCTGTTGACATCGATTGCGGCGCTTGCACTTAATTTGTTCTTCAACGGAGCGAGCGGGGATGCGAGTGATGCGATCAACGCGGCGAAGCAGGCCGATGCGCATTAGTGGAGTAGGGATCAAATGAAATTTCTCGCCATACCGGCGCAGGCCGGTATCCACGCCCGCAGCAGGGCCTACCCGCCGCGCCGGGCGTGGACCCCGGCCTACGCCGGGGTAGCAAATTTTTCTTCGCCTCCGTAGCGTCCGTATCCTATGCCAACTCTCGACCAGATCAATAAATTTTCCCCCGCCGAATTTTCAACCGCGTTCGGTGCGGTGTACGAGCACTCGCCGTGGATCGCAGAGCGCGCGTTCGCGCTGAAACCAGCAACCGGTTTCGCATCACGCGCGGCGGTGCATGCTGCGCTCGTCGCCACTGTGCAATCAGCTAGCGAAGACGAAAAACTCAAACTGCTCAACTCGCATCCCGAACTTGCTGGTAGGGAGGCCGCGTCCGGCACGCTGACCAGCGAATCCACCAGCGAGCAGGCGGGTGCCGGACTCACCGCGATGACCGGAGCGATGGTCACGCAACTGCGCGAGCACAACCGAGCCTATCGCGAGAAATTCGGCTTTCCATTTATCATCGCCGCGCGCAACAACACGCAGCACGCAATTTTCGCGGCCGTGACCTCGCGGCTCGCCAACACCCGCGCGATGGAATTCAACAACAACTTGATGCAGGTTGGCGAGATCGCTCGCCTGCGCCTGCTCGACATCATCACGGAGTAATTTCTCATGGGGAAACTCTCCACTCATATTCTCGACACAGTGCACGGCGGCCCAGCGCCGAACGTTGCCGTTGAGCTTTACTCAATGGACGGCGCAACGCCCAAGTTGCTCGTTGCCACACGCACTAACTCCGACGGCCGCACCGACGCCCCGCTTCTGAAAGATGCCGACGTCAAGCGCGGACGCTATCGCTTGGTGTTTCACGTTGGCGAACACTTTCGCAGTACCGGCATGAAGCTGCCCGATCCGGCGTTTGTTGACGTGGTGCCGATCGACTTCGGCATCGCGGAGGAGGGTGGCAACTATCACGTGCCGCTGGTGTGCTCGCCGTGGACTTATTCAACGTATCGGGGAAGCTAGGCGATGGATTCGTACATTTTCGACTGGCTGAATCTGCTGCTGCGCTGGCTCCATGTCATCGTCGGAATCGCATGGATCGGGGCGTCGTTTTACTTCGTGTTTCTAGACAGCAGTCTGGTGAAACCTACCGATCCAGCGCTTAAGGAAAAAGGCGTTGACGGCGAGCTGTGGGCCGTTCACGGCGGCGGCTTTTACAACCCGCAAAAGTACATGGTGGCACCGAAGCATTTGCCCGAACATCTGCACTGGTTCTACTGGGAGAGCTACTGGACGTGGATGAGCGGATTTGCGCTGTTCGTGGTGATGTATTTGTTCAACGCGCAAACGTTTCTTATCGACAAAAACGTCTTCGCCTGGGGCTCGTCGGCCGCGGCCATCGCTGCGTCGCTCGTTTATCTGGTGATGGGTTGGGTGGCGTACGACGGCATTTGCCGCGTGTTCGGCCAGAAGAAAAACGGCGATCTGATCGTCGGTATTTTGGTGTTCGTCTACGTGGTGCTTGCCACCTACATCGCCTGCCATTTGTTCTCAGGTCGAGCGGCGTTTCTGCTCACCGGCGCCATGCTCGCCACCGCGATGAGCGCGAATGTGGCGATGGTGATCATCCCCGGTCAACGCAAAACGGTCGCCGCGATGAAGGCGGGCGCAACCCCCGATCCGATTCATCCGATGCGGGCGAAACAGCGCAGCGTTCACAACACCTACTTCACGCTGCCGGTGCTGTTCGCGATGCTGTCGAACCACTACAGCATGACCTACAGCGCGCCTTTTAACTGGCTGGTGCTGACGCTGATCATGCTCGCTGGCGTGTTGATCCGGCAGTTCTTTGTAGTGAAACTGAAAGGGAAAATTCAGTACCAGTGGTTCGCCGCAGGCGCGGCGATTTTGGCGGGTGTCGCCGTCTGGATTGTGCCCGCGCCGCAACCAGTGGTTGCCGTGGCTGTGGTGCCAAAAATCGTCGAAATTCAGGGCATTGTTGAGCAACGCTGCGCGATGTGTCACAACGCGCAGGTGATCTCGAAAAATATCCAGTTGCACACCCCCGAGCTGCTGGTGAAAAACGCGCAGGCGATGTATCAGCAGGCGGTGGTGACGCGCATCATGCCGATGGCTAATTCCACACAGATCACCGAAGAAGAGCGGGCGAAAATTGGCGCTTGGGTGATGGCGGGCGCGAAGGCGAACTAAGCATTAACTTCCGGCGTTAAGCGCCGCTTTACGGGGGCGAAAGCGACTTTTTTACTCATTATCGACTTGCAATAAAAATACTCTCCAGCCCGCGCATTGCATCAACTGTAGCCAAAAGCTGATAAAAAATATCTTGTCAGCGCCACAGATAAAGCGCAAGGTCACGAATGCCATTTCGTTATTGTTAGCTCATGAGGCAGCAAATCATTGAACTGTCCGAATCCACTGTAGCCGCCTTCGCTCGCGACGGTGCTGTCGTTATTCGGGGCGCTTTGAATCCGACCGACGTTGAAACGCTGACACGCGGCATTGAAAGGAATCTTGAAAAACCGGGCGAACTCGCTGCAATTGCAAGCAGTAACGACGATCCCGGGCGATTTTTTGAAGATTTTTGCAACTGGCAACGCATCGCCGAGTACGAAGCCATACTCAAGCATTCTGCGTTGCCCGGCATCGCAGCAAAGCTCATGCAGAGCCAGATGGCGCGCATCTATCACGACCATTTGTTGGTGAAAGAAGCAGGCACGCGGCAGCCAACACCGTGGCATCAGGATCAGCCGTATTACAACGTCGATGGGCGGCAAAACGTGAGCTTCTGGATTCCGGTGGACCCGGTTCCGCGCGAATCAACGCTTGAGTTTCTCGCAGGCTCGCACGACGGCACTTGGTACATGCCGCGCACCTTCATGACCAAACAGGCGCGCTGGTTCCCCGAAGGAGCGCTCACAGATTTGCCGGATATGACGCTCGGCGAAAACAAGGCGCGCATCATCGGCTGGGCGTTGCAGCCCGGTGACATGGTGGCGTTTCACATGCTCACGCTGCATGCGGCGTCCGGCAGCGCCACACGACGGCGCGTGTTCAGCGCGCGTTATCTGGGCGGCGACATGGTGCATGCGCCGCGCGAGTGGCGCACCTCTCCGGAGTTTGCGGGCTTGCGCGAAACGCTAGCCGCGGGGGCGCCGATGCATCACGAGTTATTTCCGCAAGTGTGGCCATAGAGAAATTCTCGAAAATATTCGACCTGTTGTGATCGCCCTCGAGGCGGCGAAGCTTGGCGCCAGAGGCGCGTTTGATCATTTTGATTCGGGTGACGGCACCGGCATAGCGAGTGCCAAAGCGTCAGTGGATGATCATACAGCTTTTGAGCAAAATTACCGTTTATATTGGGCGTTATGGCATAAAGCTCACTTATCGAGTTTTGAAGAAATCGTCATGCAGCCCCGATAAAATAGGGAGATACGCCGAAAGCTATAACGTTTACCGAAGACTGTCATGCGTCCAATTTCGTCAGCTTTCGGTGCAGTCTTACATGGACTGACGCATTGGCGGTGTACCGTACGCAGTATTCATGGCATTCAATTTTTTCAGTCGCTGGCGCGCCGCTCGCGACGCCAGTCATCAACTCGAAACGCTGCTTGCTCAGGCTAACCCTGTTGCGTTGCTCGGTGCGCGCAACGAATGGTTGATGGAGCTGGGCTACTGGCTGCGCCGCCCGACGCCCGGCATCGTCACGGTAAGCGATCCGGCGACAACGTTTTCTGAGCACACCCGGTTGCGTTTTTTGCTGCAAGTACTTGATCGCAATGTGGCGCAGGCCGAGCGTTTTGGCGCAACGGTGCGCAGCATTCTTAAAGAGAACGATGCGCGTTCACTGTTTGCAGATACAGGCATGGCTTCTCGCCCCGGCTTGTTTGGCGAACTCATTTCACGAGTTCATCTACGAGCGCTGCCCGTTGCGCCCAATCAGGCGGAACTGTCGGTGGTGTTCGCCCTCTTGTTCATTTCACAGCGTGACGCGGAATGGGTAGGCGCGCTCGATGCTGCACTGATTTCGCGGCTGATTCAGCACATCAACAACGGAGCTGATGCCGGTGGCCCCGCGTTGCCGGAGCTGGCCTCCGCACTCGATGACAGCATCGTGTTGCTCTGCCACCAAATCGCTGCGACCGCGCTCGAAGCCCCCATTCGGCAGCGCCTGGACAGCCCGCACGAAAACGCGCACGTGCTTATGCAGCTATCCAAGCTGTCGCATGACCTGATGCTGAGTCCATCCAACGGGGAAGAGCGGCCACAACTACTCAATAATCTGCGCGCGGCGCTGTCCAAGGCGCGCGTTGCCATCGACAGCGTGTATGAGCACCTGGAGCGCTTCGGCGTGTCGGTCGACGTGGTGTTTCAGGTTGAGCGCACGCGGCTGCGCATTGACCGGGTCGATCAACTGCTGGCTGTGTGGGCAGACCGAACGCAACTCACCAATTTTTCCGCGTTGACCTCGCAACTGATTGAGGCGAACTTGAACCGCAGCAGCATCGGCGGGCTACTGGCCGAGAGTTATTCGCTGCTCGGACGCAAGGTGGTCGAGCGAAGCGCTGAGACTGGCGAGCACTACATCGCGCGCACGCGAAAAGATTACTTCGGCATGTTGCGCATGGCCGCAGGTGGCGGCGTGTTGACAGCAGTCACCGTGTACCTGAAATTCTTTATCACTTCGTTGCAGCTGAATAAGTTCGTTGAAGGCGTGTTGTATTCCTTCGACTACATCGGTAGTTTTTTAGCGATTCACTTCGCGCATTTCACGCTCGCCACCAAGCAACCAGCGATGACCGCTCCCGCACTCGCGAAAAAGCTCGATGACATTGGAACGCAAGAGGGTCGCACTGCGTTTGTTGAAGAAACCGCGGCATTGATTCGCTCACAAGTTGCGGCCATCACCGGCAATCTCGCGCTGGTGTTCCCCGTGGCGTTGTTCACGCAAATGGCTGCGACGCACTTCTTCAATCACAACCTGATCAGCGCAGAGAAAGCGCAGGCAACCATTGATGGCTTTTCATTACTGGGGCCAACGCCGTTATACGCGGCGTTTACCGGCGTACTCTTGTGGCTGTCGAGCTTGACCGCAGGCTGGGCAGACAACTGGTTTGCGCTGCATCGCCTGCATGATGCGTTGGCGTATCAGCGGCGATTGAAGTGGGTGTTTGGCGAAGGGCGTGCAGCGCGCATTGCTGATTTTGCAAAGCACCATGTGGCGGGCGTTGTCGCCAACGTGTCGCTCGGCATCATGCTCGGAATGGTGCCCACGCTGCTGGCGTTTATCGGGATTCCGCTTGACGTTCGACACGTCACGTTGAGCACCGGATCGATCGCGGCGGCCATTGGCGTGCTCGGGGTGGAAACGCTGAAAACCTCGGCGCTATGTTGGGCCGTCGGCGGCATCGCATCGATGGGTGTGCTGAATCTCGCGGTGAGTTTTGCACTGGCGTTTTCAATGGCATTGCGTTCGCAAGGCCTTCGCACTGACATGCGGCAGTTGCTGCGCCGGGATGTGTTGCGCTACGTGGCCAGATATCCGCTGAAAGTGATTTTGCCGCCAAAGGTTTAACGCCACCTTGCATGCCGTTGTTGGAGTAGCGCCACCGCGAGGGGTCTGCGCTCTCAGTGTCGCGGTGGCGCTACTCCCACATTCAATGATTGGCAGCTATGAGCGTGTTCTGCAACAGCATCGTAATCGTCATCGGGCCTACACCGCCCGGCACCGGGGTCAGGTAGCCCGCCACTGCGTTTACCGCTTCGAAATCCACGTCGCCAACCAACTTGCCGCCTTCACTTTCGGGCAAACGATTGATGCCCACATCAATGACCACCGCTCCCGGCTTGACCATATCGGCGGTGATGAAGCGCGGCTTGCCGACGGCGGCGACCAGAATGTCCGCCTGTCGACACATTGCGGCCAAATCTGCGGTGCCCGAATGGCAAATCGTCACCGTGGCATTGGCGTGCAGCAGCAGCATTGCCATTGGTTTTCCCACAATATTGCTGCGCCCGACCACCACCGCGTGTTTTCCGCGAAGGTCACGGTTCTGGTCAATGAGACCGATGTCCTTAAGCATTTCCATGCAACCGGCGGGCGTGCAGCTCACGAATCGCGGCTCGCCAATCATCAGCGCGCCGACGTTTTCTGCATTAAAACCGTCAACGTCCTTGTTTACAGCCACGGCCTCAAGCACATGCTTTTCGGCGATATGTTTCGGCAGCGGCAACTGCACCAGAATGCCGTGGATCGTGGCATCGTTGTTGAGCGCATCGATCAGCGCCAGCAGCGCCGCCTCGGTCGTCTCCGCTGGTAGTTTGTGCATCACGCTATGCATGCCCACCTTGCCACAGGCCGCTACTTTGTTCCGTACATAAACCTGTGACGCGGGACTCTCGCCCACCAAAATCACAGCCAGCCCCGGCGTGATGCCACGCGCCTTAAGCGCGGCCACATCAGCCGCAATCCGACCGCGAACTTTTTCGGCGAGTAAATTGCCGTCGATACGAATAGCGGTCATTTCAAATTCAAGCTTGAGTGGGTTCGACCCCCTCTCCCGCAGCGCGGGAGAGGGTTGAGGTGAGGGCGGCGACCGTCGGATCAATGGTCGGCACCGAATCGGCGGGTGTGGCTGCAACGATCGGAACAATCACAGGCGGATCTGGCACAAACGGATAAACCGTCACCTCGGTCACCACCCAATGCACTTTAGCGTCATGGGTTTCCTGCGGCAAACTATCCACCAGTTGCGTCTCAAAACACACGCCAATCCGCGCGCAGTTGTCGGCGATCTTGGTCGACAGGCGGTCGTAATACCCACCGCCCTGCCCGAGCCGCGACAGGCCTTTGGTGAATGCAAGGCCGGGATAAATCACGCAGTCCACGGTAATCGGCTCAATCGGTTGTGACCGCGTCACGTCCGGCGCGCGAATGCCAAGTCTATGTGGAATCAAGGCATCGAGATTTTTGACTCGCCACAGAGTCATCAAGCCGGCAACAGAGGTGATCTTCGGAAACGCCACCGC
>JAYSUK010000396.1:0-7379 GCA_043719085.1 Burkholderiales bacterium | reverse complement strand
ATTGAACATTTCATCATCGACAAGGGCTGGGAATCGGGCTGGGTCACGCCGCTGATTAACCCGGCGAAGACCGGGAAAAAAATTGCGGTGGTCGGCTCTGGCCCCGCGGGCATGGCCGCTGCGCAGCAGCTCGCACGGGCGGGCCATGCAGTCACCGTGTTCGAAAAATCAGATCGTATCGGTGGCTTGCTGCGCTACGGCATTCCTGATTTCAAGATGGAGAAATCGCACATCGACCGTCGCATTGCGCAGATGGAAGCCGAAGGGGTGATCTTCAAAACCTCGGTAATGGTCGGTGACGGCAATCTCGTTGCAGGCGTGGGCAATGACGCTAAACAAATCGTATCGCCCGAGTCTTTGAAGGCCGAATTTGATGCTGTTGTACTCGCCGGTGGTGCCGAGCACCCGCGCGACCTGCCGGTGCCTGGCCGTGAGCTCAAGGGGGTGTACTACGCCATGGAATTTCTGCCGTTGCAAAACAAGCGCGTGGCGGGCGACGACGTTGAAGTCATTTCGGCCAAAGGCAAACACGTGGTGGTGATCGGCGGCGGCGACACCGGCTCGGATTGCGTGGGCACATCGAACCGCCACGGTGCGGCCAGCGTCACGCAGTTTGAACTGATGCCGCAGCCGCCCGACAAGGAAAACAAGCCGATGGTGTGGCCGAATTGGCCGCTCAAATTGCGCACTTCGTCGTCGCATGAAGAAGGCGTGGCGCGCGACTGGTCGGTCACCACGCAGTCGCTGGTCGGCAAGGATGGTCAGGTCACGGGCTTGAAGGCCGCACGCGTCGAATGGAAAGACGGCAAGATGCAGGAAGTGGCCGGCAGCGAGTGGGAAATGAAGGCCGATCTCGTGCTGCTGGCAATGGGTTTTGTGCATCCGTTCGCGCCGGTGTTGCAGGCGTTCGGCGTGGAGCGTGATGGTCGCGGCAACGCCAAGGCGCACACCGACGAAGGACACGCGCAGGGCGCGGCGGAAGCCTATGCGACCAACGTGCCGAAGGTATTTGCAGCGGGAGACATGCGCCGCGGCCAATCGCTGGTGGTGTGGGCAATTCGCGAAGGTCGGCAATGCGCCCGGTCGGTTGATGCGTTTTTGATGGGCTCATCGACGCTGCCAAGATAGCAACCCATCTAACGTCCGCGACCGAACAGCTTTTGCCACTAGCCCCTACTCTGCGCGGGCAGAATCGCGAAAACGTCCAAAGTCGACTTGAGATCGTAAGTAAAAATGCCCGCATGCAGCGGGCATTTCAGGGCAGAAATACTTAAAGCTGCTACTGCTTACGGAAGTCGTCGTGGCACGCTTTGCAGGTGCCGCCAACCGCGCCGAACTGCTTTTTGAAACCGGCTTCGTCGCCGGCCGTGGCGAGGGCGGCGAGCTTAACTATCTCCGCCTGCATGTTTTCGCCCGCCTTTTTGAACTCAGCGGGCTTGGCCCACACGGCTGGCAGAGCCTTGGTATTGCCAACGTTATCGGTGCCGGCGACAAAACCTTCCCACGGCATTTTGGACAGCGCAACCAGGTTGGTGGTGCGCCGTACGGCGTCTTCTTTGTTGAACGGCGCTTCTCCTTTGGCGACTGCGCCCATCGGGCCGAAGTACCAGCCGATCAGCGCCAGCGCCGATTGACGTTGCTTGACAAATTGTTCTGGTTTCGGCTGCGCCATTGCGGTTGTTGCGACGGCCAGCACGCCAGCGGCGAGGGCGATTTTGGTGAGGTTTTTCATAGGCACTCCTGAGGGATTAAGAAAGACAGTTAACGCGGACTTAAAAAATGGTTACGGTTTAAAAATAGCGGACCAGTTAACAGCAACGGCAACGGCTGCCACGGCAATAGAAATCACCAGGAAACCAATTGGGATTGACGCTTTGCGCGCGGCGATCGCCTCATGCGCCAGATGTGCGGGCAGCTCTTTTTTGCCACTGAACATGGCGCGGATCAGCCCTTCTTTTTTGACCACGACGTGAAACAACACCGCCGCGATGTGAATACCAACGAGGCCGAGCAAAATATTGCCAATGGTGCGGTGACGACCCATTAGCGTGATCGAGGTTTCATCGCTGACGTAGCGCGCGAGCGGCCCAGTGGTGGCGATCTCATCATTGCTGAACAGACCCAGCACGGCCTGCGTCGCCAGCAGCAGCAGCAATACGACGACCATCCAGCCGCCAACCGGGTTGTGGCCAATGACGTGCTGATGTGTTTTGCCGAGCAAGCCTTTAGCGAATTTCATTGCGCGAATCGGTCCGGCCAAAAAGGACACGTAGCGCGCATATTCGCCGCCCACAAAGCCCCAGATCAAGCGAAAAGTAACTAGTACAAGAATGGCGTAACCGCTTTTCATGTGCCAGCTAATCCACTCACCGCCGACTTTACCGGACACCGCCGAAATCACAAACAACAGCACCAGTGACCAGTGAAACACGCGCACGAAACCGTCCCACACGGGCGCAGAAATGAGGGTGGTCGCAGGTTTGGTCATCGGGCATGTTCTTTCTCGAAAGCGAGGCGAAGCGTAGTGAGACCGTCGCGCAGGTGCTTGAGTTCACCCTCTGACAACCGGCCAAACGCGCGTTGCAGGTGCTTCAAATGCGCGGGAAACACCTCAGCGAACATCGCGTTGCCCGTACGCGTCAGCGCAATGCGCGTGCGTCGCGCGTCAGTGGCGTCGGCCTGGCGCGTGATCAGCGTGCGTGCCTCCATGCGGTCGAGCACCCCGGTCAGGGTGCCCTTGGTGATGAGCGTGCGCTCGCCCAGCTCTTTACAGGTCATGCCCTCGGTGTTGCCCAGCGTGGCGACCACGTCGAACTGCGACTCGGTCAACCCCATCGACTTTACGTGCGTGCCCGAAAATCGCTCGAACGCCTGCGTGCAGCGAATCAATTGGCGCAGCGTCGGCATGTAGGCAGGTGAGGTGATCGAGGAAATCATTCGTTCGTATTAGAACAATTAATCAGCAGCGGTGCAATAGTCGGTTTCCGGCCTGGCTGTGGCGCAATCGGCAGGCGGTTGCCGTCTGCTGAAAGGTCGTTCGCCGATAATTTCTGCCATGCCTCGATTTTTTGTCTCCCGAGCCCTCGCCGCCTTGTTCGTCAGCGCAGCAACCGCAACGGCGTTGCAGGCCGCCTTGCCGGACCCGATCGTTGACGCAATGCGCAACACCGGCGTACCCGCCAACGCAGTTGCGCTGTATGTGCGTGAAGTGGGCAAAACGTCCCCGCTGATCGATCATCGCGGCAGCACGGCGATGAATCCGGCCTCGACTATGAAGATCGTCACCACGCTGGTGGGTCTCGATGTACTCACGCCGGGCTACACCTGGAAGACCACTTTCAACACCAACGCGCGCATCGAAAACGGCGTGCTGTTGGGGCCGCTTTTTATCAAGGGTAGCGGTGACCCCAGGTTTGTTAGCGAGCATTTGCAGGCGGCGATCAATGCGCTTCGCGCGCGAGGTATCCGCGAAATTGCGGGCGACATCGTGCTTGATCGCTCGAAATTTGCGCCGGTCGTGCATGACCCGTCGCTGTTCGACGGACAAGCGCTGCGACCCTATAACGTCGGGCCGGACGCGTTGCTGTTCAACTTTAAAACAGTGGGTTTCAAGTTTGCGCCGCTGCCAGATAACAACGTCGCGGTCAGCACTGACGGGCCGCTGCCCGATGGCTTGACCCTGACCAATCGCCTGCGTGCCACGGGTAGCGTGGGTGGCGGCTGCGGTGACTGGCGCTCACTCGTCACCCCCTCGTTCGCGAGCAATAGCCATTTCGCCAGCGCAAGTTTCACCGGCACCTATCCGCGCGATTGCGGCGAGCAAAGCTGGTATGTCAGCTTGTTTGACCACAGCGGTTTGCTTACCGGCAGCTTCGCCCGGATGTGGCGCGATGCGGGAGGCGTGTGGAGTGGTGCGGCGAAAGACGGCCTCACGCCGAAAAACGCGCGCGTGCTCTACACCCACAGCTCAGCGCCGTTGGCGTCCATGGTCACCGACATCAACAAATTCAGCAACAACGTGATGGCGCGGCAACTGCTGCTAACGCTCGACGCTGAGCTGACCAAACGGCCCGGACAAGCGAAAAGAGGCGCGCGTAGCATTCGCGATTGGGCGAAAGCGCGCGGTTTTGACCTGCCCGATTTGGTCGTCGAGAACGGTTCCGGACTGTCGCGGGTCGAGCGAATTTCGCCACAAAGCATGGCAAAGATTCTGGAGTACGGATTGACTTCGCCGTTTGCCAGCGACTTCGTGTCGTCGCTGCCGCTCGCCGCAACCGACGGCACGCTGGCCAAACGCTTCGTTAATCAACTCGCTGAAGGTTCGGCGTACTTGAAGACGGGCACGTTGACCGGGGTGAAAGCGTTAGCGGGCTACTTGTTGCTGCCAGGAGATCGGAGAATGATCTTTGTCGGCATGATTAATCATGGAAATGCCGAGGCCGCCCAGAAGGCGCTGGACGTGGCGGTCGACTGGGTGTATCAGTCCGAGGCCGCGCAGTTGAAGGCGATTTCAAAGTGATGGAGACGTAGGGCGGAACGCTTGCGGTTCCGCCACGTGCCCGAGCCGAAGGCTCATCGATCAACGCTATTGCCATGCCACCGCATTGGGCGGAACGGTAAGCGTTCCACCCTACGGCAGGGCGACCACGGGTGATTAAACCACGCGCTTTTCAGACAGACGCAACCAGCCTTTGATGATGCGATAAGCGCACCAGATCCATACGATGCCCCACGGAATCCACGCCACCACGATACCGATGCCGATGGTCAGAATCACAAACAACCACGTGAGCCCGGCCCAAAGCATCGTCCACCAAAAAGTGCCGATTAGCCAGTTGTAGTGGGCACGTAAATAGGTGCCATTGACATCATCACGCTTGATGTAGGCCACCACCAGACCGGCCACGGCGATGAGCCCCGCGCTCAAAAGGCCTAACGCGAATAACCCGTAGGTGATGTGGGTGATCTGAATGGCGGAATCTGGCGGCACCGCTGGATCCGTTGAATTGATGATGGTGATCTCCGACATTTTGTTTTCTCCCGGTGTATCGATGGGTGAACCGCGCGCAGACAGGGTGTGCTGCGTTCGTTCTTCTCCCAATATCGCTATGATTGGTTGCAAATGCAAGTGCTGTGAACGCCCGATGCGTATCAACGGCGGATTGATATGACCAAGCGCGTCAGGCGCGGACGAATTGAGGGATGAATTGACGCATCAAGATGAACAAGACGCCAACCGGTTTGTGGTGCTTGAAGGCTCACCGTTGGGCACACCGCTGGCGAAATCTTTTTCGACCGAGGCCGATGCCGAAGCGTTTGTGGTGACACGAATTCGGGCCACCGTTTCCAGCAAACTCAAAGATCGCTTTGAGAAGGCGCTGGTCGATCAGGTGGTGAGCGAAGATGGCATTGCGGCCGTGTCCTCGGTGCTGGCGGGCAAGCTCGCGTTCGCGCGCGCGCTGGCCAAAGCGTATGCCCCAAAAATCGTGATCACCGCTCGTCGCTATGACGATGAGGATGATGCGCGGCGCTAGCTTTTCAGCTCGTCCGGTGATGGTCGCGCGGCGCGCATGGCATGCGCGCCTAGCCGTTGTCAGCATAAGCCTCACCCTCGCCGCATGTGCAAGCTTTGACCCGCATAACGTCATCGGACGTCGTGTGGAATTCGGCCCGCAGAGCACGGCCACCAGCGGCGCAACGCTATCTGCCGCGACGCGTCTCGCCGCCATCGATGTGGTGTGGACAACCGTAAATGAGCGCTATCACCGGGCTGATCTAAACGGCGTGAACTGGCGCGCAGCGCGTGACACCTGGCAGCCACAGGCGCTCGCCGCGGCAAGCGATGACGAGTTCTGGGAGCGGCTCGATCAGATGGCGGGCGTGCTCGCTGATTCACACACGCGCGTTGAATCCCCGAAAGCAGTGGAGCGGCGAAAACAACAACAGGCGTTCTCGCTCGGCCTGAATATTCGTGAGATTGACGGCGCGCTCACCGTGCTCTCCGTTCACCCCGACGCTGACGCGTACTGGGCGGGCATCCGCGCGGGC
This sequence comes from Burkholderiales bacterium, assembly GCA_043719085.1. GTDB lineage: Bacteria > Pseudomonadota > Gammaproteobacteria > Burkholderiales > Casimicrobiaceae > Casimicrobium. The sequence goes on along the minus strand of JAYSUK010000396.1, from coordinate 1,331 downwards.
ATGAAGCTCACCCGCATTGCCGAACGCGATGCGGGCGTGCAATGGCGTGACTGGCAGAACGGTGCCCGCAGGGCGTCAACCCCCCAGGCCGCAGCGCGCACCCCGGTGCGTAAGTTAAATGAACTGGCAGCGCTTGCCACGGTCGGTATAACGCTCGAATTTGAACGTATTGATGGCACGCGCCTCTCTGCCCCTTTGAAACCGCGCACGCTGACGACCCGGCCCACGGTGAGCCATCGCATGCTGCCATCCGGCATCGGCTACGTGCGCTGGACGGCATTTCAGGAATCGCTTCGGGGAGGCGTGCTGGAGGCGATCTCAGCGCTAAAAGACACGCCCGCCCTAATCCTCGACCTGCGCGGCAACGGCGGCGGGTCAGCGGCCATGGCCGACGCCGTCATCGGCAGCTTTTTCAAAACCAAAACACTGATCGGACGCGCCGAAACCCGCACCGGCCGCCCTGTCTCGATCGCGTTTGGCGCGGTCAAACTCATTAATCTGGAACGAAGTGTTGCTGGTCGCGACGACGCCTACTCCGGCAAGCTCGCCGTGTTGATGGACAACGACAGCGCCAGCGCATCCGAAGCCACCGCAAGCGGACTGCAAGGCACCGGGCGAGCGATTGTGGTGGGCGAGACATCGTGCGGCTGCCTGCTGGCGTTTTTGGGCTATGCGGCACTGCCGGGCGGCGGCGAGCTGGCCTATAGCGAAGTGGGGTATACCACCGTAAAAGGCGAACGTATCGAAGGCCGTGGTGTGCTGCCCGACGTGCCGGTTGTGCGCAGCATCGAAGACATTCGCAGCAACCGGGATCGTGCGCTTGAAATGGCGCAGGAGGCGCTGCTAAGGTAGCGCTGCTGCTTCGCTAAGGTGCCACGACCACCCGCCGAAACAGCAAATCGCGCACCTCGTGGCCAAGCTTCAGGCCGCGTCGCTCAAACTTGGTCTCAGGCCGCCACACCGGGCGCGGCGCATACCCCTCACCGTTATGCGCGGAGTTGGCAAGCGTCGGCTCTGCGCTCAGCACCTCAAGCATTTGCTCGGCATACGGCACCCAGTCGGTGGCCAAATGCAGGTAACCGCCCACCGCCAACCGCGAAGCGATTAGAGCCACCAGCGGCGGCTTGATCAGGCGGCGCTTGTTGTGCCGCGCCTTGTGCCACGGATCGGGGAAATAAATGTGCACGCCCGCCAGCGATTCCGGGGCGATCATATGCGTCAGCACCTCAACGGCATCATGATTGATCACCCGCACGTTAGTGAGCGCCTGCTCGTCAAGCAAATTACACAAATTGCCCACGCCGGGCGGATGCACCTCGACGGCAATGAAA
>JAYSUK010000395.1:0-23530 GCA_043719085.1 Burkholderiales bacterium | reverse complement strand
CGGTGGTGGCGGTGATTGAAGTGGCGGCTTCGGCGGCTGCTCCAGCGCCGGCAGCGGCTGCTGCGGTTGCGGCTGCCGCAGCCGCGCCGGTAGCGGCTCCTGCTGCGACTCCCACACCTGTCGCAGCTCCCGCGGCTGGTGGTGGCGATGTTGATGTGAAAGTGCCGGACATCGGTGACTTCTCGGATATTCCGGTCATCGAAATCCTCGTCAAAGTTGGGGACACAGTGAAAGTCGAGCAGTCGCTGGTCACACTCGAATCCGACAAGGCAACGATGGAGGTGCCATCGACGGTCGCTGGCGTCGTCAAGGAAATCAAGGTCAAACTGGGTGACAAGGTTTCTGAGGGCGCGGTCGTCGTGGTGGTAGCTGCGGCAGGTGTCGCTGCTGCGCCCGCACCGGTTGCTGCTCCGTCTCCTGCGCCTGCAGCGACTGCTCCCACGGCGGCTCCTGCGGCGGCTCCTGCGGCCGCTCCTGCTGCAGCGCCCGCCAAACCCGTACCCGCAACCGGCGCAATCGACGAAGCAAGTTTTAGCAAAGCTCACGCCTCGCCGTCCATCCGCAAATTCGCTCGCGAACTGGGTGTTGATCTGGGTCGCGTCAAAGCCACCGGCCCCAAAAACCGCGTCATGCTCGAAGACGTGCAAGGCTTCGTCAAGGGTGTGATGTCGGCACCGCCTGCGGTCGCTGCCGCGAGCAGTGGCGATTCCGGCGCGGCGCTTGGCCTGCTGCCGTGGCCGAAAGTGGACTTCACCAAGTTCGGCGAGGTTGAAGCCAAGCCGCTGTCGCGCATCAAGAAAATCTCCGGCGCGAACCTGCATCGCAACTGGGTGATGATTCCGCATGTCACCAACCATGACGAATGCGACATCACCGAGCTTGAAGCTTTCCGCGTGCAGTTGAACAAGGAGAACGAAAAGAGCGGGGCCAAGATGACGATGCTCGCGTTCGTCATCAAGGCAAGCGTTGCCGGGTTAAAGAAGTTCCCTGACTTCAACGCATCGCTTGACGGCGACAACCTCGTCTACAAAAAATACTTCAACATCGGCTTCGCAGCCGATACACCGAACGGTCTCGTGGTGCCAGTGCTGAAAAATGCCGATCAAAAAGGCATCATGCAAATTGCGAAAGAGATGACCGAGCTGTCACTCAAGGCGCGAGAAGGAAAACTCGGCCCGGCGGATATGCAGGGCGGCTGTTTCTCGATCAGTTCGCTCGGTGGCATCGGTGGCACGGCGTTTTCTCCGATCATCAATGCCCCGGAGGTTGCAATCCTTGGACTTTCACGCGGTGAAATCAAACCGAAGTGGAACGGCAAGGAGTTCACGCCCAAGCTCATGTTGCCGCTGTCGCTGTCGTACGACCATCGTGTCATCGACGGTGCCTCCGCCGCGAGATTCAATGCGTATCTGGGCGCTCTGCTCGCCGACTTCCGCAGGATCGCGTTATGAGCACCGTTGAACTGAAGGTTCCCGACATCGGCGACTACTCGGACATCCCCGTTATCGAAGTATTGGTGAAGGTGGGCGACACCGTAGCGAAAGAGCAATCACTTGTCACGCTCGAATCCGACAAAGCTACGATGGAAGTGCCCGCCGACGCCGCGGGCGTGGTGAAAGAGATTCGCGTCAAGCTGGGCGATAAGGTGAGCATGGGCACAGTCGTGGCGGTGATTGAGGCTGCTGACTCCCTCCCCCTGGGGGGGACGGCGGGGGACCCCGCACCAATCTCCATTTCCGCAAACGCCCCCGTAACGCCACCACCCTCTCCCCAACCCTCCCCCCCAGGGGGAGGGAGCTACACCGGCAACGCCGACATCGAATGTGAAATGGTCGTGCTCGGTGCCGGTCCGGGTGGCTACAGCGCGGCCTTCCGCGCCGCCGATCTCGGCATGAAAACTGTGCTGATCGAGCGCTACTCGACCTTGGGTGGCGTCTGCCTCAACGTCGGTTGCATCCCGTCAAAAGCGTTACTGCACACGGCATCCATCATGGAAGAAGTGAAGTTGCTCGCCAAGCACGGCATCTCGTATGGCGAGCCCGTGGTTGAGATTGACAAGCTGCGCGACTTCAAAAACGGTGTCGTGAAAAAACTCACCGGTGGACTCGCGGGCATGGCCAAAGCGCGCAAGGTTGACGTCGTTCGCGGTGTCGGTAAGTTCCTCGACGCGAATCACATCGAGGTTGAAGTCACCAGCGGCATGTCATGGGACATGACCGGCGAAAAGAAAGTCGTCAAATTCCAGAAGTGCATCATCGCTGCGGGCTCGCAGGCGGTTAAGCTGCCGTTCATGCCGGAAGACCCGCGCGTGGTGGACTCCACCGGCGCGCTGCTGCTCGATACAAAACCCGAGCGCATGCTGGTCATTGGCGGCGGCATCATCGGTCTTGAAATGGCCACCGTGTATTCATCACTCGGCGCACGCATCGATGTGGTCGAAATGATGGACGGCGTGATGGCCGGTGCCGACAAAGACCTCGTCAAGGTCTGGGAAAAGGTGAATGCGCCACGCTTCGATAACATGATGTTAAAGACGAAAACCGTCGGCGCGGAAGCGAAGAAAGACGGCATCTACGTCACTTTCGAAGGCGAGAAAGCACCGAAAGAAGCGCAGCGCTATGACCTCGTGCTGGTCGCAGTCGGTCGCTCACCCAACGGTAAAAAGATCAACGCCGAAGCAGCAGGTGTCGCGGTCACTGATCGCGGCTTCATCAGCGTCGACAAACAAATGCGCACCAACGTGCCGCACATCTTTGCCATCGGCGACATCGTCGGCAACCCGATGCTCGCGCACAAGGCCGTGCATGAGGGCCACGTCGCGGCCGAAGCCGCGCACGGCGAAAAAGCGTACTTCGACGCACGACAAATCCCGAGCGTCGCCTACACCGACCCCGAAGTCGCCTGGGCAGGCAAAACCGAAGACGAATGCAAGGCGCAGGGCATCAGGTACAGCGTCGGCAAATTCCCGTGGGCTGCCAGCGGCCGCGCAATTGCCAACGGCCGCGATGAAGGCTTCACCAAGCTCATTTTCGACGACGAAACGCATCGCATCATCGGCGGCGGCATCGTCGGCACGCATGCGGGCGATTTGATTGGTGAGGTGTGCCTCGCCGTAGAAATGGGCGCAGACGCAATAGACATCGCCAAGACCATCCACCCGCATCCGACGCTGGGTGAAAGTGTCGGGATGGCAGCGGAGGTTTGGGAAGGGGTTTGTACGGATTTGCCGCCGGTTAAGAAGAAGTAATCGGCGGCCTTTCCTGCAGCCGCGTAGGTTGGAACGCTTGCGATTCCGACTAGTACCTACGCCGAAGGCGGTTCAACTGCGTGACGTGGCGGCAACCGCGTCCGGCGGAACCGCAAGCGTTCCGCCCTACGTTCGTGCTATTCTCCTTACCCATCGTAAGGAACAATGCAATGAGCGCCCACACCGCCACCATTTCAAGCAAAAGCCAAATCACGATTCCGGCTGCGGTTCGTGATGCGCTGGGGCTTGCTGCGGGGGACAAAATTGATTTCATTCGTTCGCCGAATGGGTTCGAGATCGTGCCCCGGCGGCAGTCGGTGATGACGCTACACGGCAAATACGCGCATCTGGTCATGCAACCGCGCAGCCTCGATGAAATTGACACCGCGATACGGAACCGCATGAAGAAGCGCTTTGGCGCATGATTGGCATTGACACCAACGTTCTGCTGCGCTTTTTGTTGAAAGACGACGCACGGCAGTCGGCGCGCGCGCTGCGCTTCATGCGCGACGAAATATCAGCCGCGCAGCCGGGTTACGTCAGCCTCGTGACATTGCTTGAAATCGTGTGGGTGCTGGATGCGCTGTACGGTTTCAACGCTGAACAACAAATGGCGGTGGTTGAAGATTTTCTCGCAGTAGAAGCGCTCGAACTCGCCGAGCGCGCCGCTGTTGCCCGTGCGGTCACGGCGTCACGAGATCGGCGCGCCGATTTTCAGGATTGCCTTGTTGCGATTTTGGGTGAGGCCGTGGGTTGCGGCGCCACGGTGACGTTCGACACGCGCGCGGCAAAGCGCGCCGGGATGACGCTGCTTCGTTAGCGCGCCGTGCTCGTCCTTTTCAACAAACCCTTCAACGTTCTCTCGCAATTCACCGGCGACGCACATGAGCGCACGCTGGCGGAGTTCATCGACATTCCTGATGTCTACGCTGCTGGGCGGCTGGATGCGGACAGCGAGGGATTGTTGTTGCTGACTGATAACGGCGTGTTGCAGGCGGCGATTGCTGGCAATCAGTCCAGGGTGACGAAGACTTACTGGGCGCAGGTGGAGGGCGTAGCGACCCAGGCGCATGCGCTGCAGCTTGTTCGTGGCGTTGCGTTGAACGATGGGCCAACGCGTCCGGCGAAGTGTCGCGCGCTCGGGCAGATAGCCGAGCCGTGGCCGCGTTTGCCGCCGATTCGGGTCCGTAAAAGTGTCCCGGATAGCTGGATTGAGCTCACCATCAGCGAAGGCCGAAATCGTCAGGTGCGGCGTATGACGGCGCATGTTGGGCTTCCCACGTTGAGGCTAATTCGGGTGGCGGTTGGGCCGTGGCGGGTGGACGGTCTTGCGCCGGGGGGGCTGCGCGTGTTGACCGACGACGTTGCATTCGCTGAACTGCGACAGTTTGTCGGAGTGCATTCGGCTCGTGCTGTTTCTTAACGTCTCAACGACCCTGCGCTTGGCGCACCGCCATTAGAATTAGGCTCCCGCATTCACCCAATTCTTTCGTTGGACATTAGAGCCTCATCGTCATGCCCGAAGCCCTCGAAAAAGAGTCGCTCTCCGCGAGCGTCGATGATGCGCTCAGCATTGCCCTAAGCGACGTTATCTCGCTGGTACGTCAGTACCGGCTGCTCTACGGCTTCGCGGAAAGTCTCGCCGACACGCTCGACAACCCGTCGAGCAGCCCTGTGGTGCAGGGCGTGCTCACGCGCTTGCGGGCACAACTCGAAGGGCTGCACCCGGCTGACGTTGCGCACATTCTTGAAGCGTTGCCGCTTGATGAGCGCATCTTCGTCTGGGACTTGGTTAAGGCAGATCGCGACGGCGAAATTCTGGTCGAGACGTCCGACGCGGTGCGCGAAAGTCTCATTGCGAGCATGGACGCACCAGAACTGCTGGCCGCCGCGTCGCAGCTCGATACCGATGATCTGGCCGAGCTTGCGCCGGACCTGCCAAGCGAGGTGGTTGAGGCCGTCAAACGCACGCTCGACCCGGAAGAGCGCGAGCAGCTGCGGCAAGCCATGTCGTACGAAGACGAAATGGTCGGCGCGTTGATGGACTTTGAGATGATCGAGGTGCGTGGTGACGTCACGCTTGAAGTGGTGATGCGCTACCTGCGTCGTTTCGATGAATTGCCTGCCAATACCGATCAGGTGTTCGTCGTGGATCGTGACGACAAACTCATCGGAGTGCTGCCGACCAACGTGATTCTCGTCTCCGATGAAGATACGCTGGTATCCGCGCTAATGGTCGAGCCGAAGATTCGCTTTGAGCCAATGGATCATGCTGATTCCGCCGCCGCTGCGTTCGAGCGTTACGACCTGGTTTCCGCGCCCGTGGTAGACGCAAAGGGTGAATTGATTGGCCGTGTGACGGTGGCCGAGGTGCTCGATTTCGTGCGCGAAAGCTCCGAAGAAGACTTGCGGCAACAGGCCGGTTTGCGCGAAGAAGAAGACATTTTTGCCAGCGTGTGGAAGAGCGTGCAGAACCGCTGGCAATGGTTGGGGTTGAACCTGATCACCGCGTTCGTGGCCTCGCGCGCGACGGATTTATTTCAGGGCTCAATCGAAAAATTGGCGGTACTCGCGGTGCTGCAAACCATCGTCGCGGGTATTGGCGGCAACTCGGGCAACCAAACGCTGACCATGATCGCTCGCGCGATTGCCCTGGGGCAGGTCGGCACCGAACACTTCCGTCGGCTGGTGAAAAAAGAGATCAGCGTGGCGCTGATTAACGGCGTGATTTTCGGCGGCGTGATCGGCCTCGTGATCGGGTTGATGGAGAAAAATTTTGCGCTTGGGTTAGTGCTCGCACTCGCCATGACGCTGAATCTGGTGCTCGCCTCGCTGATGGGCGTGGTGATTCCGATGTGGCGCTATCGACGCGGCCAAGACCCGGCGGCGGGTGCCAGCGTGCTGCTCACGGCAGTGACCGACACCGGCGGATTCTTTATTTTTCTGGGGCTCGCGACGCTGATTTTGTTGCGTGGTAACGCCTGACGGTACAGTGTGCCCGATCAGCTTTTCTCTGAAAGCCTTATTGGAGGCGGGCTCCCGCCGTAAAAAGTATTAAGTCGATATTGGACTAAACGGACGTTTAGTCCAATTGAACAGGAGGTTTCGTAGAAAAGCTGTTGCTGCGCGCGTGCGCTGTTTAGCCCTCAGTCAGCTTGATTTCAACCGTGGCCCGGTCACGCAGCTCGCGCAGCCATGTTTGATACGCCTCGTCCGCCTTGCGGTCGCGCAGTGCGACACGGGCGCTTTGCCGGGTGCGCTCGGCGGTCACGTCTTGACTACGCCGCTCCATCACTTCGATGAGGTGAAAACCGAATTGCGTGCGCACCGGCCCCACCACGGTGTTGACCGCGGCTTTGCTCATGGCGGCTTCAAACTCCGCCACGGTGTCCCCAGGCGACACCCAACCCAGCTCACCACCTTTTGAGGCGCTGCCATCTTCGCTGCCAGTTTTAGCCACTTCCTCAAATTTTGATCCGCTGGCAATGCGGTCGCGCAGCCGCTCAATTTTCGTTCTGGCTTCTGCCTCTCCGACCAAATCGTTGACTCGAACCAGAATGTGCCGCGCTTTGTTTTGCTCAACCACCGCTTTGGCGTCGCCACCAGCGCGTTTGTCGATCAGACGCAGAATGTGAAAGCCGTTAGCACTGCGCAACACGCCACTGTTTTCGCCCACTTTCATAGCCGCAGCAGCCGTGGAATAAAGGGCTGGCAGTCGGTCAGCCTCGCGCCAGCCGAGCGCGCCACCCTGCACCGCTTCGTTCGAGTCGGAAAATACCGCCGCCACCTGACCAAAGGCAGTGCCTGCCGCGAGCTGTCGGGCGGCTTCTTCTGCACGCTTTTTGCGTGCCTCGACTTGATCGGGCGTGGCCTGCTCGGGAACCAGAATCAGGATATGGGCAAGCTGATATTCGGTTTGATTGGCGCCCTGCAACTTAGTCAGCGCCATGTACGTGTCAATCTCGGAATCGGTGACCACCACGCGCGATTCCACTTCGCGATCGCGCAGGCGATTGAGCACAATTTCGTTTTTCAGCTCATCGCGAAATTTTTCGATAGTGACGCCATCGGCACGAAGCGCTGCAACGAATTGCTGCATTGACATTTTGTTGTCCGACGCGATGCGTTGCATCGACGCATTCACCGTCTCGTCATCGGCACGAACGCCATTTTCGCGGGCGTATTGCAGCTGCACTTTTTCGTTGACGAACCGCTCCAGCACCTGCGCATCAAGCTCGGCGTCCGGCGGCATCGCCACACCCTGTCGCTTCAGCTGAGCGCTGACCGCGCGTTTTTGCTCGGTCAGATCGTAGCGCGTGATCACCTCGTCATTGACCACAGCAACCACGCGATCCACGAGCTGCACGCGAGCAGATGCGGGTGCGGTCTGCGGCTGGGCGTTAAGCGTCAGGCTTGCCGCGAGCAGCAAGCCCGCGATGACATTTGAGCCAGTGCGGTTAAGGCGAGGGTGGGGAGATGTTTTCATGATGAATGGTTTCGCATCAAAGGATGAGGGGGGGGGCGCTTCACTGAGGCGCAGAATTCCACGGCGTAAACAGCACGTCTGAGGGCGTTGATGCGGGTTCATCAATGCGGCGACGGGTTGGATTTTCGTACAGCAAAGAATAACCGGGAACATTACGTTTCAGGATGTCCAATGGGTTAGAGCCTACCCGCCCCAGACCGTTCAGCTCAAGCTGCAAAAAGAACGTGTTGGTAGCAGTGGTCGTAGAGGTGGTCAAGCGCTGCGCGACAGCGCGAATCACGTAGCAGCAGCCATCGAATTCGAGGCCAAACACGCCCTCCGTGGTGCGGCGGTCTGCAATTGAGTAATTAACGCGGCCCACGACATAAATGCCGCGATAAATCGGCCATTGCCCAGCAACGTCAATCTGCTTGACACGCACCGGGCCAGAGAGCGTGGCAAGCTCCCGAATCGCGCGGTAATTGATGTTGAGCGTCTTCGAACGCTCGGGCGAGTAACGCAGACCGAAAGCATAGCGCTCGGTCTGGCCTTCACTCGCGTTGAACTGCGAATTGGCTTCAACATATAGCGCGTCGGTGATGCGCCCCTGCGCAGAGATGAGCAGGTCGGAGCTGTTGCGATCGCGCGCAGCTTCTCCAAGAGTGACCTTCTGATTGCTGAAATAAAAACGCTCGCCCAGCGTCACTCGCAGACGCTCTTTTTGTGAGTCTGCATCGAGCCAGCGGGACGTGATACCAACCGAGAGCTGCTGGGTGTCACCAATGCGATCCTGGCCGATATAGCGGTTTTCGCTAAACAGTTGCAACGAATTGAAATCGGCCAACGCAGTGTCAAACACGGGGGTCTGGCTCTGGTCGCGAAACGGAATGTAGGTAAACATGGCGCGCGGCTCGAGCGTTTGCACAAAGGCAACGCCGAATACCGAGGCCTTGCGTTCGAAACGCAGGCCACCGTCAATGCTGGCCAGTGGAATGATGCGCGTCGAATCGCGATAGTCGTCAAACTGGCCAATCAACTGATAGCGAGACGCATGCAGGCCAACTTTGGGCGTCAAAAAGCTGCCCGGCGTGTCGTACTTCCAGGCCATCGTGCCGTAGGCATAGGCACGATAGCCTGACGGAAATGCCGCGTTGGGATACTCAAATCGCGTGACGTCACTGGCCATGCTGAGCACCAGTCGCTGGTCGGCAATCGGGCGATACTCAGGCGACTCTGCAGACAGTTGCGGCACCCGGTCATAAGGCGGCAATACCAGCGCCGCCGGATCTTGCAGCGTCTGGAAGCGCTGCGCCTTGGCGATAAACGTCCAACCTGAATTGCGATAGGTCAGCGTCGCGTCACGAGGCAGCGTGGTGATGGAGGTGATGGAGACAAAGTCCGCCAGATCAATAAAATAGCGCGCATCAGACACGTGGCTGTAATTAACGGCAAGCGTCAGGTTTGGCGTGAAAATCTGCGTGTGGCGGAAATTTGTCGCGTCGCGCGAGACGCCGGCCAGCCTGTCTTTGGGCAAAATTTCGCCGTCCCACTGTCCCACTGCCGTGCCAATCGGCGTGTTGAAGATATAGCGGGCCTGACCGTTAAACAACACCCCACGTTTGGTCATTATCCGTGGCGTTAACGTCGCATCATAGTTGGGTGCGAGATTAAAGTAATACGGAACTTGCAGATCAAAACCGCGGTTGCCGCTGGTGCCATACGTGGCCGCCAAAAAGCCGCTCTTGCGCTCGTTTTTTAGCGGAAAACTGAATTTGGGTAACCACGCGACCGGCAACGGGCCCAAATAAACACGCGCGTCGCGGGCAACCCCGACACCGCTGGCCTCGTCGATGTCGAGCTGGCCCATCTGCAGATGCCATGCCGGAGAATCACCCACGCAAGTGGTGTAGTCGCCGCGCAGCACCCGGTATTTCGCAGGGCCGGTGAACAGCAACTCGTCAGCTTTGCCGCGCCCTTTGTAAAGCCCCAACACAAATGTGGGCTGCTTCATAAAGCCCGTTTCCGTGTCGCGCCTATACTCAAGCTCAGGCCCGGTCACCAAGTCCTGCCACGAGCGAATTACCACGTTGCCTTTGGCCTTGATGGTGTCGATGTCGAATTCGTAGCGCATCCAGTCAGAGAGAATTTGCCGCGATGGGGTGCGAGCGTCGACCTTGCCCTCAGCCTGAAAATACTGGTTGTTGACACCTGTGGATTCCACAGCGGTAATGGTGGCAGTTTCTTTCGCTCCCGCCACTGGAGGGCGAAGCTGCAACGGGTAGCTGCTATTGGAGGTAGCGTTGCTGTAGCAGTAGGGCGCGGTGGCGCGCGCGCGGTCGGCCGCGACCGTCGCCATCTGGCCTGCCACCGCCGTCGTCACAGCCGCCGAACACATGCCTTGGGCGTGAACGTTGCTCACGGCACAAAGGGCAGCGCATAGGGTGAGAACAGGACGGTTAAGGCGGTGCAAAATTGAGGCTGGGCGTGCGCTGCGCATGCGTTTGAAGGCTTGATAGACTTGCAAGTTTAGCCGACAAATCAAGACGTTACGGAAGCGATGCGCTACCGTGCTCGTCGCACTGCTGACTCGATGCTCCGCACAGACCTTCCCCCTGCTGAAACTGATTCTCGCCTTGATGAAGCCATCGCTTGGCTTGCGCTGCTCACCGCTCCCGACGGCGGCGCTTGGACAAGCATCGGCTCGGCCTCCGAAGATGCCAGTTTTCGCCGCTATTTTCGGGTGACTAGCGCGGGCGGCGCGACAGCCGTCGTGATGGACGCGCCGCCGCCGACTGAGGACGTACGCCCGTTCCTCAATATGACCCACCTTTTGGCGGGGGGCGGCGTGCATGTGCCCGCGATTTTGGCGCAGGATGCAGAGCGCGGATTTTTGCTGCTGGACGACTTTGGGCCCACGACGTACCTGGCAGCACTTGCTGAGGCTGACCAATCAACGCGCCAATCACTGTTTTCCGACGCAATTGCTTCGCTCGTTCGCCTGCAACAGATCGATCCACTGCTCGCTGCTACTCCCCTAAACCATTACGATGCCGCGTTGCTGCGCCGCGAGATCACGCTGTTCCCGGATTGGTATCTTGATCGCCATCTAAACGCCGAGTTGACCAACGACGAAAAGAATGCTTTGGAGCGCGTGTATGCAGCTCTGATCGCAAGCGCGCTGGCGCAGCCAACGGTGCTGGTGCACCGCGACTACATGCCGCGCAACCTGATGGTGACACCAGCGCAGAACCCAGGCGTGATCGACTACCAAGACGCTGTGATTGGCCCGATCACGTATGACGTGGCATCCCTCATGCGCGACGCGTTTTTGAGCTGGGAAGAGCCGCAAATCATCGACTGGACCGCCCGATACTGGGATCAGGCGAAGAAGGTCGGTCTGCCCGTGCGCGCTGATTTTTCCGAGTTTTATCGCGAGATGGAATGGATGGGTTTGCAGCGGCACCTGAAAGTGCTGGGCATCTTCGCGCGCATCAACTACCGCGACGGCAAACCGAAGTACCTCGCTGACACGCCGCGCTTTGTGCAATACATGCGCCACGTGGCCAAACGCTATCAGGCGTTTACCCCGCTATTGCGCTTGTTTGATCGACTGGAGGGCGTGGCCTCGAAAGTGGGGTACACGTTTTGACGGCGCTCAGTGAAGCCATGATCCTAGCCGCCGGGCGCGGCGAGCGCATGCGACCATTAACCGACCGGCTGCCGAAACCGTTGGTGCTGGTGCGCGGAGCGCCATTGATCGAGCACCACATCCGCAAACTGGTCGCTGTCGGCATCAAGCGAATTGTGATCAATGCCAGCTATCTTGCCGACATGTTGATCGCCGCGCTGGGCGACGGCTCCCGCTTCGGTTGCGAGTTGATTTATTCGCTGGAGGCCGTTCCGCTGGAAAGCGGCGGTGGGGTGGCCACGGCCAGTCGCCATTTTCAATCGAGCGTCGTGGTGCTGGTCAGCGCCGATGTTTACAGCGACTTCGACTATGCGCGGCTAGCGCAACGCGCCGTCGCTATTGAAAAGGCGCAAACCAAAGCCCACTTTGTTTTAGTGCCGTCGGCGGTCGGTGAACCGGGCGGTGAATTTGCGCTCGAAGCGGACGGCTACGTGAGTCTCGGGCAACCCAGGCGCACGCTGGCCAGTATCGGATTATTGTCGGTGGCCGAATGTAAAACGTGGCCCAGCGACCAACGATTTGCGCTGTTGCCCACCTATCAGCGGTGGGCCCGTGAGCATGCCGTGACCGGCGAGATGCATTATGGGCAGCGAGTGAACGTAACAGCGCTAGCCGATGTCGAAACCCTGAATTTGAACAGCATTGCGTTGGAGTAACCTTTGAATCCCCTTCTCGATTTCACGTCCCTGCCCCGCTTCGCCGATATCGTGCCGGAGCACGTCAACCCGGCTATCGAGCAATTGATCGAAGAGGCGCGCAGCGCAGTCGCCGCCGCGACTACGGCCGAGCCCCTCTCATGGGACACCGTCGTTGCGCCATTGCAGGATGCGACTGAACGGCTGGGGCGCGCGTGGGGCGCCGTGGCGCATCTCAACGCGGTGATCAGCAGTCCCGCGCTTCGCGACGCTCATAACGCGGCCTTGCCGAAAGTAACGCAGTTCTACACCGAAGTCGGACTTAACCGTACGCTGTTCGAACGCTACAAAATACTCGCCGAAAACCCCGTTAGCCTGACCGACGAACAACGCGCGCTGGTCAATCATGAGGTGCGTGATTTTCGCTTGAGCGGCGTTGAATTGGAGGGTGAAGCGCGCGCGCGTTATGCGGCGATTCAGGAATTGCTGGCCGAGACACAGTCAAAGTTTGAAGACAATGTGCTTGATGCGACCAACGCGTTCTTTCTTGACGTACCGGAGAGCGAACTCAAAGGCGTGCCCGCCGACGTGATCGCAACTGCGCGAGCAAAAGCGGTTGAAGCGACATTAGCAGAGGGCCTATGCCGCCTGACGCTGCAAGCGCCGTGCTTTCTGCCCGTCATGCAGTACGCAGAATCGGCTGCACTGCGCGCACAGATGTACCGCGCCAACGTAACGCGCGCAAGTGACGCTGGCGACGTCAGATTCGATAATGGTGGCCACATTGAAACCATCATCGCGCTGCGCTCCGAGGAGGCAAAGTTGCTCGGTTTCGCCAACTTCGCTGAATTGTCGCTGGTGCCGAAAATGGCCGATTCGCCGCAGCAGGTACTCGACTTTATTCGCGACATGGCCACCCGTGCCAAACCGTTCGCAGAGCGTGATCTCGCCGAGCTGAAAGCCTTCGCCGCCGCCGAATTGGGGGTCAGCGATTTGCAGTCACCCGACGTGATGTTTGCGTCAGAAAAGCTGCGTGAGCAGCGTTACGCATTCAGCGACGAGGCAGTGCGCCAATACTTTCCGGAAGACCGCGTGATTGCGGGCCTTTTCCGGGTGGTTGAAAGTATCTATTCGGTAAAAATCGTTGAGGCAGAAGCCTCCGCGTGGCACAAGGACGTGCGTTTCTTTGAAGTGCATGACGAGTTTGGAAGTCGCATTGGCGAGTTCTACTTTGATCTTTATGCTCGCGACCACAAGCGCGGCGGCGCGTGGGCCGACTCGGCGCGAGACCGTCGCCTAAATCACGGCCAATTGCAGACACCTGTGGCGTACATGACCTGCAATTTCGCTGCGCCCGTTGGCGGCAAGCCGGCGCTTTTTACGCATGATGACGTGATCACGTTGTTTCACGAATTTGGTCATGGCCTGCATTTGTTGTTGACCGAAGTGGCCACCCTGGGCGTGTCAGGCTTCGGTCATGTGGAGTGGGATGCGGTTGAGTTACCCAGCCAGTTTATGGAAAACTATTGCTGGGAATGGGACGTGCTCACGCACATGACGCAACATGCCGAAACTGGCGATCCGCTGCCACGCGATCTTTTCGACAAAATGATCGCCGCGAAAAATTTCCAATCGGGTATGGGTACGGTGCGGCAGATGGAGGCCGCGCTGTTTGACATGCGGTTGCACGCAGAAAATCGCAACGCTAGTGGCGACGCGGTGCTCAAAATGCTCGCTGAAGTGCGCAGTGAAGTGGCAGTGATTACGCCACCGGCTTACAACCGCATGCCGTGGTCGTTCGCGCACATTTTTGGCGGCGGTTACGCGGCCGGGTACTACAGCTACAAGTGGGCCGAGGTACTTTCTGCCGACGCGTTCAGCCGCTTTGAAGAAGAAGGCGTGTTGTCGCCTGTCGCGGGCAGTGCGTTCCGTCACGAAGTGCTGGGGCGCGGCGGCAGCCGGGATGCGATGACGAATTTTGTAGCTTTCCGAGGCCGACAACCGTCGGTCGACGCGCTGTTGCGGCATCATGGTATGGTGGCACATTAGCGTGAATGAAGGAGTTTTGACATGAAATCGCTACTCAGCACCGTCCTGTTATTAGTTGCCATTCAAACGATAGTCGGGTTGACAACGGCGCATGCGCAACAGGTGTATCGTTGGGTTGATGCCGCTGGTCGCGTGCAATATTCGGATCAGCCACCTCCGCCGGGCACTAAAAACGTTCAAGAGAAAAACGTCGGCGGCAACTCGATTCAGAACAACGATTTGCCATTAACGGCACAAGACGCACAAAAGAAGAATCCGGTGACCGTTTACGTCAGCGAATGCGGCGAATCCTGTGACGCAGCAAAGGCGTACCTCAACAAGCGCGGCATTCCCCACACCGTGGTTGACCCCACCAGAAGCCTTGAACTGAACAAAAAGTTCAAGGACGCAACCGGTGGTTCCGTGGTGCCCGTCATCAAAGTGGGTGACAAACAATTATCCGGCTGGAGCGAGTCGAGCTGGGCGTCAGCCCTTGACGCAGCGGGTTACCCAAAGTCCCCCCCTTTTTCCAAGCCGAAACCCGTTGAAGATCGCGCCGGAATGGACACGCCAGTGCCAAAGGGTGCCCCCGCTCCCGCCGGCGAGGGCGATAAAGCGAAAGCCGTCACTCCGGGAAAAGGCTAGCGTTTGCTTTGAAGCTCACCACCTGGAACGTCAATTCGCTCACCGCACGACATGATCGCGCACGGGCGTGGCTTGGAGCCCATCAGAGCGATGTGCTCTGCCTGCAAGAGCTGAAGTTAGAGACGCATAAATTTCCGCATGACACCTTCGATGCGCTTGGCTATCGCGCCGCTGTATCCGGTCAGAAGACGTACAACGGAGTGGCGATCCTCGCCAAAAAGACGTTGCCCGAGTTCACCGATGTGGTGGTGGGCGTGCCCGGTTATGACGACGAACAGCGCCGCGCCATCGCGGTGACTATCGGCGATGTTCGCGTGATCAATCTCTACGTGGTCAATGGCCAATCGGTCGATTCCGACAAGTTCCAGTACAAGCTGCGCTGGCTCGACGCTGTGAGCGCTTGGCTTGCCGCAGAGCGCGCTTCACATCCCAAGCTCGTAGTGGTCGGCGACTTCAATATCGCGCCGACCGATGCCGATGTGCACAATCCGGCGCTGTGGTTTGGGCAGGTGCTGTGCACAGATCAGGAGCGTGCCGTGTTCAATCACTGGATTGGACTTGAGCTGGTCGACTGCTTCCGCAAATTCGATCAACCGCCAAAAACGTTTAGCTGGTGGGATTACCGCATGCTCGGGTTCCCGAAAAATAACGGCATGCGCATTGATCACATACTTGCCTCACCCGCGATGGCCGACACGTGCACTGAATGTGTGATTGATCGTAATGAGCGCAAGGGTGAAAAGCCGTCGGATCATGCGCCAGTGACTGCGACGTTCGCGCTCTGACGGACTTGCTTTTATGAAGGTGGTTGTACTCGGCGCTGGATTAATCGGCGTCGCCTCAGCGTACTACCTTTGGCGCGCCGGTTACGACGTGGAAGTTGTCGAGCAACGCGCCGAGCCTGCGAGCGTCACCAGTTATGCCAACGCCTGCCTCGTCTCGGCTTCGCGCGCATTGCCGTGGCCCACGCCGAGCGTGCACAAAACTATCTGGCGAGCGTTCACTGATTCGTCGGCTCCGATGCGCGTTTCCAAAATATTCGATCCTTCGTTGTGGCGTTGGGGACGAGAATTTCTGTCCTACGCGAATCAGCGTGACTATGAGCGGTTGACCAAAGCCAAGCTCTCATTCGCTCGTTTTTGCCAGAGCGAACTGGAAGAGACGTTGATGCAAACGAGCGTTGATTGCGGATACCGACGCAATGGCCTGCTCTATGCGTGCACCAGCGTTGCCACGATGAATTCAGCGCGAGCTCGCGCCGCGCTTGTGGGTGAGCACGGCTATGAAGTACGCGTGTTGTCTCGCGACGAAGTGTTGGCGCTTGAGCCGTCGTTGGCGTCGTCCACCGTCGTTGGCGGCACATTTGCTGTGAGTGACGCACAAGGCGATTCGCGTGCGTTTGCCCGACAGTTGGCAATCTGGCTTGCTACACAAACCGAACGACCCGTGCGTTTCTCCTACGGCGAAACAGTCAGCGCAAAACTGGGGCAGCAAGACCGCGCGTTTCAGCTCAACACACCTGCGCGCGAACTAATCGCCGACGCATTCGTCGTCGCCCTCGGCCCACAAACGCCGCACTTCGCACGAATGCTCGGGGTGCATATTCCGATCTACCCGGTCAAAGGTTTCTCGGTCACAGTGCCAGTAAAAGACCCGTCCCGCGCGCCCCAACGCGGCGGCATTTGCGAGGATTCGCTGATCGCCTATTGCCCGCTGCAAAGTGCTCACGGGGCTGTCATGCGCATCACCACAGGCGCGGTATTTTCAGGCCAGCACAATCATTTCACCGATGCTGACTTCCTGCCGCATCGTGTGCATTTCGAGGCGCTGTTCCCCGGCGCGCTGGACTGGTTTAGCTGCAAGACCGAGTACTGGGCCTGTCAGCGTCCGATGACACCGTCGTCAACGCCGATCATTCAACGAGATAGTCGATTCGACAACGTTTACTGGAATTGCGGGCAAGGTCACATCGGTTGGACGATGAGCTGTGGATCGGGGCGGCTGATCGCTGATTTGGTAGCGGGCCGAAGCACATCGTTCGAGCTTGAAAATATGCAGAAAATCTAGGGACGCCGGGCCGACGGAATGTTCGGGCCGGCTCCGTCTGATCATCTCTGTCGCCGACGTTCACGTGCAAACTGCGCGTGAGCGATTGACAGAACGGGGCCGTGTGGAGCCCGATGACAGCCGCAACAAAAGCTGCTTCCGAATTGTTCAAACGCCTCACAGCGGCGCGGAGGCCGTGAACACCATATGGACCGCTGTCAACAAATTCGACGCACTCCGCGTTAGCGTCGCTGCACCACAAGCGGTGAAAGTAAGCTTGGCTGTGCAGGTTGCCGTCAAACGCGCGTTGTCGGTCGCGTAGTCCGTATTTGAACCCTCAGGAGTCGTCCATGTCCGCCCAAACAGCCCAATCAGCCGAGCAGATTCCCACCGTCATACCAGGCACTCGTCAGCCACTCAAATCGCAGGCAAAGTGGAAGCGCGCGATCATCGCGCTGCTCGCATTTCTCTACATCGTATCGCCGCTAGACCTGATCCCCGACGTGATTCCTGTCATCGGGTGGTTAGATGATTTGGGCGTGTTGGCATGGGCCGCGAAGCAGGTATTTTTCAACAAGAAAGTTTAGCGATTTTCGCCATTGGCCTTTCTCTGGAACGCGGTGACTCATAAGTAAATCGTACTTTCGGGGTTTCGTTGACTCATAAGTTGAGGTTACCGACGCAGACAGCGAAGGACACCGAAATCAGTGAGCAGGAACGACGCGCGTATCTGTTGTCGATAGTCGGGCGCTACGCGTTGGCAGGGCGCATTGAGAAGGGCATAATGCTCGACGAATACTCTGCCAACGCAGCGGTGGGGCGAAAGCACGCCATCGCCTGTCTCAAGCGACTCGTGCGTGTGGCCAGACAGCCCATCGGAGCTGCAAGCGCTGAGCAAACGCATCCCCCACAGACGCTCGGCGCGGCATGTCGGGGCCGCCCTGCCGTGACCTGCTCCCCGCATAGCGTACCAGCGATATTTCCGAAGGATCCGTCAATTTTGGAGAACGACGGACATGAGAAAGAGCAAATACACGGAAGAACAGATCATCGGATTTCTGCGCCAGGTTGAGGCGGGTATGCCAGTGAAGGACTTGTGTCGTAAACATGGGTTCAGCGATGCCAGCTTCTACAAATGGCGAGCGAAATACGGCGGCATGAATGTGTCGGAAGCCAAACGGCTCAAAGAGCTGGAGAGCGAGAACAGCAAGTTGAAGAAACTGCTCGCGGAGGCGCATCTGGATATTCACGCGCTAAAAAGCGTGTTCGGCCGGGTTTAGGTAAACACGGCGCTAGCCCCACCGGTGAAGCGCGAGGCAATTGCGACGATGGTCATAGAACATCATCTGTCGGAGCGCCACGCCTGCACACTGGTGGGGCTATCCCGAGACAGTTACCGAAACCCGGCACTGCCCAGCGAACTCAACACCACACTGAGCCACCGAATCACCGAGATTGCGCACACGCGTCGCCGTGCGGGCTACCGCATGATTCATGATCTGCTGCGCCCGCAGCATCCGGGGATTAATCACAAACGCATCTATCGGCTCTACAGCGAAGCGGGGCTGGCCGTTCGCAGGAAAGTGAAGGCCAAGCGCTATGGCGAGCGGGTAGCGCTTGTTCAGGCCGAGACGGTTAATCAAACATGGAGTCTAGATTTCGTCAGCGACAGTTTGAGTACAGGGCGCAGATTGAAGTTTCTGACGGTGGCGGACGACTTCACGCGCGAGTGTGTGCAGATGGCCGTTGATTTCGGGATGGGCGCGAGCTACGTCACGCGGCTACTCGATGAAGCAGCACAGTTCCGTGGCTACCCGCAAGCGGTACGAACCGACAACGGCCCAGAGTTCATCGCCAAAGCGTTTCTGGCATGGACACAATCACACCAGATCAAGCACATCCTGATCCAACCCGGTTGCCCTACGCAGAACGCCTATATTGAAAGTTTCAACGGCAGCTTTCGAGATGAATGTTTGAACGAGCACTGGTTCACCAGCCTCGCAGAGGCTAGAGCCGAGAGCACACGCTGGCGACGTGACTACAACGAGGTGCGACCGCACAGCAGCATCGGGCGAATCCCGCCCGCGAAATTCGCCGCACAGCATCGGCAGTTCACTAACGATGCTGTGCGAGAAGCTTCATCCATCACACAGAACACACCAGAAACTATCAGTTAACCTTGCAACCGGATTCTCGGATGAATCGTTGGTATGGTGGCGGGGGGCAGGTCAGCGGCATGCGCTGCGTTTTGCGCCGGGGCCTGCCCACCGATGGCGGCGCGCTATACCGTCATTTCTAACGGGACACGACGCTAGAGTCGCCATTGCGCGCCCTTGAAACCGCTACCGCCTGGTGACCAGCGCCCTACTAACCATCACTCAAACTTGATTTCCGTCGCTGGCTCCCCCGGTTCCGCCCACGTCTGATTCGGGCGGTACGACACGACTAGCACGCGGCGAAACTCGGGTGGAAAAACGGCGCTGATCGTAGTCACGCGACCTGAGGTTCGTAGTTCGACGCGCACCTCCATTGGCGGCTCATGGGCGTGGTCGTTGGGGGTGGCAATCATCTGCATTGCGCGGTCTCGCAACAGCGCCTGCACACGCGTTGCAGCGGGCCACACCCAGCGTCGCAATGCGGCCTCTCCCGCCGGACGCGGCAACACCTTTAGTTGCGCCTGAAGCCGGGTCTGCGCGGTCTGCAGTTGTGCTTCGAACTGCTTCGGTGGCAGCGCCGAAACCGCGAGCACGAATTCGGCAAAACTTTGCTCAGGCGCCAGCGTTCGATGCAACACTTCGGAATAGTTAAGATACAACGTGATCGCCACATGATTATGGTCACGCAGCACCATCGTGGCACGGTTTTCAGTGAGTTCGTGTGCGCTTGACAGCTGAGTCCCCAGCAGCGGCAACAACGCGGCCACACACCAGTGCAAACAGCGAGACTTTGTAAATATTGCCATGACTAGCGGCAATACGACGTGGTCGGTTGGCTGAGCGTGCCGGTGCTGGTGGTGAACTGAAATGTCCAGCATTCGGTCTTGTTCGCATTCGCTGTTTGCGCGAGAAGCGTGGTGAGTGCGGTGCCTGTGACAGCCTTGTAGCGAATGCGGTAGCTGCCCGCTGCGTTGGCGTAGCTGTCGGTGCCGGTTGCTGTGGTCTGGAACGCGCGGTTAGAGCTGAATTGCAGCACCTGAAAACCGTCCGTTGCGTCGGTGGCAAGCGTCATGTTCGATGCTGGAAACGGTGTCACCGGCGGTTGGCGGAGGGGCGTGTATTTCGCGCCCTGACCGGCGAGATCGGGGCTCGGTGTGCCGCGCAAACAGGACATGACATAAGGGGCGGTGTCGGTAACGTGATAGCTATAGCCGGTCGGGGAGTTGGCTGTCGTCCGGGTGTTGCCGCCGCAAATCGCGTCGCGCGCAGCGGTGGTGCCTGCCGCATCGTTGTAGCCAAAAATAGCGAAGCCATCGAGTGCCCAACCGAGCGGATGGGTGTCCCAAAAATGCGCGGGCTGATCGGCCATCAGGCAGGTCGGTGCGGCGTGATAGTGATAGTCGTCAGCGCGTCCGGCGTGGCCGTTACAGATGTCGAGTTCGCCAAGCACTTTGGTGTCGCCATTTTGACAACCGCCCTGCTTGCACGGATTGAAAATCGGCACGCCGTTGACGGCTACTCCAATAGGGCCATCGTTCACCGACGTGGGCGTCGCGGCGATGGTCGGCAGCAGGGGAATATTCCATGCGTTGCTGCCCACAAATTTTTGCGGGATCGGCAGCTGAAGGTTGGTCGCGGTGATGCCGTTCATCATGACGTGACTGGCTATGCCGCGAGAAGCGATCTTGCCATAGTCGCTGGCACTGCAATCGACGGCGACGGTGGCTCCGTACGCCGCCGTGGAGGACTGAATTTGTGCGCAGTTGATGGCGGCGGCAGTGCTCGGTGCGGTGCTGCGCATGTAGCTCACATTGAGCGCGGCCGAGGCGAGCTTAACGCGTTCAATCGCGTCGGTCACGATCTGCCCTTTGATCTGGTTGGCCGCCAGCGAAAAACTGAGCGGCGCGGCGAGCGCATAGACGGTGAAGGTGTATGTTTTTGCGGCTGGCCCCTGCGAGCAGGGCGGCGCATACGCGTTACCCGCGCCGTCGTCGGCTGCGCCCAGCGCGCCGACGCCACTGGCGTTCATCGCAAGGCCGGTGGCGGTTGCCGGCACGTTGTATAGCAGCCAGTTCCACTTGGTAGTGCCGTCGCCCGGAAGGGTCGTCATGAGCACGGCAAACGCTTGAGCCGCTACCGGCGCATTGGCCCACGCCAACGGCGGTGTGGCGTTCACGCCGTCGCAGGTGAACGCGCTGGGCAACACGCCCCCGTTGAGCGCTGCGCTACTCGTGAGCGTGAAGTCAGCGGTGGCCGATGGGATCGACACATCGGTCGCTGCGGACGCGCAAAACTGCACGCCCTCGCGCCGATAGCCGCTCGCCTCGGCAGTCGCGTAGGAGCTGCTACTCGTGGTGTAGCGATGGTTCGAGGTCTTGCCGTTGTTCGGCGTCGATAGCGAACGGAAGCCGCGATACACGGGAGTGCTACCCGTCGTGCAGACATTGCTCACTGGGGCATTGACTGCAAAGTCGTAGCCCTCAAAACTGAAGCTCGCCGGCGTGTTCGTGCGAAGCCATTCGCAGTCGTAAGTCTGGTTGGTGCTGCCCTGACTGCCGTAAAAATGCGAACTCACAAAAGGGGACGCGGCGCTCACGTAGAAGCGACAGATTCTGGATTGGGTGGCGGTCGCCGAATCGATACTGGTCGCGGAGAAGCTCATCCCGGTGCGACGGAACGTGGCGTTGGCATCGAGCAACGTCTGCTCAGTGGTGCGGCCCGTAATGAAGTACGCGTCCAACGCCGTGCTGTAGAACTCGACCACGGTCACCGTCGCTGCTGTCGTGACGCCAATACTCATGAGCGCAGACAGGACGACTGTCGCTGCGCGTCTGGCGCGTCTGGTGTGTGTGGGGTGGAGCTTCAGGTTCATGAGGACGCCTTGCAAACACTATTAATTCAACAAAATTGCTGACTACGCATGGTAGCGAGCACGCAGACGCTAAAAATTACATCTTTGTCATCGAGCGCAAGGTCGCGCCCTCGGGTTGGTGTCAGACGCCACAGCGCTACGAAATCGATTGCGCAAGAATAATATGCAATCTCACCTGGTCCAGTGGGCTCTGCTCAAGCGTCATCTCACCGCCGTGCGCACGCACAATTTCGCGAGCTAAGCTCAGGCCCAGCCCAATACCGTCAAGATCTCGTTGACGTGATGGATCACCGCGATAAAAACGCTCAAAAAAGCGTTGCCGCTCCGTCTCGGTGATGACGCTGGTCGCGTTTGCGAACACCACTGCGATGCCTGACGGAACTCGCGTCGCGCTGATGTCAATCCAGCCGCTCGGTTGGCAATACTGCGTGGCGTTGCTGATCAGATTGTTAAAAAGTTGCTGCAACAACTGCGCGTCGCCGTAAAGTGTCAACATCAACTGTGCGCCCGATGTCACGCGCAATTTTTTCGCAATGTCTGCCTCAATGCGTGCCGGGTCAAGCGAAAAATCGCGCGGCGCGCCACCACGAGGCCGCTTTGACTGCAAGCCCCTTGCCTCAAGGCAGAGGCGTTCATCAAGACGCCCAACTTCAAACGCGAGCACGCGTGACCATCCAACGAACATCACCGACGTCAACACGGTTGCGACGATCAGGGAGGCGACAACAAACAACCGCGTGCGAAAGGAGATTGTCACCTAGAGTCGGCCTACGCGATCGGCCGGAATCGATAGCCGGTGCCGCGCACCGACTCAATCAGCGACGCCGTTTCGCCGCTTCCATCTATCGCTGCAAGCTTGCTGCGAATGCGTTTGACACACACGTCCACCACGTTGGTGCCCGGATCAAAGTCGTAGCCCCATGTGTGTTCCAAAATCTGGGTGCGGGTAAACAATTGGCCGCTGGAGCGCATCAAATATTCGAGCGTGACTGAATTCACGCCCCGTCAGCTCGGTGACGCAACCCCTGAAGCGCACCTGCCGCGTCAGTCGATCAAGAATGAACGGCCCAATCTGCAAACTGTTCTGGCCATCCCCCGATGAGCGTCTTTGCAGCGCATGAATGCGCGCCACCAGCTCTTCGACGTAAAACGGTTTCGCCAAATAATCGTCGGCCCCAAGGTCGAGCCCGGTCACTCGATCATCCAGCTCATTTCTCGCCGTGAGCAGGATGACTGGCGTCAGGATGCCACCGTCGCGCAGTCCTTTGAGGACCGATAATCCATCGCGCTTGGGCAGCATGATGTCGAGTACGATGACGTCGAACTGCTTTTCACAGGCCAGCGCAAATGCCGCGTCGCCATCAGTGACATGCGCTATGTCAAAGCCGCGTGCTGCCAGTCCTGCCATGACGAACGCCGCAATTTTTTGTTCGTCCTCAACTAACAGTAGCTTCATTGGCCCATCCCAGCGATTTGCGCTGATTCACGACGGCTTGATTGCCACCATGTGTAGACGCAGTCCGAATTAAACATTGCAGTTCGGTGAAAAAAGTGACAGCTTTGTCATCGGGCAGAAGCGCTCATTGCCTGCGACTGATGCGCCGCATCTATCGGTTTTGGTTTCCGGCGTTACGAGCACCTGAGCGACGCGGCTACCGCGCCAGTCCCGCCAACGCCACCCGCGCCTTTGCCTTCCAGAAATCCCACGGTCGATCCACCACCGTTTCGTTGATTGCCATCGAGGCTGC